>JBLIHL010000584.1:0-3918 GCA_047635895.1 Paracoccaceae bacterium | reverse complement strand
GTGGCGCCCAGCGCCACGCAATGAGTGCGACGCATGTCGCGGCGAAAAGCGTGGCGCCCATGGCGCGTGCGTTCTTTCTCTGGCGGATCGAGCGGGCGTTCATGGGACAGGGCCGCGCAGGGAATACGCGGATATCGGCGAGGGGGCCGGCGGGTCACCGGCGCGGGAAGTCAGGTGAGATCGGGCGGGAACAGCCCTTGCTCGTCGATGGCGGCGCGCAGCTCCAGCCATTCCATCTCTGCGAAGGCGACGGGTGGATCGCCTCCCTCTTCCTCGAAAAACGCGAATGTTCCCGCCAAGGCCACCGCTCGCTCATCGGGGGGTAACGCTCGCGTGGCGCGCTCAAAGGGCCCGTCGATAAAGCGCTGGAGCCGCCTCTCGAGCTGTCGCGCCTCGCCGGGGTTGTCTTCTGCCAGCCCAAGCGCTTCGGAGCAGGCCACCGGCCCGAGGAGCCCGAAGGTGCCGTCAAAGGCCGTGGCGCCGAGCCGGTAGGCGCTCGCGAACTCCAGGCCAGGGCAGAAAACAGCCAGTCCCTCCAGTGTCCCGAGGCTCTCGAGCGCTTCCTCGCCGAAACCATCGAGTCCAAAGGCCACGACGGCCTGCGAGGAGATGGCGGCGGCGATCAGCACCTGAAGGTCGGCGGCCGCTGAACGGATCGGGGCGCTGAGCGTCAGCGCCGTCTCGGCGCGCGTGGCGGCCGCGTCGAGTCTCGCGATGGCATGGAGTCCATCGTCATCGATGGGGAAGCTCGGCGCTGGAACGCGGATGAGCTCGGGCTGGTACTCGAGCGCTGCTTCGAGCGCCATGCGGCCGGTGCCCTCCGCGAGGTCAATGCGCAGAGCGCCTCCGGTGGACTCTCGCGCGTCGTCGTACTGCTCCCAGCGCTCCGGGTCTGCCGTGATGGTGCTCCAGCTAACCGTGAATCCGGTGAAGCCCTCGGCACAGGAGGACCAGGGGTCCGCGCCCGTTCGAATGAACGGGTCGAGCGGACGCCAGGCGCCATCGCACGGGTGGGCTTGACCGGGACCCTCGCTCGGGGATTGGCTCACTCGGTGAACTCGGCGGAGAGCCGCTCGCCTGGGAGCGTTTGGTTGGCGAGATCTTCACGGCTCGGGCTGGGCTCAGCCAAGGGGAGCGGTCGAAGGACCGGCAGAAGGCCGTGGAGTCCGTCGCGCTCGGCGGCGGAGATCGCGGTCCAGTCGCCCTCCATGCGGAGGTGGGCATCGGCCCCTGCCGCCATCAATCGCCTGCACGTGGCGTCGAAGTCTGAGCCTGAGGCCGCTTCCGGGGTGCTACCAAATCGCGCGGCGCCGGCGACGACGCTGTGCAGGGGGGTTAGCGACGCGCCGTTCTCCGAGCACACGTTAGCGTCAGCGCCCATTTGCAGAAGCAGGGAGACCGCGTCTGCATGCCCACGATAGGCGGCTCGGTGCAGCGGATAGAAACCCGCCGGGCCGACCTCGTCGAACAGGAGCGGATCGTCGGTGAGGCGCTTTTGGACGATGCCCGCGCGCCCCATGGCGCACGCCTCGTGGAGATCGAGCTCCGTGATGCCGCGATCGTTGCGAGCGTTCACGAAGAGGTCCGCGATATCCTGGGCCTCGCGCTCGAAGGCCTCGAGGAGGAGGGAGCCACCCCGGACCGAAGGTGCGCTGGCGAGCTGCGGCTGGTCGCTGAGGAGACGAGCCACGGCTCCTCGGTCTCCATGACGGACGGCGCGCTGGATCTCGCCCACGGCGAGCTCGGCCTGGTTCTCTTCTCCGGTCTCCATGGCACGGAGTCTACGGATCGGGGCGGCCTTGAAACAGCCGGACCCCGGTCTTCACTCGAAGACTCGTACCTCGAGCCCGGTCTCCGCGCGCAGCTGGTCGGCTGCGGCTGTGAGTTCTACGTGGTCGAGGGCCCGGAGGTCCTCGCCACCCGGCTGATGGGATGGACGGCGGAGTCCGTAAAGCAAAAGGCCCCGCGGAGCCGCGCCAGCGGCCTGGGCGGCTTGGACGATCTGCGCCACCCCGGTCGGATCCGCGTGCGGGTGGACCGCCATGGTCTGGATCCAGGTCGGGACCGTGTCGCAAGCGAGGTGGAGGGACTCGACCACGCGCGCCGTGGGGACGCTGATTCCGTTGAGGGCGGCGCGGGCCTCGCTGGAGCCCGCGTCGACCTTGAACCAGATCTCACCGCCGGCGGCAGACAGGCGTTCGAGTGCGGCGAGGACTTCGGGCCGATGGACCCGACTTCCGTTGGTGATCACCACGAACTTGGTGGACTTCGCCAGTCCGTGTCCTTGCCTGAGTCGCGCGGCGATCTCGATCGCCGCGTCCAGGTCAGGCGAGAGCGTCGGCTCCCCGTCGCCCGCGATGCAGATGTCACGGATCACCGCGGAGCCCCCTCCGTCAGGGTCCTTCCACCGGCCTTGGAGCGCGGCGGTGAGCACTGCGTCGAGCTCATGCTCGAGCAGGGCGAGGTCGATGGGACCGGGAGCGCCGCGGACCAGGCCTTCCACCTCGCAGTAGACGCAGGCCCAGTTGCACTCCTTGCCGGGATTGAGGTTGATCCCAATGGAGAGCCCGCCCGCGCGGCGCGAGAGAACCGGGTAGACGAGCGTGTACTCGGCCTTGGGGCCGTTGTGATCGTCGTGGGAGAGCGCGTCAGGCATGGGCCTGCACCTCGAGGCGGGTGGCCTCTGTGATCCGGCCCGCTAGCTCCTGGAGAAAGGGCTCGTCCAGGCGCTTCAGGCGCCCGGCCCCGGGCTGGAGCGAAGGACGTGCCAGGCTGTAGAGCAGAACTCCGCAGAGCGGTGTGCCGGCGTTGACTTCCAGGGTGAGAAACCGCAGGTAGGCGTCGATCTCTGCGTCTGAGGGCAGCTCGCCGTCTCGTCCGAACGCGCAGGTTTGCACGAGCGTGCGGCAGGCCTCCGCGGTCGTGCGCAGGTTGGCGCGCATGCGCTCATCGGGCATGTCGCTCCCGTTGATGGAGCGGCGCCCTTCACGCGTGGCCGAATCGATCTTGAACCAGACCTCACCGTTTGCCCGCGACATACGCTCGAGGCCACGCTTCACGTGGTCTCGGTGAGCCTGGGATCCGTTGGTGATGAGAACCGTCTTGGTCTCGGTCAGCGCGGGGAACTCACTCCGGACGGCGAGCACGCGCTCGACAACGGCGTCGAAATCCCGGACGGTCGTGGGCTCGCCGTTCCCGGAGAAGGCGATGTCGTTGATCCGACGGGATTCCGGCGGCGCGTGCTGCTCCATCCAGGCCGCTGTCGTGACCTTCGACAGGAATCCACGCAGCTCGGCCTCGAGTACGTCGAGGTCGATATCAGGCGCAGCGCCCCGCTGGAGGTCAGGCACCTGGCAGTACACGCAGGCCCAGTTGCAGGCGTTGTTCGGATTCAGGTTGATCCCGATGGACACGCCCCGCGAGCGACGGGACACGACCGGGTACACGTAGGTGAGCCCGGCCGAGTCTCTGGAGTGGTCCTCCGGCTGGAGGGGACCGTCCTTAGGCAGCGTTTCGTCCATCGGGAATCGTCGCTTTCGTACTAGCCGAGGAACGGGTAGCGCCAGTCGGTCGCCGGCACGAACGTCTCCTTGATCGTTCGCGGGCTGACCCAGCGCTGGAGGTTCAGGATCGAACCCGCCTTGTCATTCGTGCCTGATGCCCGCGAGCCGCCGAACGGCTGCTGGCCCACGACGGCGCCCGTCGGCTTGTCGTTGACGTAGAAGTTGCCCGCGGCAAAGCGCAGCGCGTTCGTTGCCTTGAGGACCGCGTAGCGATCGTCGGCGAAGATGGCGCCCGTCAGGGCGTACGGCGAGGTCGTCGCGCAGAGCTCAAGCGTCTCGTCGACGCGGTCGTCGTCGTAGACGTACACGCCGAGGAGCGGGCCGAAGTACTCGGTGCGCATCACGTCGTGCTTGG
>JBLIHL010000583.1:0-3925 GCA_047635895.1 Paracoccaceae bacterium | reverse complement strand
GGGGGCGGTCCCCGGCAAGGCGGCGGTCCGGCACGCGGTGCCTACGGACGGCCTGAAAAGCCGAACCTCAAGCTCCAGACCACGACACTCTGGTACTACCCGTCCCAGCAGTACTCCGACGAGCCCATGGGCCTGCCCGGCTACGAGGGGCGGACCCCCGCTTGGGTGATCTGGAACCTGCTGCAGCGCTACACGCGCGAGGGGGACCTCGTCGTCGATTCGTTCTGCGGCGGCGGGACCACCCTGGACGTCGCGCGCGACCAGAAGCGCAGGGCCATTGGGTATGACCTGCAGCCCACGCGCGAGGACATCTTCCGGGCTGACGCGCGAAAGCTCCCCCTGGAGGATGAGAAGGCCGACTTTGTCTTCATGGATCCGCCGTACTCGACCCACATCGACTACTCCGAGGACCCGGACTGCATCGGCAAGCTTTCGGCGTTTGACGAGAGCTACTTCGAGGCGATGGAGGGGGCGTTCGCGGAAGCGGACCGCATCCTGCGCGACCGGCGCTACTTCGCCCTCTACGTCAGCGACTCCTTCGAGAAGAAGAAGGGCTTCGTGTCGATCGGCGCGAGGCTGGCGGAGCAGCTGCGCCAGCGCTTCCGCATCGTCGATCACATCGCCGTCGTGCGCGGAAACCGCAAGCTCGAGAAGCCTGCGTTTCACAAGGCGGCCGCCGAGGGGAACTTCTTCCTCCGCGGCTTCCAGCATCTGATCATTGCCAAGAAGGAGCGCTGAGCGCGGCCGCGATTTCGAGGACTCGAACCCCCATGCCGCCTCGTGAGGGGCGGCTAAAGTTGGGGGAGTAGAGAGCGCAGCGCTCGGGCCGTGGAGCCCAGTGGCATGGGAGCAGCCAGCGATCTTGGGGGAGGGCGTGTCCAAACTGGCTTGGAAGTCGAGTAGGACGTCCGCTGCGAATGGCCGCCTCTGGGGCGCGCGTGCGCAGGAATGGGCCGAGATTCAAGAGGGCGTGCATCGACCATACTTTGAAGCGGTCCTGGAGAGAGCGGGCGTTGTTGCCCGAACGAAGTACTTGGACGTGGGATGTGGTTCGGGCCTGGCCGCGCCCCCTCCTGGCGCACCTGGGCCGTTTGCGCTGTCGAATAAGGACGCGCTGCGACAGCTGGCGAGAGACGCTGGTCTCTTGCCCGTCGACATCTTTGACGTCGATTGCCCCTTCGAGTACCCCGATGTAGATACGGCAGTGCGTGGGCTGTGCTCCGCCGGTGTCTCCGTGAAGGCAGCCGAGAACACTAGCGATGCGGCCGTCGAAGAGGCCTACAGGGACGTGATCAGCCGATGGATGCAATCCGACGGGAGCGTGAGCATAGGGGCCAGCTTCCGCTGCTTGTTGGCGCGTAGGCTTGTTGGCGCGTAGGGGCGGGCTCGCAAAATTGACGCGTCCACCCAGGCAATCCGGTGGGATCGCTCAGGTGGACGCGCCTCCTCGCGGGGGGGGCACTAGGGGTTAGCGTAGTTCGACGCACACTCCGTCCGAGAAGTTGCTCGTCGCTCCTGCGATCGGGTCAGCGTCCCGGTGCCAGTAGGTGAAGTACCAGACGTCGCCGGGTGCACCGGCGGACGCGGGAGAGCCGGGGATGCTCGTGAGGTCGATGTGCAGCGCGACCTCACCGGTCTGGCCTGCGTTCAGCACGTTCCCGGCGTAGCGACCGATCTGGAAGCCGGTCAGGCACAGCGTTCCTTGGGAGCCACCGGGGTTGGCAATCGTGCCCGCCTCTGGCGCCACCAGGAAGTAGCCAAAGCTCATCGCGGGAAGGCTCGCTACCTGGAGTTCGATTGAGTTGGCTGCGGCGTTCGCCAGGCCAAGGGCGCGGATGCCTGAGCGCTCGCCGCTCGAGTTGGGCGTCGCGGCGTGGCAGTACACCTCGCCGATCGGCTGCGGGTCATTGCTGCTGCTGATGTAGAGGTCGTAGCCGGACGAGCCAATCCCATGTCCCCTGGACATCCTGATGTAGAAGGCCTGGGTTGAGAGGCCTCTCGGGTCGAGGAGGACTCCTTTGGATGCGGAGTTCTCACTGAGCAGGTTGTTTTGATCGTCGTACACGCTGACGTCGAGGTCGCCATTGGCCACGTCGATGTCGATGAACGTCAGGATGTCCGCGGCTGCCTCGCAGGTGAACCAGTGCTGTATTCCTGGTTCGATGGTGCCGCCGATCCAGGTGCTCGTGAAGTCAAGGGGCGCGGCATTCGCCTGCGTGTTTGAAAAGACCGGCGGCGGCAGGATGGCGACGTCATCGCCACACGGGCCGTAAGCGGGAAGCGAGCCAAGGCTCTCGATCTGGTTCGTTGTCGGCCAGATCTTGCGGTAGCCGCCCGCGACCCAGACGCGTGAACCGAGGCCCACGGCGCGGTGGCCGTTGCGGCTCTCGAGGAGACTTGGCTCCGTGCTCCACGTGTTGCTGTACGGATGGAAGGACTCGACGGTCGGTACGGCCACGGGGCCCAAGTCGTTGCCTCCTGTGATGTAGTGGCGGCCGTCGCGCCCCAGGGCGCCAGCGACGCTGCTCCGAGGCGTGATCATGTCCGGGAACGGGCCGCCCGTGTGCGGGTTCACCGTCAGCCACATGCCTGAGACCGTGTCGAAGCAGTCGATCTCAGCATGCGTCAGCGGGCCAATGTCGCCGCCGTAGAGATAGATGTAGCCGTCGCAGTCCTTGAGCGCGGCGAAGTGACTGCGGGCGCGGGGCATCGAGGGGCCCGCGGACCAGGTGTTGGTCATCGGGTTGAACACGTGCATGGAGTCGTAGACCGTGCCGCCGTCCGCGCTGTTGCCGCCGAAGACGTAGATTTGCCCGTCCGGTGCGGTGACCGCTTCCATGTGCGCCTTGGCGACCGGCATGGGAGCGAACGTGGCCGTGTCCCAGGTGTCGGTGCCGGGGTCATAGCGCCAGTTCGACGTCGTGGCTCCAGTCCCGCCCACGCCACCGCCGAGGAGGTGAACGTAGTCTTGGCTGGCGATCTCGACCGTCGCTGCGACCGCGTCGTAGCGCGCGCCCGGCATGTCGCCCATGACGAACCAACCGTTCGTGCGGTGGTACCTCCAAACGTGATCCTGGGCGCTCAGGCCGTCGATTCCCCCGAAGAGGAAGATCTGGTTGTCGCTGGCTTGCTCGGCCACGGAAGCGGCGTAGCGAATCGTCCAGCCCGGCTGATCCGGATGGGATGACGTCCAGGTTTGCGAAAGAGCGGGAGCCACGAGGAGGGAGCCAGTCAGGGTGGCAGCCAGGGATGCGGCAAGGGTGCGAGTGGTGTTGGACATGGGACCTGGTGGGGTAGAGGGGGCGGTGTAGGTCGCTGGACGACCCCGGCGACACCAATAACTGCTCCTCGCGTGCCTCTCCGGACGGCAATGTCTGCGCTTTCGGTAGGAAATAGAATCTCCACTTCGATGTCCGCACGACACGCTCCGAGGAGGGTGTCGTGCATAGATGGATTCGGGTGGCGGGCCCCAAGGTTTCCGGAGGCAAGGCGCTCCCTCACCCCTGGTGGCAGTAGTCCCAGGGGTGCTGGGGCTATGCAGCCTCCGGTGAGGCGCTGCTCCAGATCACGAATCTCGGCCAGGGAGAGGTCGGCGCGCCCGTCGTCGTGCTCAGCTCAGCGACGGGCTCCACGGTGACGGTCGGCGCCCGACTGTCGCTCGGTGACGTGGACGGCGACGGGGACCTCGACTTCGCGGTGGCCGGGTTGAACTGCTACTGGATCGAGAACGTTGCGGGTCAGTATGTTTCCCACCCCAGCTTCGGTCTAAGCGTTCCAAGCTGACTCCCTTCAATGGTCTCTCTAGATCTTCGCAGATCAGGCCGCCGCCAGCTCGCCTGCCCATTCGTCGCCAACTGACGTCTGCCCGTCGCCGTACGGTGATGGACTCAGCTGCCCCCAGCTCTGCCGCCACCCCACCAGTTCA
>JBLIHL010000582.1:0-3927 GCA_047635895.1 Paracoccaceae bacterium | reverse complement strand
CCCAGACTGCTAAGGTGCGGCCTATGGCACGCGCACGGAATGAAGACAAGACCGAGCTCCTTGACGCTCTCTTAGATGGCTTGATCGATGCAGTCATTGTAATCGACAGCTTCGGCCTGATCGTCCGCGCCAGCCGCTCCGTCGAACGCCACTTTGGATGGATAGCCACCGAGCTCGAAGGCGAGAACATCAAGGTTCTGATTCCAGAGCCCCATCACTCCAATCACGACTCCTACCTGGAGCGCTACCGCAGAACGGGGAAGACCTGGATTCTCGGAACCGTTCGTGAGTTCGACGTCGTTCGCAGGGACGGCTCCCTCGTGACTTGCGAGCTGAGCATCTCGGAGATTGTCCATGGCGAGGGAGAGGGTGCCCTCTACTGCGGCAGCTTTCGCGACGTCACGGAGCGCATCCGCGCGCGTCAAGCGCTTCGACGGAGCGAGGGCAAGTTCCGCGCGGTCTTCGAACACGAGAACCAGATGGTCCTTCTGCTAGACAAGGAAGGCCGCATCACTGAAGTGAACGAGCCCGCACTCGCCAGAATCGGCGTCCTCCCGAGCGCGGTTGTAGGGAAACAGATCCATGAGGCACCCTTCTGGAGCCCACTTCCGGGCAATCGCGACGGTGTCTGCCGCGCTCTGGAAGTCGCGCAGGAGTCGGGACTTGGCGTCGAGCGTGCCGACGTGTGTATCCCCAATGAGATCGCCCTTGAGTCGCACCACCGCCTACCACCCGACATGGGCTTGAAAGCCAGCGGCTGCCATGGTTCGCACCCCTACGCGCACGAGGTGTCCATTCGGTACATTGACTCGCCCCAAGAAGGCGCGCCCGCCGGGATCGTGGAAGTTCGAGACATCACCGCACTGGTCGACTTCGAACGGCGCGAGTCAGCGGTCATGCGATCGCTCGCCCGCGTCGGTGAAGAATCAGCGGTCCTCGCGCACGAACTACGCAGCCCCGTCTCTTCACTCGAACTCGCGCTCAAGGCCGTAGGCCGCCAGCTAGGTGAGAAAGACAACGCCATGCTCGAAGAGCTTGCGGGACGCATGCGGCGGCTGGAAGAGCTGCTTTCGCGAACGCTTCGATTCTCGCGCCCGCTCGAGCTTCGACTGGAGCCCGTCTCTCCCGCCGAGGCCTTTGGGCGCGCTGCAGCCCACGAAGCCGCTGCCATACGCAAAGGTGCGCACGTCGTGAACATCTCGGTGGACCCCGGTACACCTTCGCTGCTCGCCGATCCCGCTGCACTCAACGACCTCCTGGCCAACCTGCTGAGAAACGGCATCGAAGCCCAGCCGGAAGGTGGCCGCGTCACCCTAAGGGCGGAGCCCTGCCCCGGCTCCTCCAATATGATCCGCTTGGCGGTCGACGACGACGGGCCCGGAATTCCGGAGGCGGAGCGCGAGGCCATGTTCAGACTCTTCCGGACGGAAAAAGAAGACGGCACCGGGCTTGGACTAGCGCTCGTACGGAAAATCGCCGACGAGCACGGCGCCAGCGTTCGCCTGGGCCAAGGCGAACACGGTCAAGGCCTGAGCGTGATGCTCGACTGGCCCTCGATCCCCCACACCAATTGAGACTGCAATGAACGACCAAACCCCCATACGAGTCTTCGTCCTGGATGACCAGGCGATCGTACGAGCCGCCCTCCGGCGCCTTCTTGCCGATGAATGCGGCTTCAACGTCGTCGGTGACTCCGGCGACGCCCGTGACGCCATCGAGGAGATCGGCAAACTACGCCCTGATGTCGCGACGATCGATATCACGATGCCCGGACTCTCGGGCATCGACGCACTTCCCAAGCTCTTGGCCGCTTCACCGCGAACACGATTCCTCGTGCTGACCAACCATGAGTCGGGCCGCTTCCTCGAGGAAGCGCTGAAGGCTGGCGCGTCCGGTTTCCTGACCAAGGATTCCGAACCCCAGGAGCTCAAAGTAGCCGTGGAAGCCGTCTTTGAAGGCCGAAACTACGTGACACCGCGGGTGACCAACGCGCTGGTCGAGCGGTTGATGAGCGGAGAAAGGCCCGACCCGTCCGAGGCCACCACTGGGCGTCTGGGCGCACTCACACCGCGTGAGCGCGAGGTGTTCCAACTGCTGGCGATCGGCAAGACCAATAAGGAAGTCGCTATCAAGCTCGATATCACGCTGGGAACCGTGAAGAAGCATCGAGAGAACCTCCAGCGCAAACTCGACGCGCATTCCCCCGCCGAACTTGCGCGCATCGCGATCCAGGAAGGCCTGCTCTCCACCTGAGAGCGGTTCCAAGAGGCGTTCGCCGCCCCTTGGGTCAAGCCGTCCCACGCTGTCCCCCCGAAAGCGCCACTTCGGGTCACAACGGATGACCAGATCTGAGACGGCCAAGGGCCAGCAAGCGGAACGCATGAAGCTGAGTGCGTCAGCCTGTCGAGGGTAAACCTGAGCGCTGCGGGAGTCCGCGCGCCCCGCCCGACCGTGTTCCGCTCATCCTCGGCACCATGCTTGCACACCTTGGCCACAGTGACGATCCCGATAGCCTGGACGCCATCGATGAGGTCATCGAACAGGTAGCGTCCGACCTTGGGGGTGCTCAGCCGAAGGCGGCGCTGCTCTTCTGCAGCGTCGAATACGACCATCAGATCCTCCTGGACCGCATCCAGGAGCGCTGGCCAGGCCTCCCACTGGTTGGCGGGACGACCGATGGTGAATTTTCGTCCAGCCTGGGATTCTGCGACGACTCCGTCATGCTGACAGTCTTCTCCGGGGACGGCCTCGTGGTCCGCTCGGGACTTGGTCGAAACCTGTCGGGTGACTTAGACGCCGCCGTGCTCGCCGCCGTGGCGAGCGCTGGCGAAGTGAATCCGGCCGTTTGCCTCACGTCGTTTGCACCAAGCACCGACGCGAGCGCGGTCATCAGAGGCCTTTCAAAACACCTCCCAGGTGCGAAGTGCCCGGTCCTGGGTGGACTGAGCGGTGATCACCGCGAGTTCGACCAGATGCACGAGTTCTTCGGCAGCGAGGTCCTTTGCGACGCGCTTCCGATCCTCTTGATCGAGGGACCTGTCAGAAGCAGCTGGGGTGTGGGTTCGGGCTGGTTTCCCATTGGAGACGACCTGATCGTCACGTCTTCAGAGGGATCCATCGTAAGTGAGATCGACGGACGCCCAGCCCTGACCGTGTACCAGGAGCGCTACGGAGATATGCCGTCCCAATCGCTGGGCGAGTACCCCTTGGCGTACATGGACGACTCGGGAGCCTGGTGCCTACGCGCCACTCATTTGATGGACGAACAGGCGGGCACGCTGACGTTCGCAGGCGCCATTCCCCAGGGTGCACGGGTGCGCTTCACGCTGGTCGCTGAGGATGGCCTGCTCAGTGGATCAGAGGAATCACTTCGACGGGCACTCGACACCTTCGAGGGTGGCGAGCCCTCCATCGCCCTCATCTTCAGCTGCGCTGCACGTAAGTGGGTGCTAGGGTCCGAGGCCTCGAAGGAAGTCGACCTTCTCAAGAGCGTCCTGATCGACCAAGGGCTGACGGATCTCGTACTCGCCGGACTCTACTGCTTTGGGGAAATCGCTCCCAGCCACGGCAGTCTGGCGAACGGGTTCCACAACGAGACCTGCGTTTCGGTCGTGCTCGGCTGATGAGTACCCACAAGCCGCTCAACTCCGAGGAGGCCAAGGCCGCTCGGAAGGACAGTCAACGCTTGGAGAGGCGCATCCGGCAGCTCGAGCGTCTAGTTCGCACGTCGGAAGCGATGACCCGGCAGAGCCATGCAGCGATGGGGAAGTCGCTGGATGACCTGCGTGAGCTAACCTCCGACCTGACGGCGGCGAAGGACGCCGCCGAAGTCGGGCTTGTCGCCAAGGACCGCTTCCTGGCCACCATGAGCCACGAGATTCGGACGCCCATGAACGGCGTCATCGGGTGCATAGACCTGCTCTCGAT
>JBLIHL010000581.1:0-3928 GCA_047635895.1 Paracoccaceae bacterium | reverse complement strand
TCAGGATGGAAGACGCTCCCCCTCGGGATCTGGATGATGAGGCCCAGGTCGAACGGCGCTGGCTCCTGTCTTTCCCGATCCAGGCCGAGATTTCCTCCGAGATTTCCTCCGGGGTCTCCTCCGGGGTCTCCAACCTTCTAGTGGAGATGCCCGATCGGACGCGTCACACCGCGAGGCTCCACCCCGAGAGCGGGCTCTTCCGCGTGGAACTGGTAGGGACCCGGGCTGAGCTCCAAGAGATGGAGCTGACCGTTGCCTCCGGCCGTGCGATGACGGAAGCGATTGAACGACCAGCGCCTGCCTTCCATGCCGTACGCAGGCGGCATTGCCCGCTTACGCTTGTCTCCGAAAGCTCTATTCCACGCGGGCGAGCGTCTCCTTCCACGGGGCCAATACATGGTCGAGGTGTGGAATGAAGAGGACGAAACCGGCGAATTGATCCTGGTCGTGGAGCAACAGGTGGTCGTCCACGACCGAATCGTCAAAGTCCAAATCGACTGACGCCGTCAGATCTGGATCAAGAGAACGACGGTTGCCAGTACAGCGAACAGGATCGCGACGGCCAGGCGTGTGTTCTTCATGGTTCTCACCTCCGGGGTGATGGTCCCCAGATGGGGAGTTAGCGGGTTGCTGGGACACCTAGATTTACGTGGGCCGCACAGGCGCATTCACGAAATCACCCGGTCCTGAATCCGATATCGTGGGCGGGACCCGGCCGCCCCGCCGAGACAGCAGCATGCGCTCCCTCCACTACCTCCTCCTCGCCGCGCCATGGGTCATCCTCGCCGCCGTTGCCGCGGTGGGCCTCCTCACGGAACCCGACCCGCGGGGGTTCGGAACGCACGAACAGTTTGGCTTCAGCCCCTGCGCCTTCCGCGAGTGGCTCGGCGCACCCTGTCCGACCTGCGGAGTGACCACCTCGGTGAGCCATCTCGCGCACGGGCACCTGTTCGAGTCCCTGCGCACCCAGCCGCTAGGCCTCGTGCTCACCATGGCCGCGCTGGTGGCAGGTCCCTGGTCCATCCTGGCCCATCGCCGAGGCGCGGACCTTGGCCAACAGGCTAGACGTCTCGCACCCAAGTTCTGGGCCCTCATCGCCGCGACGGTGGCGACCTGTTGGGTCCTCACAATGGGCTGATCTCCCCCACCAAGACATGACGAACATGAAGCAAGCCATCGAGAGCGGAGATCTCTCTCACGTCCAGGCTCTCATCGAGGCAGGCGTCGACATCGATGACGCCTACGCAAAGTCTGGCGACACCTACCTAATCGCCGCCGCGAGCCTGTGCGCCGACCTGGGAACGTGTCGCGCATAGCTGAATCCGAGTAGTGGGGTGTGCACCTCATAGAGCTAGGCGCGGACATCCACGCCAAAGGCCTCTTTGGCGCGACAGCCCTCCATTGGACCGCGATGCTCGGCCTACCGAAACTCGCGTCCGCCCTGCTCGCCGCTGGCGCACGAACCGACCTTCCGGACGTCAAGTACAAGTCCACGCCGCTGGAGTGGGCGCAGTACGCCTGGCTCAAGGGCACCAACGGCCATCGCGAAGGAATCCCCGAGGTCGCCAGGCTCCTCGGGGGAAGCGTCGTCAGCCAGCACAAACCATGATTCGTGGTACCGTATCGACGCCGATACGCTGCCTATCGCCCCTTCCCCCGGTCCCTTCCCTTCGCCCCTTCCGGATCATGGCCTTTCTCACTGAACTCTGGCTGCCCATCCTCCTCTCGGGGGTGGCGGTGTTCTTCACCAGCTCCCTGATCCATATGGTGCTCCGGTACCACATGAATGATTACCGCGAGCTACCCAACGAGGCCGACGCGATTGCCGGCTTGACGGGGAATACCGTGGCCCCAGGCGACTACGTTTTCCCGCACTGTGCGGACATGAAGGACCTCGCCAGTGAGAAGATGCAGACCAGGTTCAAGGAAGGGCCGGTCGGCATGCTGACCATCATTCCGAGCGGCCCCCCCACCATGGGCAAACAGCTCGGCTCCTGGCTGGTCTTCACGATCGTCATGAGCGCGCTGATCGCCTACGTCTCGTTTCTTGTCCTGAGCCCTGCGGACAGCTTCATGCGCATGCTTCGGGTGGTCGGCACGATCACGTTCCTTGCCTACGCCGGCGCTGAGCCGACCCAGTCGATCTGGAAGTCGCGGAGCTGGGCAACCACCGGTCGCTTCCTCATGGACGGAGTCCTTTACGGCCTGGCAACCGGCGCGATCTTCGCATGGCTATGGCCCAGCACAAAGCTGATCTAGGCCGCGGAGCCGTCCGGTCCCATGGGCCGCTTCCTGCGGCCCAACGCCCGACGTCTCAAACTGCGTCAACTGATCCTCCAGTGACCAGCGATACGGTACCGCCTGAAGAGAGATCCCCTCAGACTGGGTTGCGGGTCCAGCGGATCCGGCCTACGGTCTTCATATGTCCACGAAGCCCAACTCGGCCCTCTATTACGCCCGCCTTCACGCGGGCTAATTTCGTTGGACATGGTCGGCCGCTTCGAAGCGGCTGAGATCAGATTCACGAGGCAGCTCATCGAGCTGCCTCGCTTTGTATCAGCGCAGGCGACGCGCGATGAGGCTGCCTCCTCCAGGCAACTACCTTCGCTCATCCTCTGATGAATACAGACACTTCGGCGCTCTCCGGCAGCCGTATCGATGCCTTCGAGGTCACGCTCGATCAGGATCACCCAGGCCTTCACGATCTTCTCTACAGACGTCGCCGCGATGAAATCGCGCGGTTGGCCCTGGACCATGTCCCCGGGACCGCAGTGCCCACGGTGGCGTACACGGCGCAGGAAGAGGCCACCTGGAAGACCGTTTGGAGTCACCTGCGATCCGCGCTCGAAGAGACTGCGTGCGCGGCGGTCTGGGAGAGAATGCAGGCTTGGGCTCCATGGGAGCGCGGCATTCCACAGCTCGCCGAGCTGAGTGAAGGCCATAGGTTAGGTTCAGGGCCAGGGTCAGGACCCACAGCGCTGCTCGGCCCTCTCTACGGTACGGGGTTCCGCTTCGAACCCGTGCATGGGCTCCTTTCGTCCCAGGACTTCTTTGCGTCGCTAAAGCGCAGCGTCTTCCGCTCGACGCAGTACCTGCGTCACGGCTCGCGCCCGCTCTACACGCCAGAGCCCGACCTCGTGCACGAACTGGTGGGCCATGCCAGCACGTTTTCCATTCCCGGCGTCCCGGAGCTCTCGGTGGCATTTGGCGAGGCCGCTGCCAGCGCCGACGAGGCGACCCTCCTGCGATTGGAGCGGCTCTACTGGTACACGGTGGAGTTCGGGCTGGTGCGGGAGAACGGCGAGCCAAGGGCATTCGGAGCGGGGCTCCTCTCCTCAGCAGGCGAGCTCGCGCGAATTCCTAACGTAGAGCTCCGGCCGTTCTCCGACGAAGCGGTCCAGGCGCAGGCCTACCAAACGGACCGTCCACAGTCCGTGCTCTTCATCGCCGAATCCCTCGATCAGCTGCTGGAAGAGACCGCCGATGCCGTCATGCGCCTGGGCGCGGAACGAAAGGTCAGTCGAGCGTGATCCACGCCATCTTCAGCGGGTGGCTGCCGTCGAAGCTCGGGAAGTCCGCCTCGGGCTCCAGGATCTCCAGGCTTTCGATCCGACGCTCCGCCTTCTCCACCGTGCGGCGGAGCATGCTGGTCCAGTCTTCCAGTGCGACTGAAGGCACGTGGTTGGTCGCGAGGATTTTCCCTCCTGGGCCACAGATCTGGACGCAGGGCTTGAGCAAAGTGGGGTAGTCGCCCACCACGTCCACCGTGCCGAAACGGCTCTTGCTCAGGCGCGGCGGATCAAGCACCACGATGTCGAATTCGTGGGGCTCAATGGATGGAGTGCGGCCGCGGCGCCGGGGAAGAGTCTTGCCGGAAAGCTGCCATAGCGCCGGGAGGCAGTCGCTCTCAAAGAATTCCATCGTGCCC
>JBLIHL010000580.1:0-3928 GCA_047635895.1 Paracoccaceae bacterium | reverse complement strand
TGAAGCTGGTCCGGGTAGAGGCCATGGTGCGTCCACCAGAGCTGGTGGCGGCCGAAGGACTCGCCGTGGTCGGCCGTGAAGCCGATGACGCCAGATGGACCCATGGCGCGTGGATGGTTGAAGAGCGTCCCGAGGAGCTGATCCACCTGGTCCACCGCGGCTCGGTACGCGTTGTGATGGTCGCGCACGTTGGCACGCTTCTCAGCAGACGACGCGATCCAATCGGGCAGAGGACTGCCAGGAACCGGATCCAGCGAACGCTCGATGCTGCTCAGGTCACTGTTTCTGTAGCGCTCCAGGAAGGACGGCTCCGCCTCGTAGGGACCGTGAACATCAAACACGTGAACCCAGAGGAAGAGAGGGACGTCATCCCGCTCATCGATCCAGGTCAGCGCTCGCTCCACGGCGACGGATCCGGGACGCCTTTGGTTCCGGTAGTCGGTTCGTACCTCTGGGCCGTCGTAGCGGTCGAAGCCCTGCCCGAGTCCGCTGTAGGGATGGCAAATGTGGTGGACGCTGACGGCGGCGGCGGTGGCCCAGCCTGCGGCGGCGAAACGCTCGGCGAGCGTCACCGCGGCTCCGTCGAGCGGCGCTTGATTGCCGACGATGCGCGTGTCGCGCGGTGATTCCCCCGTCATGAGCGCCACGTGCGACGGGTTGGTCATGTTGGCGGCGGAGAGGGCGTTGGTGAACTGAATCCCGCGGCGTCCGAGCGCGTCGATCATCGGCGTGGACACGAGTCCAGGTGTTCCGCCGCGCCCAACGTGGTCACCGCGGTGCGTATCCGAGGTGATCAGGAGGACGAGCGGGGCGTGCCCGGCCTTGGGTCCGGCTGGTGTCTGCGATACTGTCTGGGTTACCGTCTGGGACGTAGCGGCGGTGACGGTCTCTTCGAGGTGGAACTCCGCGATCGCGGCGGGGCCATCAAGGCCCTCCTGAGGGCAGAGGATCTGGAAGCGGACTTCGCTTCCAGCGGTGAGCTCCGGTAGCGCGCGATCGAATCGCTCCCACACGGGTTCGTCACCGGCTAGGTCGAGGACGACGGGATCGTCGCCAAGTCCGGTGACGGATAATTGCACGCCCCGCAGCCGAGGGCCCGTTGAATAAGAGAATCGGAAGCGGTGGGTCTTCTCCGTGATGTTTTCCTCGACGCGCCAGATCGCGCCCGACTGCTCGTCGAGTCCCCATCCACGCCTTGCGTCCGTTCCCAAATCGATGAGGGCGGGCGGTTCGCCTGGCTTGGGGAGTAGCGCGGCGGCGCGCTGGCGAAGCACGTCGATGGCGCGAATCTCGGTCCAGCTGGCGTCTCCGACGACCTGCACCGTGACGTCGGTGATGGTGAGGTCCAGTCGCTCGATGCCTGCCAGTGGAAACGCGATGGTCTGAAACTCGCCGGTGCCGGTGACGTTTTCAATCCCGCTCACCAGTGCGCGGCGGGTGTTCTCGAGCAGCGTGACGCGCAGGAGCTCGGACTCACCTTTTGGGATCCGGACCTCGACGTCGACGCGATCAAAGGTCCCCGTGTGGTGGGGGGCGTCAACGCCGATGTTGCTTGGGGTGTCCGACTCGACCCGTGCCGCGGCGCCTGCAGGAGTCACGTTGGGCACGATGTAGTCGTCCTTCCGCCGTCGCCACGGGCGGTTGGCATCGTCCGGCTGGTAGTGCGCTACGACTGTGGGGGCCGGGTCGCCTTCGTGGTCGGAGACGACTGATAGGCGTGTGACGGCCTTCGGCAAGGTGGCGGCTGGCGGGTCGCCGGCGGAGCGGGGTTCCGTTCCTTCTGCTCCGCCGCACCCGTAGAGGGCGGCGAACCCCACCAGCGCGGTGAGGAGGACCCCTCGGATGCCAGGGCGTCCCGTGGTGCCCAAGATGGGCCGGTGCTGTCTGTTCGAGCCTTCGCTGCTCAGTCGTCGGTCGATCGGGATGCTCATGGGTGAGGCGTAGTCTAAACGGCTAGCGCCGTGAGGGTTCTGTGCCATCCGCCGCTCGCGTCATTTCAGGCCGCGATAGGCGGCCTGTTCCTGGCTACTTCTTCTTGGCCAACAAGAACGTCTGCTGGGACACGAAGCGGAGGGAGTGAGCGCGCCTGAGGACGCGCGCGCCGGCCGCCTGGAACTCTGCGCATAAGACCTCGAAAGAGACGGCCTGGCGCACATCTGGGCGCTTGCGCCTGCGAAGTGGTGAGCTTGTTCGGCGCCGCCATGCGCCGTAGGTGGCTGCATCCCAATAAGAAGCGATCACGTGGTCCTTGGAGACGCGGACGATCTCTTGGATGACGGCCTGGCGAACCGCGGAGTCCGTGAGGTGGTGGAGCAGGCGACAGCATAGGACAAGGTCAAAGCTGTCAGATGCGAAAGGGAGCGCCGAAGCGGAAGACTGGACCGGGCACCCGCGGGCGGCTTCGGTTGGGATGTTGCCCAGCATGGACATGGAGATGTCGCTCTGGACGAAAAGCGGGGCGTCGACGGTGCCCGCCAGCCGACCGGTGCCGCAGGGAACATCCAGGCATGCCTCCATCTGCGCGCTCGCAGGGAGCGTGCGCAGAAGACGCTTGACGAGGCGAGGGTCACGTTCGCGGGCACGGGACCCGCGCCAGCGATCGGAGACGTAGTGCTCGCCGGACCCCGGGTTTTTCCAGCGCGCATCGACGTCACCCTGGCTAGGACTCTTGGGTTGCATGGGGGCTAGTTCCCTGAATCAGAAGTTCGTGTCATAGGTGCGGCCACGTTCAAGTCCTGGCTGCTATGCAGCTCCCCAGCGGAACCCCTTAGAAGGCGAAGTAGATATAGGGCGAAGGGTTCGTGCTGATCCACGGAATGGCCAGAGCCACTGCGGCTCCCATGAGCGCACCAAAGAGGATGGGGGGCGACTCCGACCAGCGTCGTTCGAGTTGCCCCTTCTGCCAGATCACGTGCACGAGGAACGCGCCTGCGAGCGTCGGGACCATCCAGCCAGGAATAGGCGGCACGACACCGGCCTCCGGTGTAGGGCCGCTGCGCCCGGTCAGCATCGTCGAGATGATCACCATCGCCTCTTCAATCGTGGGTGAGCGGAAGAGCGTCATGGTCACCATCCAGACGATGTGCATGTAGACCGTCTGAAGCCAGCCCGGGAGCTTACGAAGAAACTGCCCAGGGGGGAGGCGCTCGAATAGGACGAAGCCGCCGTGCACCATGCCCCAGACGATGTAGGTCATGCTGGCTCCGTGCCAGAGCCCGCTGAGCACGAACACCAACCAGAGGTTCCACAGCGCGCGATACGGGCCCTTTCGGTTGCCGCCTAGGGGCACGTAAACGTATTCGAAAAACCAGCGCCCGAGCGTGATGTGCCAGCGCTTCCAGAACTCACCAATCGACTTGCCCAGGTAGGGCGCGTTGAAGTTTGTGGGAAGGCGGTAGCCGAGGAGCGCAGCGCACGCGATCGCCATGTCGGTGTAGCCGGAGAAGTCGCAGTAGATCTGGGCGGAGAACGCCAAGGCGCTGACCCAGACCGTGTAAGCGTCAACGGCTCCGGGCACCGCGTGGACAGCGTCGACGAAAGGGCTGAGCGCGTCAGAGATGCAGGACTTCTTGACGAAGCCGACAAAGAACAGGATGAGGGCCCACTGCACGGGCACCATCGCTCTGGTTCGCGCGGAGTCGAGCTGTCCGAGGAACTCCTTGGCCAGGACGATCGGGCCGGCCACGAGCTGCGGGAAGAAACCTACGAAGAGCGCCAGGTCGAGGAGGGAGCGCGCAGGCTTGAGCTTGCCGAAGTAGATGTCCAGCGAGTACGAGAGCGTCTGGAACGTATAGAACGAAATCCCGACGGGCAGTACCAGGTTGAGTACGGGGAGCGACGCGCCGATCCCGAGCCAGTGCAGGAACCCCTCCGCGGTGGCCGAGAAGAAGTCGAAGTACTTGAATGTCCCGAGCAGGCCCAGGTTGCC
>JBLIHL010000579.1:0-3940 GCA_047635895.1 Paracoccaceae bacterium | reverse complement strand
GAGGAGGCCGGCGTCTCGCGCCTGCGCTCCGAAGAGGTCGAGCGCGGCGCGTTCGGCCTCGTCCAGCCGCCACCGCGCGGTGAGCTAAGCATGGCCACGCTACGGGAAGCAGGCGGCGAGGTGCCCGTGGCAAAGTTCGCCGCGGCCGTCGACGTACCGCTCACAGGATGCACGGGGCTCATGTCCGTGGTTCGGGACGATCGCTGGGCATGGAGCGAAGCCCTGTGGCAGGGCGCATGGATCACGCGCGAAGCTGCGCTCCAGAAGGACCCGACCGAGAAGTCGCTGCTCGTGACGCGCGTCGACCGAATGCCGGTTGAGATCATGGGGTACGGACCCGGCGGCGTGCAGGTCGCACGCTTCGAGGACGGTGCCTGGAGCGCATCCCTCGTATTCAGTGAGCCCGTCACGTGCGCCGCGGCGCTCGATCTCGACGTGGCGGGGACGGCCAAGGGGCCCGGCGCGGGACCCGGCGAGAGCAAGATCCAGCGCGATGGCCTCCTCGACCTGGTCGTCGCAGGGCCCAGCGGACTGGTGGTCCTGGCGGCGGACGAGGGAGGCTGGAAGGCCTTTGGCGAACCCGTCATCCAGAAGGGCTTTGCCATTAGCGACATCTGTCCGCTGGACTTCGATCATGACGGTGACCTGGACGTGCTGGTGGTCGGCGCAGGTGGCGTCCGCCTCCTACGGAACGATGGCTTTGGTTCGCCCAAGGGCGCACTGGTCGACGTGACGGAGGCCGCCGGGCTCCCGCGTGCGACGGCGTTTCGGTGGTGCTTCGCCGAGGACCCCGACGGTGACAACGACGTCGATGTGGTGCTCGGTGGCGGGCACGTTTTCGTCGGAAGCAACGCGCGTGGCGGACGCTTCACCGACAGGACGGACGATCTGGGCGATGAGCTGCGGGACGTGCTCCGCGTCGGAGCGGAGCCGCTCGTAGCGGACCTCAATGCGGACGGCTGGACGGACCTGGTCGCAGGAGGACGTTGGTTCGAGGGCGGCCCCGCGTTCCAGTGGACCGCCCCCGCCCGCGATCCTTTCGCCACTCTGGGCGAGGACCCAGTGCTCTGTGAATCGACACCTTTGGGTGACGCCGCGGCGCAGGTGGTCTCGAGGAAAAAGGACGGGACGATCCGGTCAAGCGATGCCGCGGGTCAGACCCGAGTCTTGGTCTCCGCCGAGGAGGCGGGAGCTGGGCTCTTGGTGTGCGCCGACGTGGATGGCAACGGTATGGACGATCTGCTGGAAGGTGATGCGACTGCGCTCAGGATCCACGGCAATGAGGGCTCGGGAAATACCATCACGCTGTCGC
Organism: Paracoccaceae bacterium; assembly: GCA_047635895.1. GTDB lineage: Bacteria > Planctomycetota > UBA1135 > UBA1135 > Saltatorellus. The sequence goes on along the minus strand of JBLIHL010000579.1, from coordinate 2,628 downwards.
TGCGCGGCGTGAAGGACAACCGACGCGCGGTGGGTGCGCTCATCGAGCTGCGGGCGGGCGCGCGGTATCGACGGGTGTTCTGGCACGGCGAACCCAAGGTGCTGGGGCTCGGCGTGCACAAGAAGGTGGACATACTCCGCGTGACCTGGCCGAACGGGATCATCCAGGAGGTCACCGACCTCGCGGCGGGCAGTTACACCGTGCGCCAGAGAGAGGGCCTGGGGGGGTCCTGTCCGTTCCTCTACACCTGGGATGGCGAGACCTACACCTTCATCAGTGACGTTCTCGGGATCACGCCGCTTGGCCTTCCCATGGGGCCCGGAATGCTGGTTCCGCCGGATCACGATGAGTACGTCCTGATCCGAGGAGATCAGATGCAGGCACGTGACGGCTTCTTCGAGCTGCAATTCACCGAGGAGCTTCGCGAGGTCACGTACCTCGACCGAATCCGGCTTGAGGTGCTCGATCATCCGGCGGGGACCGAGGTCTACCCGAATGAGCTGTTCTCGTTCCCGCCGTTCCCCGAAGCTCACACCCACACGGTCAAGGAGCCGTTGGCTCCGACCCAGGCGGTGGACGGAGAGGGGCGTGACTGGGGCGCGGCCCTCGCGACCATCGACGGGGAATACGCCATTCCGTTCGAGCCGCTGTTCGGCCAGTTCCTAGGACTCGCCGAATCGCACCATCTCGAGCTCAGCTTCGACGCGGAAGCGGTGGCCCAGGCCGAACGCCTACGCCTCGTCATGACGGGCTGGTTCTACTGGACCGATGCCAGCGTCAACATGGCGGCGGCACGTCACCCCGACGTCGAGTTCATGCCGCCGATGCTCTCGGTTCCTGACGGCGAGGGCGGCTGGCAGATGACCGGCCCGCCCATTGGCTTCCCTGCCGGCAAGCTGAAGACGATGGTCATCGACGTCACCGAGATCCTGAACCGCGACGACCCCAGACTTCGGCTCACTACCACGCTGCAGCTTTATTGGGACTCCATCCGGCTTGCCATCGATGATGACCAGGCCGAGGTCCGCGTCACGAAGCTGGAACCGGCGTCTGCGAGGCTCTGGTCGCGGGGCTTCAGCGAGCCACTTGCGGTCATGGGCATCGCAGGCATGGACTGGTTCGAATGGGACCGGCTCGCGACGCAGCCGCGCTGGAATCAGCATCCCGGGCTCTACACGGCCTATGGGGAAACCCTGCCGCTCGTCGAGACGGTGGACGATCAGTTTGTGATCATGGGCGCAGGGGATGCGCTGCACGTGCGGTTCGACGCATCGTTGGTCCCGGAGCTGCGGCCTGGCTACGTGCGCGACTATCAGCTCTTCCTCGACGGTTGGGCCAAGGATCGTGACCCCAACACGGTCGAGGCACTCCATGTGGAGCCGCTACCGTTCCATGGGATGACGGCGTACCCCTACGCGACGAGTGAGTCGTTTCCTGACGATGCCGAGCATCGCGAGTGGAGGGTTCAGTGGAACACTAGGCTGTCGAAGCGATGGCTCGAGCCGCTGGTACCGGCGGCCCAAGGCCGGGTCCAGAGCGCGGCCCAGAGTGCGGCACAGAGCGCGGGCGCGACACCTGGCCGCGCCGCGGCTCCGAGGTAGCGCAGCCCCTGGCGGGCCGCCACTCGGATCGCGGGTCCGGTTAGGCTACACCGATGCTGAATCCCCTTGCCGAGGGCGCCCTGCGGTGGCGCTGCGATCCCTCCCGTCTCGAATTTGAATCCACTGCCGAGGTCGAGCCCGTCATCGGCTTTGTGGGCCAGGACACCGCGGTAGACGCGCTGCGCTTCGGTATTGAATGCAGTGCTCCAGAGCAGAACGTCTACGTTCGCGGCCAGGCAGGTATCGGGCGCATGAGCATCGTCCAGCGACTGCTTGATGAGATTCAGCCCGACTGCAACGAGTTGTCCGACTACGCCTACGTCCACCACTTCAAGGAGCCAGATCACCCACGGCTGCTGACGCTCCCACCTGGGCGTGCCAAGGTGCTGCACGGCATGGTTCACCACGTGGCGCGCTTTATCCGCGAGGAGCTGCCGAAGACGCTGACCGGTGAGGTGATCCAGACGCAGCGTGAGGCGATCGAGGTCGAGTCCACCGAGAAGATCGCCGAGCTGACCAAGCCGTTCGAGAACGATCTGCGAGAGGCCGGCCTGGGGATGGTCCAGCAGGGGCAGCCGCCGGCGGTACAGGCGCATGTGGTCCCGCTCTTTGACGGCAAACCGGTCGGCGGGCAGGAGCTCACGCAGCTGCTCGCTGAGAAGAAGATCACCCAGCAGCAGGTCGACGGCTGGGAAACCCAACGTGTGGACTTCACGAAGCGCTTTGGCGGCCTCAGCCGTGAGATCCAACGCATGCGAGTCGAGACGAGCAAGCGCATGCTCACCCTGCTCGAGGACTCCACGCGTGAGCTTGTGGAGGACTCGGTCGCGCCTATCAGGGAGGACTTCACCGAGGAGCCGGTTCGCCACTTCATCGACGAACTCGTGGACGACGTGATCGAGAACCTCGGTCGCGAGCATCCTCCTGGGTATAGCCCCGCGGATCTGTACGACGTCAACATCGTGCTGGAGGCTGGGTGCAGTGGACGCGCGCCGGTCGTGGTCGAGAGTTCGCCTTCCCTGGGTCG
>JBLIHL010000578.1:0-3958 GCA_047635895.1 Paracoccaceae bacterium | reverse complement strand
TGAGGTTGATGCGGTGAACGGAGCTGAGGCCGAAGGCACCCGAGGCTGCGCTGATGTAGCCGAAGCCTGCCGCGTCGTCGATCGCCATGTCGAAGTTGAAGACGAACTGACCCATCGGCGAGAGCTGCGATGTGGCGAGGTCGAGCTCAAAGACGTTGCCGTTGGAGGACTCTCCGAAGTAGGCGGTGGTCGCCGACTCGTTGAGGCTCATGAAGCTCGGGAACGTGTAGAACGGGAAGCTCGCGTGGCGGCGCAGGAGGACGCCGTTGGCGCTCCGGTGCTCGACGTCCTGCCCGTCGAAGACGATGTAGGAACCGTCGAGGAACGAGGCGTAGGTCGGGCCGTCGGCGCAGAGGTCCGAGAGGGACGCGGAGGTACCGGCTTGGTAGCCGGGCTCTGGCGTGGTGACCTGGGGCGCGGCGAGGGCGGGCGCGGCGAGGAGGAGGGTGGAGACGCTAAGGGCGCTCAGCCGCGCGGCGAGGCCGCGGGCGGGTGCAGTGAAATGCATGGTGTGGGGAGTGGTTCTGTTGTCCGCAGAACGAAGCCACGCTGGCAAGGGCACGCCGTACTCCACGCAAGGATCGGTGGTGGTCCCGTGGGTCGCGCTGGGGTCTGGGCGCCTGTGGAGGCGGCGACCATCTGCGCGCACGGGAACGCCGATGAAGCGTTCGATGCGGCGGAACCGTTACTCGCGGGCCCGCTATCCGGTTAGCGCATCGATCGAGATGTCCTGGCTCATCACTTCGAGTGCCCGGCCCGAGCCTTCCCAGTCGGCCTCCGGGCTGGGCCCGGGGCGTTCCAGTGACCGATCAGTGAGGAGCCACGCTCCTCACTGATCCGACCCCGCAGCGGCGGGAAAGGAGCCGAACACCCATGCGACTTACAGTGGCGGGACCGCGCAGGAATTACGCCTGCTTCCCCCGATTCGAACGCTGAGTGAGGCTGGAGCGTAGCCAAAGAGAACGCCCGCGCCCGAGTGAGAACTGCTGGAGTTCCTCGGGCGCGGGCGTTGCTCGATTTGAGACCCACCTGATGACAGGGCTCAGCCATACGGAATGCTGGTCGGGTCCGAGGCCCCTACTTGATCTCGAAGCCGCGTTGCGACTGACGTAGGCGGCGTTTGGCTTCTTCCGCCGAAGGACGGGTTCGGCCGGTTTTCTTGTCCGGGAGGTTCGGGGCACGGTCTTCGGCCTTTGCCTTGCGCATCTCTTCGTCGTACTTGACGCGATATTCCTCGGCCTTGTCGAGGCTGCGGCGGCGGTCGAGTTCGACCTCTCGCTGGACCTCTTCGGCCTTCTGGACGTCGTAGGAATGACCCCACGGCTCCATGATTCGCTCCGCCGCCTGGGCGTCCAGGAGGAGGTGGGTCTTGCGGGACAGGCTGTCGAGCATGCTCGCGCTCGCGCTGCCCCGGAGAGTGGAGGTCGACCAGGTGGTGGTCCCCACCGAGGTCAAAAGGACCAGGACGGCACAGTGGAGAACCACTCCCGTGATGGCGCCTGCGAGGCCTCCGCCCATTCGATCCATCGGGCCCAGGTAGACGGCTTCGAGGGCGCGGCGGCCAACGATTCCGATGAGACCCGTGATCAGAAGGGTCGCCAGGAAGACCATGAACCAGACGATTCCCTGGCAGGCCCGGATGGGGAGATCCAGGGCTGACTGCACGTGCGGCACGAACTCAGGGCTCAGACTGCGCGCCAGGGTCACGGCAACCAGCATTCCAATCAGGCGCGTCACCTGCCAGACGAGGCCGTGACGCAGGCCCAGGATGAAGAACATGAGGATGATCGCCATGCCGACCATGTCGATCCACGGGATGCCGTTGAAGAGGCCCCCAAAGCCCGATGCGGGAGCGTCGAGTGCAGGGTCGGCCAGAGTTTGTAGCGCGTAGATCATGTGGGGTCCATCCAGGGTCCGGCATCGGTGATGCACGGGACTGGCTGGCCCGGAATCACTCTTTTCCTGCGCGGGTAAGGCTCGTACAGCTATCGGTTGGTGCTACCTTCTCCGGATGGCACTTGCGATTGGAGCGATTGAACGCTGTTTAGAGACCCTCGGGGCCGTTGTTCGTTCGGACAAGCTGCTCTCAGAGGAGTTTTCGTCGAGCATCGAGTTCTTCTTCCGCGGCCCAGCGCCGCTTCACGGAGATCAGGGCATCGGGGCGACCCTCTTGGCGGCCCGGCGCCACCTTGAGTGGTTCCTCATGGAGTACCACAGCCCGACGCTGCGGGGCAGCATGCTGGATCGGCTGGCCGAGGCGTACGCGGACCGCGTCGCCGACGCCAAGAAGCAGGAGTCACCCGACATCGCTGAGGCGATGGAGAAAGCGCTCGACTCGCTGCTCCGATCCCACGCGGGCATCTTCGAGGTGGAAGAGGTGCGGAAAGGCGCCGGGGCCTGGCTCCGGGACCTGACCGGGTTTGGGAGCTTTGCGATGGGTGACGCGGCCGTGGCCGAGATCCTCACCGGCGGCGAGCTCGTCGTTGGACGACTTTACCCTGCTGGGGAGGGCGTGCACCTGGCGTCACCGGCGGCGGCGATTCTCGCCAGCAAGAGCGTGACCAAGGCGCTCCAGCGCGACCTCAACACCATCCGCGACAACGGGCCGAACAAGATCGTTCGCGTCAGCCAGGGTGATCTCGAGGTGATGTTCTTCGGCGCCGGGCTAAAAGTCGCCATTGGCGATGCGCCCGTGGGCTCGGGCCTGAAGCCGTCCGAGGATCCGGTGGGGGACGCGCACGCAAAGCTCGCGGCTGCCGGCCTCGGAGAAACGCGCGCCCGGGCCGCTGTTTCGATGCTGGCGCGCGAGCCTCGCGATCCGGACAGCCTCGTGCATGGAGCCTCGGACGTACTGGGTTCCATCCTCGAAGAGCTGGCGTTCGATACCGACGTGGACCTGAGCCTCGCTCGATCCGCGCTGCTGGAGGCCTGGGAACTCGTGTCGATGCCCGCTGCGTCCAAAGGCAGCCCCACCATCGCGCCCGCGGCGGCCAGACGGTCAGCCGTGACTGATACCGATGCCGACGACGACCTGGACGAAGAGCAGCGCGCGGCCGCCCTTGCGGCCTTTACCCAGGGCAGTGCGCGCGGCGCCGACCCCGCGCAGCTCCTCGAAGCGCTCCAGTCCGAGCTTGGCATTGACCCCGACGAGCCGTCGCCGGGCGAGACCGAAGAGCCTGCTCCCGACTTCCCCGGCGTCGTCGGTGCGATGCTCGAAGAGATGAAGTGGGAACTCAACGCCACGGAGCCCGATACGGACCTTGAGGCGTTCGCGCCGCTCGATCACCTCGCGGAGTTCGCAAAGCCCATCGGGGTGTTCGAAGAGCTGAAAGGCCGCGATATGTTCCGTTTCGCCACGTTCTGGGTCCAGGAGAAGAACGTGCTGCAGTCCGATGCTGAGGCCGTTGCGCTCGTCGGCGCGCTCCGTACGTTCTGCAACTGGGCGCTCGACGCGCACGAAGTCGACCTCGGGTCCGAGTTCCTCTACGCGCTGGACGGAATGGAGTTCTCACTCCCGCGCATGCGCCACGCGAACCTGCGGCTGGCCGAGGCGGATCGCGCCCGCGGCGTGAGTGAGTCCGGCGAACTGTATGAGATCGTTCAGCTTGAGGGCCCAGAGCCGGAGAGCTTCGAGACCTCAGGCGACAAGGTGCGGGCCAGCAACGGCGACATTCTGACCGTGATGGTCTCGGCGCCGCTGCGGGACGCACTGGCGGCGGGCGACCGTGTACGTGCCGAGATCACGCTGGAAGCCCACGCGCGGATCTTTTGCTGCTACCCGCCGGAAGCGAAGGCGCTCGCGGCAGGCTAAGTGAGCCCGGGTCCCTTGGCGTCCCAAGGGCGGGCGCGAGCTACCAGCTGGCGCTGCGCACCGGGACCTGAACCTCACAGAGGAAGTCCGAGGCGCGTTTGGCGGCTGCTGGGGGGACGATATACGTCTCACGGATCGGGCCATCGA
>JBLIHL010000577.1:0-3972 GCA_047635895.1 Paracoccaceae bacterium | reverse complement strand
GTGCGCGGCTTCATGGCACGTCGTCGAGAGCAGGAAGATCACGTAGAAGCCGAACTTGATCGTCGTCTCTGGGTCCATGGGGCCAAGGGTACGGTTTCGCTTCGGCCCGGCGCGCTGCACAATCTGTTGCATGTTCAGCCCCAAGCACAACAGCCTCTCCCGAGGGCCCCTCTCGGGCCTGACGGGTGTCCCCCGCGTCCTCCTAATTCTCCAGGTCCTCCTTCTGGGCGGCAGCCTCGGCTCCTGCGCCTCCAGCGGCACGATTCCCTTCAACGGCAAGAATCTCGACGGCTGGCACGTCGATATCCCCGACGCAGACGGCGGAGCGGCCGTTGAGCCCTCCTTCGGCGTCGAGAACGGCATGCTTGTCAGCTACGGGACGCCCCAGGGGCATCTCATCACCGACGAGGTCTACAGCAACTACCGCCTCACGGTCGAGTACCGCTGGTCTGGCGAGCCCGGTAACTGCGGGATTCTGATCCACAGCTCCACGCCCCGCCGCCTCTACAAGATGTTCCCGGCCTCGATCGAGTGCCAGATGCATGTCGGCAACGCGGGGGACTTCTGGTGCATCGGCGAATCGATCAGTACGCCGAACATGGAGAGCCGCCGGAACCCGGATCCGGCGACCTGGGGTGGCAATGAAGGCGATGCACGTCGCATCAAGAACCTGACGGACGACTCCGAGAACCCCACTGGCGAGTGGAACACGATGGTGATCGAGTGCCGCGGTAGCTCGGTGGACGTCTGGGTCAACGGGGATCACGTGAACTCAGGCTTCGATTGCACGGCCTCCGAGGGCCAGATCGCCGTCCAGGCCGAAGGCGCCCCCTGCGAGTTCCGGCGGGTCGAGCTGGAATCGCTCTGAAATAGGGACTGAATAGGGACTGATCCGCCCCTGGCCAGAGGCTGGCCAGGGGCGGATCAGGGGCTGCCATCCTTCGCTGCTCATGAGATCTATTCTCATCCGGAGGGACTGGCGGTCCCGTGGCTTGGCTTCTCGTCGTCTGGAACGCGCTCTGACGCGGGCGACAGGCCCTGCTTGCCGCTACAATTCCGCCCCCATGGCCATCTCACACGTAGCGCTCATCGGCATGCCGAGCTGGCTCGAGCTGGTCGTGATCGGCGCCGTGCTCCTCGTCATTGTCGGACCCCGCCTCCTCAGCTACTTGGCACGGCGTTCTGTGATGCGTGATCGCTTCCGTTGATGAATCTCTACTTCGCGATCCCCCTCCTTCCTGGCGGCAACCTGGAATGGATCATCGTCGTCATGGCGGCGCTGATGATTTTCGGCTCTAACCTGCCTGAGGTCGCGCTACGCGCGGTCGCGCACGTGATGCGGATCCGCCGTACGATCGCGAAGATGTGGCAGGACACGGGCCTCGAAGACGAGCTCCGTCGTGTGCGTCGCGACATCGAGATGAGCATCCCCAGGGAGGCGGACTTCAAGCTGAAGGACGCCAAGAAGGGAGCTCAGAAGAGTCCAGAGGCGGCTAACGAGGCGCGTAAGGCCGCTGAGCGGGCCCGTGAGGCGGCGGAGCGGAACGCGAGGAATCAGATCGAGGCCGCCGAGGCCACGAACGCGGACGGTCTTTCGGTGGATCCGGACGCTCACCGCAGCGGTGAGGTCCATCTGGAACCGGCGGAGGGCATCGTGGCCAGCGGCGACTGGAGCCCTGAAGATTCCGTCGAGGGGGGTATGACCTCCGAGTCGATACCCGACCTCGGACCCGACCCTGGTCCTGCGCACGCGTTCGACGCTGCGATGGACCCGGCGATGGACCCGGCTGGCGACTCGGCACGGCGGGATCAAATTCCGGGTGCCGATCGCCAGGAACCCACCCTCTATTACGAAGAGGAGCCCTTCGACGACGACGAGCCCATTGAGGCTGAAACCGTGGAAGCCGAGCCCGCCTTGGAGGGTCCGGACGTCAGCGGCGATCACTTCGGCGCCGGCATCAAGCCGCGTCCCGGGAACCGCGGCTGAGCCTTGTTTCGCCTCGGTTACAACACCAACGGTCTCCCCTTCCATCGGCTCAGCGAGGCCTTGGAGCTGCTGTCCGAGCTTGGCTACGAGGCCGTCGCGATCACGCCGGACGTGGGGGCGCTGGACCCGCTCCGGCTGTCCCCAGCCGAAGTCCGTGATACGCGCCTTCGCCTGGATGACCTGGGTCTCACCGTCGCGATCGAGGCGGGCGCGCGCTTCGTGCTGGATCCGCGGCGCAAGCATCGGCCCAATCTCCTCGAAGACTCCGCGCTAGAGCGAGAGCAGCGCATCGACTTTTACCGCCGGTGCGTGGACCTGGCGGCGGCCCTTGGCGCTGGCGTCATGTCGCTGTGGGCGGGCGCTGTTCCCGAACATGGGCGCCAGCATGAGCCGGGCCAGCAGCGGGCCACGCTGGACACCGACCCAGATCACCCCCTCCTGGATCGGCTAGCGCTGGGGCTCACCGAGGTGCTCGAGCACGCCCGTGGGACGGGAGTGCGCGTTGGCTTCGAGCCTGAGCCAGGAATGTTCGTCGAGCGGCCCGCGGGTTTCCGAACGCTTCTCGAACATATGGGGTCGAGCGGCTCGGAGCTAGGACTCACGCTGGATGTTGGCCACTGCGTAGTGACCGACGATCTTCCGGTGAGCCGTGTTGTGAGTGAGTTCGCCGAACGTCTAATTCATGTCCATCTCGCCGACTGCCCCGCAGGAACGCATCTCCACGTCCCTTTTGGCCAGGGAGATCTCGATCTCACCGACGCGCTGCGCGGTCTAGTCGAGCAGGGATTTGATGGCATGGCTGCCGTGGAACTCTCCAGGGACGGTCACCGCGGCCCGGACGCAGCCGCGGAAGCCTCGGTCGCACTGCGCGCGGCCTTGACCGAAATCTGAGCCTTTTTCAGCATTTGGGGCCAGTTCCTGTGAAAGGTGCCGATCGCTTTCGTAGAAAGGATCCGTGGCGCACACCTGGACTGCATTGCGTACAGCAACGCTCGAGGAAACACTGGTATGAAACTCAAGACGATCGAAGCAGCGAGTACGCGTTCCAAGTCAGCCAGCGCTGCTGCGCACGGTAAAGGTACCTCGGCCAACCCTCCGGCTCCCACGGCCGCCGCGAGCACCACGCTTGAGCGCGCGTGCCCCACGAAGCTGGACGGCGTCATGCCGCTGTTCCAAACGCGCGTGACGGTCTCGAAGTGCCAGTCGAAGCAGCGCGGGATGTACCACAAGTGCTTCTCCTGCGCGCACTCGAACGCACGGCGCTGACAAGCGGCGGGCCCCGCTCTGACGGCCGGCGGCCCCTGCGCGGACAGGCTCTCAGGAAGTTCGCGTCCTGCGTAGTCGGCCCCTGCGCCCCGGCGCGGCGGCTGGAGAGACGGCCTCTCGTGCACGTCGCGTGGCGATCTCCCAGTGTCGAGCCAGTCGGAGAAGTCGCCCGACCACCATCGGAGACGTGCGCCGCAGCCAAAGACGCTGGAGCCTTTGCTCTAGCCACCGTGATTCCGAATCTGTCGCGTCACTCCCGACGCGAGGGGCCGCCAGCACCTGAGCCGTCAGCTCCGCCGCTGTGGCTTCACGGTGCACTCGCCGCACTCGACCGTTGAAGTGGAGCAGCCCCCGAACGTCGCACTCTGCGGCGCCGTTCCAGCGGATGCAGGGGGCGAGTGCCTGAACCCAGGCATCTCTTGGTAATTCGAGCGCCGCGAGCTGGTGGATGGTGGCGGGGGAGATGAGATGGATCTCAGCCAGCTCGGCTCCGACCAAGCGCTCGCGCTCGAGGCACTCGTTGATGGCGGTGAGTGGTAGCGTACCGATGCAGCTGAATGAGCCTGCTAGCTCGGACTCGTCGAGGAACTCAGAGCGCGGCTCTCCCTCGGCGCTCTTGATCCGCGCTGCGGACCCGGTGTGATCCCATCGGACCTCGAGCGTTAGGCCCGCTAGCACTGGTTGCGCTCCTGCCAGTGGATCCGCCAGTGGAACGGGCA
>JBLIHL010000576.1:0-3974 GCA_047635895.1 Paracoccaceae bacterium | reverse complement strand
ACGACCGCAGATTCTCCGACGGGATCTCGACCGCGATCTCGTAGCCCTTGGCGGCGCCGATCTCGGCGACCGTGATGCCATCGTGGGCGAGCAGCTGGTCGCGGACTCGTTCGGCGAGCGAGCGCAGGGACGCCTCGGGCATCTCACCGTGGACGAGCACGCTGAGCACCTCACGGCCGCGGGCGGCGAGGCTGACCACGGGTTCCTCCGCCTCGAGCGGGAACGTGGTGATCCGGTCGACCTCGTTCTTCACGTCCTGGAGGGCTTTCCCCGTGTCGCCGCCGAGCACTAGCTCGATCGTGACGGTGCCGCTGCCTTCCGTGGCCGTGCTCGTGACTTTCTTGACGTCGTCGACGCCGCTGACCTGGTCTTCGATCGACAGCAGGATGCCCTGCTCGACCTCGGCTGGGCTGGCGCCCGGGTAGGACACGCTGACGACGACCTGGTCCAGGTCGAACTCAGGGAAAACCTCTTGGGTGACCCTCGTGGAGAAGATCAGGCCGCCGACCATCAGGACGATCATCGCGAGGTTGGCGGCGATTCTGTTCGTAGCCATCCAAGCGATGGGGCCACGCGGGGCGACGTAGGTCTCCTCGGATTCGGTTTCTGGTGGGCGGCTCATTGGTCCAGGCCTCCCGCTGCCATCCCATGGCCCGCTTCGACAGCTTGCGTCTCGCTCTCAATGACGCGCAGGGCGGTGCCTGGGACGGGGACCGCGATGGGGCTCGTGATCACGCGCTGTCCGGGCTCGAGGCCGGCGCTAATCAGCACATCGTGGTCACGACGAAGACCTACGGTCACGGCTTGGAAGCTGAGCTCTTGGCCATCCTTCGCGAGCCAGACGATATCGCCCTCTCGCAGCGCGCCGCGCGGGATGGACAGCGTGTCTGGACTGGCGAGCAGCGGCACATCCACGCGAACGTAGGAGCCGAGCAGGAGTGGGGCCTTGCCCTCCATCGGGTTCAGAAGCGCCACTTGGGCGCGAACCATGCGGCCCGCGGCGTCGACCTCGCCGGCCAGGCGCAGGAGCTCACCTTGGCGCGGCTGGGTCTCGGTGCCCTCCGACAGGCGGATCGTCGCGGGTGTTCCGCCAAAGTCGAGCGTGGCCGTGCGCTCCGCCGGAATGTTCACCTCGACGAGGAAGGCCTCGGTCGCGACGATCATCGCCACCTCGGAGCCTGCGGCGACCTGGCTGCCGAGCTCCAGGCTCTCGCTCAGGATCACGGCGTCAAACGGAGCGACGACGGTCGCTCGCTCAAGGTTCAGCTTGGCCTGGTCGAGCTGTGCCTTGGCAGATTTCAGGACGGCGCGCTGTTTCGCGAGATACGGTTCACGCAGCACCAGGCTCTTGCCGGCGGCCGTCGTCTCGATGGAGCCTTCGAGCAGCTCCCATTCGGACTTCGCCACGGCCGCGTTGCCTTCCTCAATCGCAAGGTCGGCCTCCGCGCCTAAGAGCGTTGCATGGGCCATGGCGATGGCCAACTCGTAGTCCCGCGGATCGACACCGAAGAGGACTTCGCCCTGGCTCACGCGGCCACCTTCAATCATGTTGGGGTGAAGCGTGACGACGGGCCCGCCGACCACGGGGCGAACGACCAGCTCGCGCAGGGATCCGACCACGCCGTAGGCCTCGTAGGTGGGGGGGGCGTTGAGCAACTGTGCCTCCGCGACCTGGACGGGGATGACGCGGGCGGGACGCTCTACCTTGGGCGGTGCTTTCCGCGCGGCGATGAGGGCCCGCGCCACGCCGACGGCGCCGACGACGACCAGAACCGGAGCCAGATAGCGCAGGACGGTGCCTGCTCTTTGAATAGGAGTTGACATGGGTTGATCAGGGAGTCGGTTGGAGTTCGTCGAGCCAGGCGCCGCCCAGGGCGCGGAGGAGGGCGGCGCGGCTCTGGAGAACGGTCGCACGGTCGTTCAGGAGCTGGCGCTGAAGAGTCTGTAGGTTCTGGACGGCGGAGAGCACCTGGAGGTAGGTGTCGACTCCGCCGACGTAGCGTCTTCTGGCCTGGGCCAGTTCGTCCGTTGCGATGCGGTACTGCTCTTCAAGTGCGCGCAGTCGCTCGACTCCGCGGCGCTCGGTCGAGAGCGCGTCTTCCACTTCTTGGAGCGCCGTCAGGATCGTTCGCTGGAGCGCGGCCACGGACTGGTCGAGGGTCGCGCTTTGCCGCGCCACCTCGGCCCGAAGCGTGCCGCCGTCGAGGATCGGGAGCGCGAGGTTAGCCACGACTGAGTTGATGGTTCGCTCGAAGAGCGCGCTCAGTTCGCTGCCATCAAACTTGTAGCTCGCCGAGAGGGAAAGGCGCGGATAGCGGGCGGCGATGGCCGAAGCGACGTCGCGGTCGGACGCCTCTACGCGTCGCAGCGCGGCGACGATGTCGGGGCGCAGCGTGAGGAGCGCCGTGGGGACATCGAGCGCGGGGAGCTCCGGGAGCTCGGGCAGCGACGTGGGGAGGCCGATTTGAGCGATCGCGGGATCGCGGGGCGCGCGTCCGCTGAGCGTGTTGAGCGTGTGCATGGCCCGCTCGGCCGCGCCTTCGAAGTTCGGCAGCTCGGCGCGGGTTGACTGCAGTTGGCGCTTCTGCTGGAGGACATCAAGCACGGAGCCTGAGCCGGTTCCAAAGCGGTTCTCCGTGACGAGAAGAAGCTGCTCGCCCACGCCAATCTGGTCGCGCACTAGCTGGGTCAGCGCGCGGTTCTGGACCGCAACGATCCAGGCGTTGGTCGCCTGGCCCGAGAGGGCCAGGGCGGTGGCACGGACGTCTGCCGCGGTGGCGGCCTCCTGGAGCCGCGCGCTCTGGAGCGCGCTATCGATGCGACCGAAGAGGTCGAGCTCGTAGCTCAGCGTCGGACCCAGGTTGTAGGCCTCACCGACGCGAACGGGGAGGTTCGCGGGGCCGCCTCCATGCTGTTCGATCTCCAGTCGCTGGACGCTGCTCTCGAGGTTGATGTTAGGGATTCGCGGGGCCCCTGCGGCCCACGACGACGCGCTGGCCTGGGCCAGTCTCGCCCAGGCTTCGGTCAGCTCAAAGTTGCCCTCGAGCACGCCCGCGACCACGTCGTCGAGGGTGGGTTCGGAGAACGTGGTCCACCAGCGAGTCCCGCTCTCGGCGAGTCCAGGAAGCTCTTCGTCCGCGTCACGGCTCTCACCGGTCCACGTTTCGGGGAGCTCGACGGCGAGGGAGTCCACGCCTGGGGCGGGGGCGGTCCAGCACCCGCTGAGGCCGGCGGCGACGGTCGCCCCGTAGAATCGGAGGGATTGGGACCAGTGGGTCGAGCTATTCATGGAAGAGGATCGCCTCCTGGGATTCTCCGACGTTGTCGAGCATCTGAAGGATGACGCGCTGGAAGGCGTGAAGGTCCTCGGTGGGGATGTCCGCTTCGAATCGTGCTTCGACGCGTTGTGCAATGTCTTTGAGCTGAGGCATGAGGGATTCGGCGGCCCGGGTCAAGCGGATGAGGTGGCGGCGACCGTCGTCGGGATCGGGGGAGCGCTCGACGAGGCCCTTCTCTTCCAGCCGGTCGACCATGCGGGTGACGGCGGTGCTGTCGACGCCCAGGGCTCGCGTCAGATCAGACGCGGTGGGGCAAGGCCTCTCATCGTGCCCACCAGAGGCCTCGGCGCGCTCCACGTGGACGAGCATGGCGACCTGGCGGCGCGTCAGATCGAGCTCCTTCAGCTCGCGATCGACGGCGGTCCGGAAGGCGCCTCCCAGGCGGTTGACCCAGTACCCCGTGACGTGGGGAAAGGGGAGAATGCCGTTCGGATTGCCCAGCCCCGTCCCGCTGGCGCCTCCCTTGGCCCCTTGGCTTCGCTTGGTCTCAGTCATGACTGGCAATATATCGGTCATGACTGATATATGTTTGGAGTCACGTCGGATTAATCGCGAGTGGTAGCAGAATCGGCGCGGACGGAAGCGCGCGGGCTCGATCCTGGAACGCACAGAGGCCCCGCTGGACATGGTCCAGCG
>JBLIHL010000575.1:0-3981 GCA_047635895.1 Paracoccaceae bacterium | reverse complement strand
CCATGGAGCGACCGCGGCCGTCTTTTACGTGGGAGGCACCTGTGCCCGGCGGGCCGTCCTCGACAGTTCAGCGGTCGAGGTGATAGTGAATGATGATCGGTTCCCGCCCGTTCTCCGGCGCAAAGCCAATCTCCTGGTCCAGCTCGGTGGCGCTCTTGCGGTGGTACACGAGGCTGGTCACACCCTCGGCGCCGGTGGTTCCGGTGAATTCGACCCGGTCCTTTTCGAGGGAGACCAGGCGGAAGAGCGAGATCTCACCGCGACCTTCGGGTACCTCAAGCCTTCCGTTGAGGTTCCGCAGCCGGAGGAGTAGCTCATCGCCTTCTTGGGCGATCTGCGTGACGTCGACGATGGAGCAGTCACCGTCCAAGCGGATCTGGCGGAAGCTACCGATGAGGACGTTGCCGCGCGGGGGGGTCCACGTCTCTTCGTTGACGGTGTCGTTCGGGTTGACCGCGACCCAGCGTCCGGTCAGGAAGGCCAAGCCGGCGACTTCGGGGGACGGGGCGGCATTCCTGGGAAGGAGAGGCGCGTACATGCGGACGGGAATGCCTGGGGCTGGGCCGAAGGACGAGTCGGCGACCTGGGTCGTGGCTCCAGGGTTGAACGGAGACGCCGCGGGGCGGTCGAGGCTCGGTCTTCCAGGCTGTGGTCCAGCGGCGCGGGCATCGATGTTGTCCCACACGCCCTTGTCCGCCGTCGAGCAAGCCCCAAGGAAGGAAGCGAGAACCAAGGTGCAGCTGGCGATGATTGAACGTTGCATGCCGCAAGCTTAGCCCTTCACGCCGTGGACACGTGAGCCTCGGACAGAGGAGTTGAGACATGCGCATGGATACGGCACGCCAGGTGCTTGGGCGGCCGAACGGCCCATGGCTTGGCGATGGCAGCGCGGAGGGGCCGTCATGGCGACCAAGGCGAGGCACACGCCCAGTGAGGGCGTGGCGCGCTACAGCGGGTCCTCGCCTTCTTGACTGGGCGGGCCCGCGTGGTCGAACTCGAGGTTGTCAATCCAGGTTCCTTCCGCTGCGGCGGGGCTGCCCGCGTGGTTCTCGCGGAAGCCAACCTGGAAGGCACCGCTCCGCGGGCCACCTTCGGGGAAAGGTCCTCGATAGATCTCCTGTTGGTTCAGCACGACGATCAGTTGGTCCCCCTGGGGCTCGTAGGGGTTCACGGTGAAGCGGAAGGGCGTCCACTGGCCCTCCGTGATGCCCAGTAGGAAGTTAGGAAGGCTGGCGAGGACCTCTACCGGCGCGCCGTCCCCCTGATCGTGGCTCGCATGGACGAGCTCCCAAGTGAGGCCATGGTCGATACGACCGTCGTTGAGGTTCACGCCCGGACGGTTCTCGTAGACCAGCCAGTAGCCGTTTTCGTAGCCGGATCGGACTGCGTCCAGCTGGGCGGGGAAGAACCGGCTCCCTTGAGAGCCACAGACGCCGATCGCGATAGCTTGGGCGGAATCCGTGCTGGAGGGGACGTAGAGGTCGCCGGACACGGTGTAGCCGCGCGTGCGCCCGAGGGCGGCGTCGCCGGCCACGTCGATCACGCCGCCGCCGTTGGGGTCAGCGCACCGCCAGGCCAGTCCGCCGCCCGGTGAGGCGGGGATACCGGCGGCCGCGGGGGACGAGCGGAGGACGGATCCGAAGGTAGAGAAGAGTGCCGGCGAGGAGGTCTCAAAGTCGAAGGTCGCGGGAAGCGCGAGTCTGTCGCCATTTGGCCCGCCCGGCGTGGCTCCCTGGAACGAGAAGTCGGCGGCGTTGCGCTGCGTGTCCTGTCCGTCGGGGAAGCGGCCCGTGGAGTAGGCGGCGCCGGTTCCATCCAGTCCTGTGGCCGTCTCGCCGAGCCACGGCCAGCCCCGCGAGGTGACCCCCAGCGTCCCGCGTCGAATCAGGTCGCCGAGCCCACCGAAGGCCTCGTACACGACGCTGTCATAGACGTGCAGGCTGAAGGCGTTGAGGAGCTGGAGCCCGCTGGGGTTTTGGTTGGAGAGGTCGTCCGAGCCTGCGCTGAAGCCCGCGCTCGTCGTCACGCCTGGAACGGAAGGATCACCGGCCACGAAGAAACCGAAGCCGTCCCCCTGGTCAGGAATCGATCCAGAGAGGGCGAACTGGCGCGCGACCGTGCCATCCGTGGCGCGGTAGACGCGGATGGCCAGACCGTTCGGGAGCGGGCCGGCGGGGCCGAAGATCTCGACGAACTCGGCCGCGGAGTCGGCATAGCGGAACTCGTTGATTCGGTAGGCCTGGTCCCCATGGTCGACGTGCTCATAGGTGATCTCATCGATGATGACCTCGCCCGCGGCATCGTCCACGCCTTCGATGACGAAGCCGTAGAAGCCGATGTCGCGCGCGCCCAGACCGGCGGTGTCGAGGATCGAGTTGCCGCTGAAGAACGCAGGCTCCTGGGTGCTGAAGGCCTGGACGGCGAAGGGGTCGGTCAGATCCCAGGTGAGGTTGCGCCAGCCGGGGGCCTCCAGGCTGAGTGGCATGGAGGACTCAAGCTGCTGGGATCCGTCGACCACGAGCATGCGTAGCGTGACGTCGGGCTGGGCCTGCGGGATGTAGACGCGTGCCTTGAGCCTCGTCGAGGAAGACACGCCGCCCAGCACAGAGTGGGTGTCGGTGACCGCAGGCAGAAGGGGCGACGCGAGCACCTCGTGGGCGATGACCGCGCGGTTCGCACCGTCAGCCTCGAAGTCGTAGGTCACCGCCATGGCGCTCCCGCCACCCGCGGGGGCGTCCACCAGGGTTCGGCTGGAGTCGCCGTTGATGTCGCCGGTCGTGTCCGGTGATTCGTTCGGGTCGCGCCACCGCGGGTCGAGGCCGCTGAACGCGTCGAGGGTGAACCTACGCGTGCCAGGCGGCGCGAAGATCTCGTGCAGCATCTCGTACACGTGGGGGTACGTTCGCGTGCGCGCAACCGTCGACCCCGTGCGCGGGTCGATTGAGGTGAACTCGGCGAGCCACATCAGGGACCAGAAGCCCACCCCGCCGAGCCGCCTACCGGCCCACGGGCCGGACGGGTCCTGGAAGGAGAGGGCGTGGCGGATCTTGTACTCCATGCCCTGGAGCCCTTCGAACGTCCGCACCCTCGGCGTTCCCGTGTTCCAGGTGTACCAGGCGGCTTCGTCGCCCTCCACGTAGTTCTGGGCGGGGGAGCCGATCGCCGTGTTCAGCGTGACGTCGAAGAGTCCGTCGGTGAACCCGCCGGACGAGGGGCCCGCGCCGGGGGAGTTGTAGCTTGGCGTGTTGCTCCATCGACGGGAGTACGCGGAGATCACGGGAACGAGCTTCTCGGGCGGGAGGCCGTCGTTGAGGTAGGCCTGCATTCTCGATGACCCGAGACAGTTGTCGAAGTCGCTGATGGCGTGGGGCGTGGAGCCGCTCGCCCAGTCGTACATGCTGTAGAGCATGTAGTCGATGGACGGGGTGATGCCGGTGACGGCGTCGAAGTCCCACAGGTTCGAGCTGAAGATCGCGTGGGTGTAGATGCTGAGCTCGTAGTCCGGACCGAGCGTGTCGAGGCCGGCACGGAGCTGGGCCATGAAGGCGGTGATGCCATCGCGAACGGCTGGTCCCCACGAAAACTCGAGGTCGATACTGACGCCGTGGCTGTACGAATCGCCTGCGAGAACCTGGACGAGCTGGTTGACGAGATGTGCGCGACGGCTGGCCGAGGTCATGACCGAAGCGATGTCCCCGCCGGAGCCGTCCGAGAAACTCGCGAGCACGAGGACTACCTTGACGCCTGCCGCTTCGGCCGCGCCGCCCGCCTTGAGGTAGGACGAGCGATTGGTGAAGGCACCCGTGCTCGTCAGGTTGCCGGCGGCGTCAAAGCCCACAAAGCGCGAACCCACATGGGTCAGGGCGTGCCAGCGCTGGTGGAACACCTGGGTTTCGCTCTGCATGTAACCGAAAACAATGAAGTCATCGTCGATGCCGGCCGAGACCGCGCGGCCCTGGGCGCCCGTATTCCTTGTGGGAG
>JBLIHL010000574.1:0-3983 GCA_047635895.1 Paracoccaceae bacterium | reverse complement strand
AGCTGGCGGAAGAGCGGCCCAGCCTCATCGTCGCTTCTGAGCTGCGCAACGGCCTTGGCTGCGGGGATGTCCTCCAGACCGCGACGGCGACGCCAATGGGCGAGCAGCAGCCTCTCCAGCTCGGCCCGACGCTCATTGGAAATCTCCGACGTTCGGGCCTGCTCGATGAGCGGTCGAAGGCGATCGGCCAGGGTCACCGTGTGGACCCCCGCGCCGTCGAGCAGCGGCTCGGCCTTCCGACGGAAGGCGAACAACAGCACCAGCAGACCGACGAACCACGCAATTCCGCCCCCGATCAGGAGGTTCTTGTAGCCACCGACGCTATCGGGCTGGGGCACCGTCGGATCCTTGGGCGTCAGGACCTCGGGGTCGAGCATCGCGTCCACCGTAATGGGCAGCTCGGGCGCGTCTTCGAGGGACGTCCCATCCTTGCGCTCAATGAAGTCACGCAGGTCGATGGTTCCCTCGACGAACGGAGTGACCTCGATGTCGTACCGAAAGCCCGTTCCGTGGGTGTATTCGTGCTTGATCCGAACCAGCGCGACGGCGCGCCCGGGATCCACGACGTCCTTCGCGCGCACCGCGGTGCCGGGGATGACGAGCTCCGTCAGGAGCACGCGCATTCCGACCGTCGTCTCCCCCACGGGCTCCGCGTCGGGGCCAGTATCATCGGCTTCCGGGCGGAAGAACTCGATGGGCTCACTACCTTCCTGGGCGGGCGCGTTCGGGCACAGCGTGGCGGCAAGGCCAAGCGTCATCAGGCCAAAGAGAGTTTTCATCGCTTACCTCCGGAGAGGAGGCCGCGCGTCGCGAAGAACATGCGAAGCGGTTGGGCAAAGGGCTGGTCGGTGCGAATGGCGAGGTGATCGATTCCGCCGCGCCTAAGGCGCGACTTGATATCGTCCGGATCGGTGAGGGCGCGGCGTCCGTGGGTCACGAAGGTCTCGCCCGATTCGGCCTCCTCTGCGCGCATGATGCCTGCACCACGCACGCCGAGCTCGGCAGGGTCGATGAACTGAAGGCACACGACGTCGTGCACCTGGGCCATGAGCTTGAGCGCGTCGATGGCGCCTTCCTCGTGCATGTCGCTGAACACGATGATCAGCGCCTTGTTGGCAAGGCGCGCGTTCAGCTCGGTGAGACGCCGCGTGAGCGTCGTTTCCTCGCCAAAGCGAAACTTGCGCAGCTTCACAAGCCACTGCATGACATCGTCCTTGGAGAGACTCGGCTGCACGCGGATCTCGCGCTCGCCAGTCCCCAAGAGCCCGACGGGACTGACCCGATCGAGCAGCGCGAGCGCGAGGCCACCCGCCGCCTGAGCCGCCACCGCGTACTTAGACTTCGCCGTCGAGGCGTACGTCATCGATGCGGAGGTGTCGAAGAGCAGCCAGGCGGGCATCCGCTTGGGCGCTTCGTACTGCTTGATGAAGACCTCACCGGCGCGGGCCGTCACGCGCCAGTCAATGGCGCGCACTGGATCTCCGGGCACGTAGGGGCGCGACTGGACGTACTCGAGGCCCGCGCCCAGAAAGCGCGAGCGATCCGTGCCGTGGCTGAGCGTGTCAGCGAGCCGCCGAATGGCGATGAAGTAGCGCCGAGTATCGAGCGGATCGATCGGCGGCATTTCGCCTTTCGGGAGCGATCGTCCGTCAGAACTCAGGGGCTTGGGGGCCGCGTCGCGGGCGCGAGGCGGCTGTCCTTGGGCAGAAGAAGCCATCAGGCGGATCAGGCCTGACCCATCTCGCCCAGCATCTCTTCGAGAATGACGCGCACGTCGCGTCCCTCGGCGAGCGCTTCGTAGCTGGCGCGAATACGGTGCAGGATGACGTCCTCAGCGAGCGCGTACATGTCCTCGGGGATCACGTAGTCGCGGCCGTGAATGAGCGCCCGGGCGCGTGACGCCTTGACGAGTGCGATGCCGGCGCGCGGGGAAGCACCGAGGTCGAGGTCGGGATGCTTCCGCGTCCGCTCGACGATCTCCATGACGTGCTCGATGAAGGGCTCGGAGACGAATACCTTGGAGACGTCCTCCATCGCGTGGGCGAGCTCTTCACGTCCGCCAACGGAGCCGCGGTCGACCATGTCGAACTCGGTCTTGACCATCGCGCCACCCTTCTCGTCACGCATGATGCCGAGCTTGGCGTTCCGACGGAGAACCTCTTTCTCGTCCTCCGGGTCCAGGTACTGCAGGCGGTGCAGCAGCATGAAGCGGTCGAGTTGGGCCTCGGGAAGCTCGAACGTACCGGCCTGCTCGACCGGGTTCTGCGTCGCGATCACAAGGAACGGAACCGGCAGGCCGTAGTTCTCGTTGCCGATGGTGATACGACGTTCCTGCATGGCCTCAAGCAGCGCGCTCTGCACCTTGGGCGCGGCGCGGTTGATCTCGTCGGCGAGCAGCAGGTTCGTGAAGATCGGGCCCTTGTGCGTCCGAAAAGTCTGGTCCCGCTGGTCGAGGATCTCGGAGCCGAGGATGTCCGACGGCAGGAGGTCGATCGTGAACTGGACGCGCGCGAAGTCGAGGGCGACCGTCTTCGAAACGGCGGCCACGAGGAGCGTCTTGGCAAGGCCGGGCACGCCTTCCAGAAGAAGGTGCCCGCCGGTCAGGAGCGCGATCAGAATGCGCTCGACCACGATGTCTTGTCCGACCACCACCTCGCCCACGCGGGCGCGAATAGCGGACAGAAAGGCGGTGGTCTTGTCGAACTGGGGAGCGAGAGGGCGTTCGATCACGGTCATGGGCGAGTGGTTCTGTCTGGCGGCAACTAAAAGGGAAGCGAGCGCCCCGCGGGCGAACACGTGACCTTAGTTATACGGCGCAAGGGAAAGGTCACACCGGGAGTGACGAAACCGGGACAGTTTCCCTTCCGCTGTCTACAGACCCCTTACCATTTGCGCGATCCGCCAGGCATTTGCGGCACCCGGCGCGCAGCCCCACGGATGCTCACTTGCCCGGAGTCAGGAAGCCCGACGACTCCATCCAGTCCGCGCAGAGCTTCGGCCACTGATTCACCGGCAAGCCGGTGTCACGCAGGCCATAGCCGTGACCGCCTTTTGCAAAGACGTGGAGCTCAGCGGAGACCCCGTACTTCTTGAGCTCGATGAGCATGCGCGCCGCGTCAGCGCCGCGGTTGAGGTCATCTAGCGTCACGGCCATAAAGGTCGGCGGCGTGTCCTTGCCCGGCTGGATCTCGGGCGGAAAGACGCTGGGTCCTTCGGGGTCAGGCAGGTAGGCCGCGTAGATCGGCACGAGAAAGTCAGGGCGAGCGCTGAGGTCGTCGGCCGCATCATTGCGCGGGTAGGTGAGCTCCAAGGGCTCGGCCGTCCCTGTGGCAAAGGCCAGGTGCCCACCCGCAGAGAAGCCGAGTAATCCGACGCGATCTGCGTCAATTCCCCACTCCGCGGCATGGCTGCGAGTCAGGCGCATGGCGCGCTGGGCATCCTGCCTCGGCCAGATGTGCGGAAGGTTGGGATCGCGCCGTGGCACGCGATACTTCACGACGACGGCGGTAATGCCAAGCGTATTGAGCCACTCAGCCACGTCGGTTCCCTCGTGGCTATAGGCCAGCATATTATAGCCGCCGCCGGGGAGGACCACGACGCAGGCCCCGTTCGCCTTGGCCTTCGGCGCCGGGTAGAGCGTCAGGGTCGGCTCATCCACGAAACGGATGCGCAAGATCCCATCTGCCCCCGTGTCCGAGACCTTATCGGGAGCAGTGAGCCCTGCGGGATCGGGCGGGACCTCTCCAGGCCAGAGCTTCATTTCCATCGGCTTGGGGGTGGGCGTCTCGACGTTCTGCTTGGGGAGGGTCGCTGCAAGCAGCGCGCCGCATGCGAGGGCCCCCGCGAGGTGAATTCTCATGGGCGCCAGCGTAGCCCGCCAGAGCTCCCGCAGTACCGCAGTACCGTACCGGAACTAAAGTTGCGGGAATGAATCTGGCGGTACGGAGCCAGGTACGATTCCGCCACATGACGTCACCTGTTCG
>JBLIHL010000573.1:0-3984 GCA_047635895.1 Paracoccaceae bacterium | reverse complement strand
TGTTGCCGAGCGCGTTCTGCGTCAGGAAGCAGCTGCCGCTGCCGTCCCCGTCGCTCTCGGGGTCATAGGCCCAGTTTGGATCGTTCACGGGAACGCCGCGTTCCCACTGGCCGCTCGTCGCGCCCAGCGAAGCGGCAGCCCAGCCCGTGTTGGTTTCGAAGTTGTCCGCAAAGCTCACTTGGGCGCTGCCGACCGAAAGATCGATCGGGCCGCCCGGCCCTGCTGCCGGATCGAAGACCTGCCCGCATTGCGCGGACTGCGCGCTGACGTAGTACTGCGGCATGTCTCCGCAGTCGAAGGCCGGAAGGTCCGCAGCGTAGAGCCCGCCGCCCATGTCGATCATCGCGATCGACTGGAACATCGCGCTCGCGTCCACCCGAGCATGCAGGGTGGCTGATCCAGCGACGATCGAGCCCGAAGCCTGGAAGACGACCTGCTGAGCGATACCTCGCGGCACAATCGTCGGAGGGTTCTCCAGCGAGATACCTGAGCCACAGATGCCCTGGGGTGAGGCGAGGTAGACCTGCAGGCCAGCGTTATCGAAGCTCGTCCCGGAGTTCTGTCCACCTGTCGAGTTGCAGCCTCCGTGGGTGTGGATCCCGACCGCCATGTCCATCTCTTCCCAGATCACCGGCGACCCCGAGTTGCCGCCCGTCGTGTCCGTGACGTACTGAACCGCATTGCCACCCGACGTCACGAGCGGTCCCACATGGGTCTGCTGCGTCTGGTTGCGCGTGGAGGGCGAGTTATCGGTACCGAAACCGGTGATCCGAATCGAGCCTGCTCCAGGGGCAGGCGGCGAAGAGAGCGCAAAACCGGGCCCCTGGGCGCCGGTGGCCGTCAGGCCCGTCGTTCCGTTCGGGAACGTCCCGAAGTAGGCGAAGTCGTTGCCGACTCCCTGGCCTCCGTTGGACTGGATGGACGCCGGGTCGACCGGGTACTGGTCGCTCGGAGGCGGGTTCTGGATGGACCCGTTGGAAAGCGACGGCGGCACGTTGAACTGTAGGACGGTGATGTTGCCGGCGCAGTGGCCCGCGGTGAGCGCGCAGCCCGCACAGTCCTGGATCAGCCACCCGGTACAGCCGATAGGAAGGAGCCGGCCGGAGCGCGGATCCATGGAGGGAAGGCGGTCGTCCACGGTGCCGCAGATGCTGCGCCCCGCCTCGGGGCTGGGCGGGATGCCCATGTCGATGCTCTTCGTCTTCACGCGACTCGTGCCCGTTCCCGGACGAGCCCAAACCTCAATCACAACGGTGTCGCCATTGAAGTAAGCGGTCGAGTTCTCCCAGCGGGCGACCTCGATCGCGTTCATCACCTGGTAGCCGCCGTCCTTGAGGCTCAGGATCCGCAGCTCGGCACCCGTGCCGGCCAGGGGGTCACCGGCGAGGAGTGCGTCCTCAAAGTAGATCCGCATCCAGTCAGCGCCTGGCTGCTGGACCGTCACCGACCCGGACAGCTCCAAAGCGGTGGACGATGAGGCCTTGGCTTTGACAGGCCCCGTGTCGACCTCGTAAGGGACCTGGCTAAACGATGGGGCCTCGACCTGGGGCAGTGCAACCGCCGCGGTGAGGCTCGTGAGCGCGAGCGCGCCCAGTCCATGGAGGGCGCGATGGAGCCGGCGGCTCCGGAGAGGATTCGTCATGGAATGGAGAGGATCGAGAGGTGGAGCAGAGAGCAAGAGAGACGGTCCGAATACACGGGACGTTCCATGTTAGCCGTCCCATTCCCACCGAAGCCCTCTCTCCATCCCAGGCACCATCAGTTACGGGCCCCTTACGGCATCCCACTTGAGGGCTGGCGGCTCACACAGGGAGTCCCTCGCACCCATTCCGCGCGTCAGTCCACGAGACGCGACCGCAGATACGACGGCAGCATCCGTCTCCAAGTGGGCCAGTCGTGGTCCCACTCATCGCCCCATTCATCCACGTTATTCGGGATATCTCGTGAGCCAAGGACGCGGGCCACGGCCCACGATTCGGCGGGATCCTCCCAGCGGCCGGTGCCGTGACTCAGAAGGATATGACGCTCACGAAGCTTCACGAGCTGCGGATGATCCTCTGGCAGGTTGGGAAGGAAGTGCAGCGGCGAAGCGAAGTACCACGCCTCATCCATGTCACCGTCGATGAACTTCGACAGCTCGTATGTCCCCGACATGCAGATCGCCGACTGGAACAGGTCCGGGTGGCGGCAGATCGCGGCCAGCGCGTTGTAGGCACCAATCGAGCAGCCAGTGGCGATGATGTCGAGCGTTTTGGCGTCCTCGACCCCACAGTCACGGGCGATCATCGGCACCAACTCGTGCTCGACGAACCCGTCAAAGCCCGCCTGTGCGTCCGTCGCCGCAGGCGTACTGTTGTCCTCCTTGAGCCACACCATGCCAGGCACGGAGTCGACTGAGTAGAGCTTGATGACGCCCTCTTCGAGTAGCGGACCCAGCGCATCGACCAGGAGGAAGCGCTCGCACTCCTCCGCATCACCCGCCGCCGTGGGGAAGAACACCACGGGGACTCCGACCTCGCCCCACCGAACAACCTTGACCTCGCGTCCGACTCGACTCGAATACCACGTTTCACTGATTCTGCTCATGACTTGTTCTCCTGCTGCGTTCCCTGAGTCTTGCCCTGGGGAGGACCCTGAGGAGGACTCTGAGGAGGACTCTGGGGACGACTCTGGGCGCTCCTGCGGGCGCTGTGCTGATGGCCATCCTGCGCGGACTCAAGCCGCCAATCCTGAATCGAGCTCCAGAATCGCTCGGTGAATTCCTCGACCTCGTGCTCCGGGAAAAGTGATGCCACCTTCTCGCGCACGGCTTCCCTGGCGTCCTTCGAACCGAAGTACTCCCAGGCAACCTCCTCGAGCGGGCCGAGGTGCTCCGCGCAGAACTCCTCGAACGCGCGGGTATCGAGCGTCTCCTCCGCGAGCGCCGCGTACTGCGGCAGCTTTTCGTCGAACGTCCCGGGCCCGTCTGCGATTTCGATGTACGAATCCCAGTCGAGGTTCCTCGGCTTCTTACGTCCCGTCGCCGTGTTGAAGAGCGCCCACCGAAGGTTCGCCAGGACGAGCCAAGGGAAGTGTCGATGGAGCGACGTGACCTGGGAATCCGGGCACGGGTTCGCGAAGTCGATCGGGTACCAAACGCCATTCTGGTGGAGACACTCGCAGGAGTTGAAGTCCCAGCCAAAGAAGGCGTTGATCGTCAGCGTGATCTGCCGGAGGCGCGTCATGTCCGCCTCCGCGAGATGGTTGAAGTCCGTCGTGTAGCGCTCGTGAAGCGGCGCGCTCGGGTCGTACTCAACGATCCGGACGTCAGGACCGATACCGATGCAGCGGATGAAGTGATTGAAGGGCAGAACCCCCTTCTGAAGGTGCATGATGAACTTGCCGCTCTCGTCGTACGCCTTCGTCAGTTCCTCGGCGTTGTCCACCTTGGTGACCCCCACCCAGCCACCACCGTCGTAGGGCTTCATGAACAGCGGATAGCCAACTTCATCTCCGAGCTCCTTCAGATCAAAAAGCTTGGCATAGCGCTCCAGCGTGGGCTTCAAATCCGGCGAGTCCACGTATTCCTTCGGCGGCACGAGCCACGTATCCGGAATCGGCATCCCAAGGCGCATCATCGCGCAATAAGACGTCTGCTTCTCCATGGACTGGACGGACCACGGGTTGTTCAACACGTACAGATCGTCCATCAGGACGGCCTTCTTGATCCACTCCCTCGTGTTGGTATACCAGTGCGTCAACCGGTCCAGCACCATGTCGTAGCGCACGGGACCGCGCAGATCGAACGGCTCGATCATCAGCCGCTCCACCTCGAAGCGAACGTCGTCGCTTCCGATGCGCAGCGTCGGATCCCAGCGATTCATGATGCCCTCGAAGGCGCGCGGCCAGCAAAGGTCCGCGCCGAGGGAGAGGCCGATACGTCGTGTGATTGGAGCCATGGTTATTCGTACACCATCCAGAGGGGACCGGGGAAGAGCCAGGTGA
>JBLIHL010000572.1:0-3991 GCA_047635895.1 Paracoccaceae bacterium | reverse complement strand
CGGCATGAAGATGTACGTCATCCTCGTGACGGCCCGCGGCGACGACGAACAGATTGTTGAGGCATTCGGCAACGGGGCCGACGACTACATCGTGAAGCCGTTCAATCCGCGGATCCTCATCGCACGAGTTCGCGCGGCCCAGCGCATGATTCAGCTGCGCGAGCGAGTCGAGGACTCGGAGCGGTCACGCCTGCGCCAGGTCGCTGAACTCGGCATCATGACGCGAAAGCTGCGCGCTGCCGCATTGACCGACACGCTGACCGAGCTTCCCAACCGTCGCTACGCGATGAAGCGCCTCAAGCAGGAGTGGGAGACGGCACGCAGGACGGATCGTCCACTGTCGGTCGTTATCTGCGATATCGACCGCTTCAAGAGAGTCAACGATGAGTTCGGTCATGATGTGGGTGACATCGTGCTCCGCGAGGTCGCGCACACGCTCTTGGCCCATGGTCGCGCCTCGGACGTGCTTTGCCGCCTCGGTGGAGAGGAGTTCCTCGTGATCAATGTGGCCACGGATGCTGCGACTTCCGAGAAGGCCGCGGAGCGCTTGCGCAGCGCCATCGAGGGCCACATCATCAGGCATAGTGGCTTTGATCGCGCCGTGACCCTGAGCCTGGGCGTGGCTCAGATGTCGCCCGAGATGGGGAGCGTGGACGATCTCATCAAGGCGTCTGACGAGGCTCTATACGTGGCGAAGGAATCGGGTCGCAACCGGGTTTGCGTCGCCGGCCAGGCGGAAGTCCAGATCGACGACGACCTCGACTCCCAGCGTTCCAGCGCCTAAGAAACGTTCGTCAATCTCCAGCAGGCTTCCCGCCGGAGTCTTCGGGGTCACTCCAGAACGGGCCGCACCAGGCAGTGCCGCCGTCTTCCTGGGTGAGACGAACGTAGACGTAAGAGGAGCCTTTGAACTCCTCGGTAAGGAGTGCGAGGCGCAGCCGGCGGCTCGGCTCCTCGGGAAGGGGAAGTGCGAGCACCTTGGCACCCGGCGGCCCTCGGACGATGTTAACTTCGCGAATGGGGGCGGTGCAGGCAAATTCCACCACGCGGCCTGACTCGGTGATGTGCTCGCGGATCGCGATGCGAGGGCCGCTCGTCGCGTAGGTACGTCGTGCCCGCAGGGCGTCGAGCAAGGCTCCTCTGGAGAGCGACGCCGCGCGGATGGCGGCGACGCCACCTGTGCCCATCAGTTCGCCGCGCTGGGCCGTGGCGGGCCGCCAGCCGTAGCCAGGCGAGAGGTGTGGGAGGCCTGGATGCCCGTCGTGGGAGTCGCCCGATCCGATGAACCCGAGCCGGCGCCCGAGCTCCAGCTGATCACGCACAAACTGGCCTTCCCGGCTGCCAGCCACCACGTGGGGCGCGTCGCGCGCCTCGCTTGAACCGTGCACCGAGACCACCTCCGTGACCGGCTCTAGCTCCGGGTCAGGGGCAAACGTCCAGTTCACGGGGATGGGGTTTCCAGAGCTGTGATGGGCGATGGTCAGCGCGTTCTGCCCCCGCAGTGCGTCCCAGAGCTTCGCGGGCGTGTCGTACGAGTCCGAGCTGCTGGGCCTGATCGATGAGAGGACTTCGCCAGACCCATCGAAGTAGAGCACGTGGCGATGTCCGTGGATCCAGCTGGTCCACTCGTAGCCGAGTATGGAGACGAAGCGACCGGGCGCGTGGTATTCACCGTTGAGCGTCCTGATTCGTTCCCACCAGTCAGGTCGCGCGTCCAGGAACGCCATTCCAAAGTGGTCGTGGTCGGTCAGGGCGATCGCGTCGAGCCGCGCCACGTCGCGGGCGTAGCGGAAGTAGTCGTCCACGGCGCCCGTCCCGTCGGAGAGCCCAGAGTGCCCGTGCAGGTCAGCCCAAAAGATGAGAGGTGTCGCCGCGTCCACCCACATCGGGTTCGATTCGAGCGCTGCGGGGGCAGCGTCTGGAAGCGGAATGGTGGCGCGGATTCGGACGGCGTCGTCGCGCGCCGACCCCACCTGGACCTCGAACGTGGCGGAGCCGCTCGGTCCGATGTCGACGGTCGCTGGCCCGGTCCAGTCGACGGGATAGTCGGTGACCGTCGCCGCCACCAGCCAGGGCTCGCCAGACGCGAGCCTCGGGTTGGCGTTGGCCCACTCATCGAGGAGGCTGATCGAGTACCGCGCGGTCTCACCGGGCCGGACCACGGAGGGGCCCAGGAGAATGGCACGCGCGGGAGGGCGTGCCACCACATCGATCCGCGGGGAAGACTCCACGAGTGACCGAACGCCGTCTCCGTCGCTGTCCACTCCGATCCAGAGCCTGGCGTCACGTCCTGCGTAGCGGTCCGCCCGCGCGCCGAGGGGGCCCGCGCCGTACTCGAGGGTCACCGTGTCGCCGGCTGCCAGCGCCGCGTCAGTCACGGTCAACAGCAGCATGCCGGCCTCCGCGCCGCCAAACGTCGCGGCCTTGACCGTGGCTCCCGAGGCGGAGTCCAGCGTGACGCGGGTGTAGCCAGGGAAGGCCTCGCGTTCGGCCTGGGGCGTGGACCAGCCCCAGAACGGCTCTGGCATGAACGTCACTACGCCGCCTTCGGCGATCCCGTGCTCGCCGACGACGTACTCAATGGTCCACCTGCCGGGCTGGCCAGCCACGACCCTCTCCGGGGCCACGAGGACGCGCGCGATACCGCCACCGTCACCGGGGTGGCGCTCCGCGGCGAGGTCCGCTTCGAAGTCGCGCACCTGGTCCATTCTGGCCGTGGGGGGCGACAGGTTGGGCACGGTCGCACTACTTGCGCCAGCACGCCGCGGCTGCTCGGGACTCTCGCTTTTGGAGCCCCCGCACCCGGTCAGGCAGACGGCCGCCACGGAGGCCCACCCAAGGGCGCTCCTGGGGGCACAAATGCGGGCCCAGCGAAGAGGCGCGGGGAAGCGGTGCCCTCGGGCTTTCCGTCCGTGGTTCATTCCCTCAGACTAATCCTATGACCACGGCAACGCTCGATCCGCATGCGCTTCTGGCCCATGTGAAGAACAACTGGAAGACCTCGATCCTCCCGACCCTTTCCGACTTCATCAGGATCCCGGCCAAATCGCCGGCCTTTGACAAGGACTGGAATGCCAACGGGTATCTCCACCAGGCGGTGGAGCTCGCGGCCGAATGGTCGCGCGCGCGTCAGCTCGTGGGGGCAACGGTCGACGTTGTCCAGCTCGAAGGCCTGACGCCGACGCTCTTCGTGGACGTGCCAGCGTTTGGCGAAGGTGCCTCCGACGCGACCGTGCTGATGTACGGCCACCTCGACAAGCAGCCCGAGGTCACCGGGTGGGATGACAACAAAGGGCCGTGGAAGCCGGTCGTCGAGGACGGCAAGCTCTACGGTCGCGGTGCGGCCGACGACGGCTACGCGGTCTTCGGCTCGCTGGGCGCGCTCGAGGCGCTTCAGGCCGAGGGCGTGGCGCACCCGCGCTGTGTGGTCCTGATCGAAACGAGTGAGGAGAGCGGAAGCCCCGACCTGGCGGCCTACGTCGAGCATCTGAGCGCACGGATCGGCACCCCGAGCCTTGTGGTTTGTCTGGACTCCGGCGCAGGCGACTACGAGCGGATGTGGCTGTGCACCAGCCTGCGCGGCAACGTGACCGGCGACCTCCGCGTCTCCACGGTCACGGAGGGTATCCACTCCGGCGATGCGAGCGGGATCGTCCCTTCGAGCTTCCGAGTCACGCGTCAGATCCTCGACAGGATCGAAGATGCGGCGACCGGTGAGATTCTCGTGGAGGAGCTGCGCGCTGAGGTCCCGCCGGATCGTCGCGCTCAAGCGGAAGCCGCGGCCGGTGTGCTTGGCGAAGGTGTCCACAGTAAGTACCCCTTCCAGCCAGGCACCGAGCCCATGGGCGAGAACGCGGTGGATCGTATCCTTGCGCGGACCTGGGTACCGACGCTCTCGGTCACGGGCGCGGATGGACTCCCGGCGATCGCGGACGCGGGTAACGTGCTGCGTCCGGAGACGGCGCTCAAGCTGAGCTTTCGCCTCGCGCCG
>JBLIHL010000571.1:0-4004 GCA_047635895.1 Paracoccaceae bacterium | reverse complement strand
GACCTCGGTCGTCCCTGTGCCCGAGCTCTCTCCGGGCGCCGGATCGACGGAGAGCGTCCAGGCCAGCCCGTCGGCCCGCTGGAAGCGAAGTCTCGCCGGAGGCGACTCCGCCGAGAGCTTGGCAGGCACGATTTCGTCGAGCGGCGCGAAGAGGAGCGGCAGATGGGCTCCATCGAGCGCCGCGGCCTCGGTCCCCATCCGCACGAGCGACGGGTCGATGCCCGAATCCCGCGCCGACGTGACGCGCAGGCGCAGGGCGGTGGCGCGCTCGGTGAGCAGCAGCTCGGCGCCGGCAGCAGCGTCTCCGCTACTCAGCCCCAGCTCGCCACGCACGCTCGGCCTCGATCCAAGAGCCGTCTGCACCGCACCGCCGCCTGTTTCCCAGGCCACGCCTGGCGCGTCGGTGGAGTCTTCACCCAACCATTCAAAGCGCAGCCGCGTCGAAGTCGAGGAATCCACGAACGCCCCGAGAGCCCGGGCGATGGGCTCGAGTACCGAGTCTTCGACGGAGCGCGCCTTCTGGCCCGCTCGGTCGAAGGGTAGCAGCTGCCCGTCGCTGTAGCGCTCCAGCTGAACGTCTCCATCCACCGCCGCGAACAGCTTGCGCTGGGAGTCCACCACCAGTGCTGGCCTGGGGAGAAGCGGGCCGGAAGCCCCCAGGTTCGCCGCGCGGAACGCGGTCTCTCCCAGTTCGAATTTCCCAAGCGCCTGGAGCGCGCGCGGGACGTCCAGAAGCGACGCCGTCTCCCCGCATGGTTCAGAGCGGCGCGCTCCCCCTGGCCATCGAATCGCCAGCGGGATATGGATAGCGGCGCGCGTGAAGAGAGCACCTGCCTCGTGGGTGTAGCCCGGCGGCAGCGTGCCGCGCAGGCCCGTAACGACGATGAGAGCGCGCTCCCCTCGACCGGACGCCTCCAGCGCGTCGAGGACCTGACCGACCGCCTTGTCAATGAGTGAGAGGTGCGCGTCGCGCAGCGCCATGTTCCAGGCCGCCGAAGCTCGACTGCCGCGGGCGCGCGCGAGGAGCTGCGCCAGCTCCTCAAGCCCCTTGCCGGCGTCGACGTCCAGCGCTCGCAGGCCCGCTTCAATGTCGGCGCGCTCTTTCGCAAGAGGAGCGAGACGCGCGCGGACGAACGGCGCCGTGACGGCGGGGTCTGGCGCGCGCAGTGCTCTGGCGGTGAGGTCGTCGAACGAGATCAGTGCAAAGACTCGCTCGTCCCGCGCGAGCGCTGCCCTGAGGGGCAGAAGCGCGCCATTGATCGTCGCCCCCGCGGGCCGCGACGGCTCGGACAGACGCGGCGCCTCGAAGTGATCGAACCCCTGGCGAAAGCCCGAGAAACCGCGGGCGTGCAGGGGGCTCCCGGAGCTGAAGATCGTGGTCCAACCAGCCGACTGAAACCCCTCGGCCAGCGTGAACTCTGACTCGGGCAGCGTCTGGCGGGCTGCGTCACGGAGCGACACAATGCCGTGCTCGCTGACATGCCGGCCCGTGAGGAGAGACGCGAGCGCGGCGTTGCCCGCTGTCGACGTCGTAATGGCATCCGTGACGTTCATCGCACCCGCGAGGATGGAGTCCATTCGCGGGGTGGCGGCTCCCGGCGCCATCCCATCACGCTGGATCTCATCGTGCAGGATCTTGTCGAGTGCGAACACGATCACGGTATCGCACGCCGCTGCGCTGGATCCCCCTGCAGGCGCCGGATCGGCGGCACCTGAAAGGCCCCACGGCTGGACCGGCGCACGAGATGAGCCAGCAGCACCGCCGTCACCCGAGTCTGAAGCGCCACCGCAGGCGGCGACACAGCCCACCACTAGAAGCAGAGCAGCCCTCACGACCGCACCTCCGCGAGCTGCGCAGGAGCTGGGTTGCCGCCAGAAACGGTCACCACGACGCGCAGGCGCGGCGCGTCCGCACGATCCATGCCCCTGGCCTTCATGATCGCGCGCACCTGCTCTTCAAAGCCGGCGGCGCGTGCCACCGCGTAGGCCGCAGCGCCCGCCGGCTCCACCGTCTCGGCGGTCCAGCCAGCGGCCGCATCGTCGTTCACCAGCACGCGCTGGGCCGCATAAATAGCCTCATCCGGCACCGTCATCACGGCGTCGAGTACGGCCAGGTTGATCTCGACGTTGAGATGGCCTGCGTAGGGCGTCGTGAGTCCCTGGACGTTGCTGGTGATCTTGTCGAGGTGCACAGACTCACCGCGGTGAAGCCCCGCCTCCATGGCGGCTGCGCCGTCAGGCTCGGCGCCGATCAGGACGACGGAATCGCCGAGCTGGCGCCGAAGCGCGAGCGCGCTCCCGGCCGAGAGCCCGCCGCCGCCGACACAAAGCACGACCGCGTCGATCTCGGAGACGTCCTCCCCAATTTCAAGCCCGACGGTCCCGGCGCCCTCCACCGTTCCTGCGCGGTCGTAGGGGTGCACCCAGACCATGCCGCCATCGGCAAGCTCCTTCGCCACCACGTCCGCCTTCCAGCGATCCTCGGCCAGGACCACCTCGGCCCCGTGGGACTTGCACGCCTCGATCTTGTTGGGGTAGGCGTCCTTTGGCATGACGATGGTGGCGCGGACGCCGCTCGCCTTGGCCGCCCAGGCCAGCGCCTGGCCGTGGTTGCCCGAGCTGGAGGCGACGACGCCCCGGGCGCGCTCGGCCTCGTCCAGCTCCTGAAGGTTGTTGAGCGCACCCCGCGCCTTGAACGATCCGGTGATCTGACGATTCTCCAGTTTGCCGAGGATCTCGACGGTCTCGCTGACGCAGGGAAGCGCAACGACCGGCGTTCGCTCCACGCGCCCCTCGATCCGCCGCGCGGCGGCCTGAATGTTGATTCCGGGAAAGGCTTCCGCCCAGTTTCGGTCCACCGTTCCCTTTTGGCTCCACATGTGGACGAGTCTAGCGTGGAGACCGCCTGAGGGGTCCAGGAGAGGGAGCGTTGTCCTATGATCTCCGCGCCGTGAACCCGTCCACCGAACTCCCCTACCGCACCGCGGCGGCCGTCCCGCTCGGCGAGCCCATCCACCCGGGCCTGCCCTTCACGTCGCCCTGGCTCCTCGCTCCCATGGAAGGCGTCACCGCGCCCTCCTTCCGAGGGCACGTTCTCAAGCGCCACGCCGCCACGGACCTCGGCGGCGCCTTCACCGAGTTCGTCCGCGTCGTCCGCGGCCCCGTTTCGAAGTCGGAGATGCGCAAGCACCTCGGCACGGACCGCTTCCCGATCCCGGTGGGCCTCCAGCTCATGGGCAACGACCTCGAGGGCGTACGTGGCTCCGTCCGCAACGCCATCGACCTCGGCGTGCCCGTCGTGGACCTGAACTTCGGCTGTCCGGCCAAGGGAGCCCTGCGGGGCTGCGCCGGCGCCGCCGCGCTCAAGGACCCGCTCAGCATGGAGCAAACCGTGCGCGTCGCGGTCGACGGCGCCGAGGGTCGGGCCCCCGTTACCGCCAAGATCCGCGCGGGCTTCGACCACGCGGACGACGTCGAAGTACTGGCCCGTGCCGCCGAGGCGGGCGGCGCCGCCATGCTCACGATCCACTGCCGCACCCGGCGCGAGGGTTACTGCGACGAGGTCGACTGGACGCGCATCGAACGCGCCGTCAACGCGGTGTCCATCCCGGTTGCGGGCAACGGCAGCGCGTGGGAGCACGCGGACCTCGAGCGAATGCGCCGCGAGACGGGCTGCGCCTTCGTGATGGTGGGCCGCGGCGCCCTCAAGAGCCCGTGGATTTTCACGGACCGCGAGATCTCCACCCGCGAAGCCGCCAGCTTCCTCATCGAATACCACGACACCCTGAGGTCCCTGGGCGCGAAGCCCAAAGGAGCGGCCGGCCGGGTCAAGCAGTTGATCAACTACTGGACGGCGGGCGACTTGATCACCACGCCGGAAGAACGGACGAGCTGGATGCACATGACGGACTTCCAAGCGTTCGAGGCCCGTCTGCGCGAAGCGGCTGAATCGTAGTACCGTGCCGACGATGAAAGTCTTGATCGTCGGCTGCGGCCGCTTGGGA
>JBLIHL010000570.1:0-4014 GCA_047635895.1 Paracoccaceae bacterium | reverse complement strand
GTCGCTGGATGACCTGCGTGAGCTAACCTCCGGCCTGACGGCGGCGAAGGACGCCGCCGAAGTCGGGCTTGTCGCCAAGGACCGCTTCCTGGCCACCATGAGCCACGAGATTCGGACGCCCATGAACGGCGTCATCGGGTGCATAGACCTGCTCTCGATGTGCGAGCTTGCGCAAGAAGAGCAAAGCCTCGTGCAAACGATGAAGGGGTCCGCCGAGACCCTCATGGCGCTGCTCAATGACATCCTGGATTTTGCCAAGCTCCAGGAAGGGCCGCCCGAGATCGAGACCCGGCGCTTCGATCTGGCTCAGCTGCTCAGCAGCGCCTGCGACCCGGAGAGAGCGCGCTGCGAACGCAAGGGAATCCAGCTGGTCCATGCGCTGGCACCCGCGCTCGCGACTCAGTTTGACGGCGACGAGCATCGCCTCCGCCAGGTCCTGAGCAACCTTGTGAGCAACGCGGTCAAGTTCACAGACGAGGGATCGATCACCGTTTCGATCAGGCGCACA
Source organism: Paracoccaceae bacterium (assembly GCA_047635895.1). Taxonomy (GTDB): domain Bacteria; phylum Planctomycetota; class UBA1135; order UBA1135; genus Saltatorellus. The sequence goes on along the minus strand of JBLIHL010000570.1, from coordinate 3,506 downwards.
GACGACGGCAGAGCCCTCCAGTTTGAGGTATCTGACACGGGCATCGGTATGAAGGAGGAGGTCCTGAGCTCGATCTTCGCGGCCTTCACCCAGGCCGATGCAACGACGACCCGGCGCTTTGGGGGAACGGGCCTCGGGCTCGCCATCAGCTCTTCGCTGGTCCAGGCGATGGGTGGCGAGATCGAGGTGGTCAGCAAGGTTGGAGTGGGCTCCAGCTTTCGGTTCGCACTCGCGCTTCGCGAGGCCCATCCAGACGACCACGAAGAGTCCGCTTTGGCGCCCGCTTTGGGCATCATCGCCGCCGAGGCGGTGAGGGGACTTCGCATCCTCCTGGTGGACGACAACCCCATCAACCTGAAGGTCGGCCAGAAGATCATCCAGCGGTTGGGAGGTCAGGTCGATCTCGCCACCGGGGGTGCGGAGGCCGTCCGGATGGCGCTGGAGGACGATTGGGACGCGGTACTGATGGACTGCTCGATGCCAGATATCGACGGATTCGAGGCAACGCGCATGATCCGGGAGGCTCGTGGCTCGCGCGGCTCCGTGTGCATCGTGGCTCTCACTGCACAGTCTATGGAGGGAGATCGAGAACGCTGCCTCGACGCCGGGATGGACGACTATGTCCGAAAACCGATCCGCGTCATGGAGCTCCAAGAAGCCATCCTCCGCGGGCAGCAACGCCGCCGCGGCGTAGCCGCCTGAGGTTACCCCAGCCAGCTGAGCGTGCCAGGCGGACCAGCCCAAGAGGCCAGCGTCACGAATCGCCAGGCCAGCGCCCCGACTCACGAATCGAGATCCAGCGCTCGCCCGCACAGACGAGGTGATCGAGAAGAGGTACGCCGAGGACGCGTCCCGCCTCGACGAGCCGCTGCGTGACTTCGATGTCCTCCGCGCTCGGCTCCGGATCCCCGGAAGGGTGATTGTGCGCAACGATCACGGCCGCACCGGCCAGGCGGAGCGCCGGCGCGAAGACCTCGCGCGGATGCACAGGCGCCATCGTGAGCGTCCCACGGCTCACCTCGATCCGCGCCTTGAGCCGGTGGCGCGCGTCCAGCACAAGCGCCTGGAACGTCTCAACCTCGAGGCCGCGTAGCTCGGGAGCCAGAAAACGCGCCACCTCGTCAGGTCTCTTGAGGAACGGTCGGTCCCCCATCCGGGCGCGCTCAGCCGCGCGGCCGAGCTGGAACGAGGCCGCTAGTCGCTCAGCCTGCTCGTGCGTCAGGCCACAAAGTTCCGCGAGCACGCCGCTTTGCAGCCTCGCGAGGACGCCCACTCCATGGTCCACCAGCGCACGCTCCAGTGCTTCCAGGACGAGCGCCGTATCCCGAGGCGCCCCCGGCGCCGCGCATGACGCCCCCACGACCTTCTGAAGCGCGTCCCGCAGCGGTAAGTCGAGGCCCATTCTCTCCGATGTCACATGATCCATTTCATGGAAGTGACGCTCGGCGCTGCCGCCTGGTTACAGCTGGCGGTGAGTGATCACCTGAGGGCCGCGTTGAAGTCCTGGAGAACCACGTTGAGGTCGACCAATAGCCGGCGCTCAAACGCGATTTCTGCTCCACGAAACCCCTCAGCTTTGCACTCAGCCACCAGGTCGAACAGAAGGCGAGCGCCGTACTGCTCCGCCAAATAGTCCACGAAAGCGAGCGCCTGGTCGTAGGCGCGCGTGATCTCTGCGGTGTCACTCCAGGACACGAGTGATCCCTGGATCTCCGCGAGGAGAAAGAGCTCCTTCCCCCCGTTGTCTCGCGCATTGACCAGCCGGGCTCGAGCTACGTGAAGACCGCTGAGTCGGGAGGATGGATTCTCAAGCCACTGGGCGATGCCCTCGTTCAGCCAGGATGGGACGGTCTTCCCTCCGATCGACTGACAGAACGCATGGGCCACCTCGTGGCGAAGGACGTCCCGCAGTCGCGCCACGCGCCTCGGATCCCGCAGGTCCTCCGCTGGCACACGAATCGTGCCATCGAATGCGCCGCCGGCCCAGTCCCCGAGGCCCGTGACGTTGTTGAACCCCTCCGCACCATAGAGCACGACAGCGATCTTCTTCTCGCCGGCCTCTACGGGGCGGCGTGAGAAAAGCTCGCCGTATTCCTGGTAGGTCTCTTCGAGGAGCACCTGAAGGCGGTCGACACCCTCACGGAGCTCCGTCCGTGAAGCGTCGAACTTGAACGTGAAGTGAAGGGTCTCCTCCAAGGTGAACTCGGCCTCTTCACGGGCGATCGTCTCAGCACGGTCCATGCGCGCCCGTATCCGGTCGGAGCGCTGCTCATCCGGTGCGTAGAAGATCGCTGCCTCAAAGTCCGGTCGAGCCAGCTCGAACTCATCGACTCCGCGGGCCTGGGCCCGCCGAGAGAGAGCCGTGGCAAGGTTCTGGCGGTACGCGAAGCCCGCTTCATCCTCTTCCACGACCTTAGTCAGGAGCTCGACGGCCTCATCGAAACGGCCTTCGTTGATCGCGACCACGGCCTGTTCGTTCCGGTCGAAAGCGCTTAGCTCTTGCCCAAGCGAGGCGCCGAGACCGAGCGCCGCACTCGTCGGTGCGCTCGCCGTGTCCTCGAGCAGCGACGGTTCGCGGGCCTGAACCACCTGAGGCTCTTCGACCGCGATCGGTGGTACCTCCGCTGTGAATCGGGCGCGCAGCGTCGCGATCACGCCGTCCAGTGCACCGGAGGCGAAAGCGAGCCCAACGCCGCAAACCGCGGCGGCCAGCATGAGGAACAAGGCCTGAGCCCGCCCCGATTGAGGCCGACGATCCACGGCACCGAACCTCGCTATCGTTCTCTGCATGGGGCGAAAAACGACGCCCTCAGGGCGTTCTTCCCGGTGATTCATTTTTGGACGTAAGCGTTGTTCCAGGGACCCCTACACCGCGATCCGCGAGGAGCGCTGGGAAGGGTGCATAGGTTGCTGGGTAGTCGAGATCGCGCTCAATCTGCCTTATATCCCCCAGGAGCCGCTCATGGGTCGCCTCCAGTGCGTCCTGCATCGTAGGGTCGCAATAATAGGTCCGGCAGCCGAGGGGCCGCCCCTCCCTGGCCGTGCACATGCCCCCTACGTGGTAGGGGCAGCGTCCTTCCGCCTCAGGCGCAGGCGCGAGCGGCTTCTTCATCGCCGCGTAATCCGTCTCGAGCCCCGTGGCGTAGAGGACGTGGTCCGCCTCTTCGAAGCGGCAGCAAACCCCCCGCGCAATGCAAACGGGGCGGACCGCCGCCAAGAGCTCTTCAAGCTCGGCATAGATCGCCTCGAGTCGAGCGAAAGCCGCCGACCGCTGCGCCTCGGACGGCTCCACGCGGATACCCGGACAGGTCGCCCGGGCGCGCTCGAACCCGGCCTCGTCCCCAAGGACGCTTGGCCAGTAGGGAAACGTCCGGCAGTGATCCGGCCTTGCCGTGTACACCGAGCATTGATTGCGTCCCTCCAGGAGAGTGCAGCGTCCGCCCCCTCCCTCGTCGCGCTCCCGAAGCGCCTCGCGGAGTTCGCCCGACCCGTTCGGGTCTGGCACC
>JBLIHL010000569.1:0-4039 GCA_047635895.1 Paracoccaceae bacterium | reverse complement strand
TCGATCAAGACGGCCCGGTCGGCCCTGACCAGGCGAGACGAGCAGGTGCTACCCTCGCTCCCACCGCATCGGCCCTCTCGCTGGAGCTAGATCCCAGATGCTCTTCACCAGCAACGTCTTCCTCTACTACTTCCTGCCGCTGGTGCTGGCGCTTTACTACGGCGTCCCCCGGTCCTGGAAGCCCTGGATCCTCGCCCTCTCCAGCTATTTCTTCTACGGCTGGTGGCGCCCTGACTTCGTCGCGCTCATGTGGTTCTCCACGGTCGTCGACTACTCCTGCGGCCTCGGGATCCAGCGCGACCGCGAGCGACCCGGCGCGGGCGCGACCGCCGGGCGACGCTTCGTAGCCCTCTCCTGCGCCGTGAATCTCGGCTTGCTCGCGTACTTCAAGTACGCGAACTTCGGCATCGAAACGCTGAACAAGCTTCTGGAGAGCCAGGGCCACGCGCCCATCGCGTGGGCGCAGGTACTCCTGCCCATCGGCATCTCCTTCTACACGTTCCAGACGCTCAGCTACACGATCGACGTGTACCGCCGCGACGCCGAGCCCGTCCGCCAGTTCCGGGACTTCGCCTGCTACGTCGCGCTCTTTCCCCAGCTCATCGCAGGCCCCATCGTTCGCTATCGATCGGTGGCAGAACAGCTCAAGAGTCGCGTCCACACCTGGAGCGGGTTCTCCACCGGCGTCCTCATCTTCCAGGCGGGCCTCGCCAAGAAAGTCCTGCTTGCCGACACCTTCGCGCAGGCGGCCGACCAGGGCTTCGCGCTCGCGAACCCGACCACGATCGAGGCCTGGGTAGCCGCCCTCAGCTACACGCTGCAGATCTACTTCGACTTCTCTGGCTACTCGGATATGGCGATCGGCCTGGGCCTGCTCTTCGGCTTCCGCTTCCCGATCAACTTCAACCGTCCGTACATCTCGAAGAGCATCACCGAGTTCTGGCGCCGCTGGCACATCACGCTGTCCTCGTTCCTGCGCGACTACCTCTACATCCCGCTTGGCGGCAACCGCAAGGGCTCGGCGCGGACGCACGTCAACCTCGCGCTCACGATGCTGCTCGGCGGCCTCTGGCACGGCGCCGCCTGGACCTTCATCGCGTGGGGCGCCTACCAGGGCTTCTGGCTGGTCCTCGAGCGTTTATCGGGCAGGCGAACCCTCTACGCGATGCTCCCGGGCGTGCTTCAGAGCGCGGTCACCTTGGTGATCGTGACCGTGGGCTGGGTGCTCTTCCGGGCGGACACGCTCCCGGAAGCGCTGCACTTTCTCAGGGCCATGGCCGGCGGTGGACCTGGAGAGGCTGCCACGCTCTTCATCGAGTGGAGCCAGCTCCAAACGATCGCCTACGTCGCTGCGCCGATCATTCTCTTCGGATGCGCCACGACCCAGGAGCACGCGAAGAATCCACGCCCCTGGTGGACCGCCACGGTGTTCGTACTCTTCCTGATGTCGCTCCTGCACCTCCACCGCGCGTCGAACATCCCTTTCCTCTACTTCCAGTTCTGATGCCGAACGGCCCCCGCGAGCAGCGCCATGCTCGCCTCTGAAGAGCTCACCCGCGGACCCCATGGCCCGTGGGTGAGTTTTCCTTGGTGGCATCACCCTGGGAGCCTCACGCCTCGGCATGTCTCACGTTGAGAGCGCCCGGCAAAGGAGCCCGATTCGCTCCAGCTTCACGTCCGAAGGCTCCGATTGGAGTACGATTGGAGTGCAAATGCGCCTCCAAGGTGCAAATTTCGCCTCCAACCCTCCAATCACACTCCAAACGTGCGCGAGCCGAAAGTCACCGTCAAGATCCCGAGGCCTCTGTATCGCAAGATCCAGCAGGTCGTGGATGGGTCTGGGTTCAGCTCCCCCACCGACTTCATCGTCTTCGTTCTCAGGGACCTGATGGGCGATTCGCCCGCCGCCAAGGTCGATCCAGAGGTGGGACTGGTGAGGGAGAACGACGGCAAGGAGTTCACCCAGGCAGAGCTCGATGACGTCCGGCGCAAGCTGGAGAACCTCGGGTACCTCTAATCGGAGTGTCCCCAGGGCAGAAAGAGCCCACTTCCTTGTTCACCTCGGACGCCTGACCGTCCGAGGAGCCACTAGACGCTCCGCTCCACGACCACCCGATCTGCACTCGACACCATGGGACTGTTCGACAAGTTCAAGAAGAAGCCAGTCGCTCCGACTGGCCCGCGCCCCCGGCTCCCCATGCGGCCCGGCATGGCCCCGAAGCCGGATCCCCAGGGTGAAAACCACCTGGTGATCGTGATCCTCGATTCGTGCCGCTACGACGCCTTCATGGCGGCGGAGACGAAGACGATCGCCAAGCTCTCGGGTGGCAAGGTCGAGAAGCGCTACACCTACGCCTCGTGGACGGCTCCGTCTCACTACAACCTCCTGACCGGCCTCCTGCCGCACACGTCTCCGCAGAACGTGTACGCGTCGGAGTACTACAAGGAGGACTTCTACAACTACAACAAGCGCCTTGGCTCCAAGGGCACCGACATCGACTTCGGCGCCATGGTCCCCGGCCTTTGGTTTCCCGGTTTCCTCCAGTCCAAGATGGGTTACGACACGCACGCACGCGTTTCGATGCCCGTCCTGAACCCGAAGACGGGCATCAACCGCGCCTTCGACTCGTTCCAGCTGATGGACAGCCACAACGACATGGCCGCCATCCTGCCGACGATGAAGTTCGACGGCCCGCGCCCGCACTTCTATCTGCTCAACGTCGGCGAGACGCACTATCCGTACGCCAAGCCGAACGAGGACTCGTCCATGTGGCCGCGCATCAGCGGTGTGAACGGCGTCTTCCGGAAGATGAACGACCAAATGGCCGAGGCGGACAAGTCCGGGGCCGAGTCCGACGGCAAGTTCAAAGAGGACTTCCAGTTCTTCGATCAGGCCAAGCTCGACCAGCTGAAGGAGCGACAGATCGACACCGTGCGCTACCTCGACTCGGTCTTCGAGCAGCTCTACGACATGGTCCCGAAGAACACACACATCATCGTGACCGCCGACCACGGCGAGCTCTTTGGTGAAGAGGGCTACTTTGGCCACGGACCGATCATGCACGAGAAGTGCTTCGAGGTTCCGTACCTCGAAGGGATGATCCGCTAGCCAGCGCCTGAAGGCGTCTCGCATCATGGTCCCCCCAGCAACCGCTTCTGCCCAGAGATCTGCCCGCCGCGGCAGCTCCGACAAAGGCTGCGTTCTCTGGTTCACCGGACTCTCCGGTGCCGGCAAGTCCACGCTGGCCGCGCGCCTCTCTGCCATGATCGCGGAGCGCGAGCAGTTCGTCGAGGTGCTTGACGGTGACATGGTTCGCCAGCACCTCTCCCAGCGCCTGGGCTTCACCAAGGACGACCGGGACATGAACGTGCGTCGCATTGGCTTCGTCGCCAACCTCTTGTCGCGCAATGGCTGCTGCGCCCTGACTGCGACCATCTCTCCCTACAGGAGCGTTCGTGCGGAGATCCGCGCCATGATCGACCCCGAACGCTCCGAGTTCGTGGAGGTCTATGTGAACGCACCGCTTTCCGTCGTGGAAGAGCGTGACACCAAGGGCCTATACAAGAAGGCCCGCGCCGGCCTCATCAAGAATTTCACCGGCGTGAGCGATCCGTACGAGGCCCCCGAAGACCCTGAAATCGTCGTGCACACAGGCGACGAGACCGTGGAGGAATCCGCTGGCAAAATCCTGCGCTTCCTCGAAGAGCGAGGCCTCGTTGCAGCCCTCGCCAACGACTGATATTCCCAAAACCACTCTCCGATCCGTTCCGCCATGCCACTGACTCATCTCGAGCGCCTAGAAGCCGAGAGCATCCGCATCATCCGCGAGGTCGCGGCTGAATGTGAGAAGCCGGTGATGCTGTACTCCATTGGCAAGGACAGCGCCGTCATGCTGCACCTTGCCATGAAGGCCTTCGCCCCCGGCAAGCTCCCGTTCCCCTTGCTCCACGTCGACACGACCTGGAAGTTCAAGGAGATGATCACGTTCCGCGACAACCTCGCCAAGGAGCACGGCTTCGAGCTGTTCGTTCACACGAA
>JBLIHL010000568.1:0-4045 GCA_047635895.1 Paracoccaceae bacterium | reverse complement strand
TCTAGCCCGCTAGAATCCGGCCCTGGAGCCCCTGCGGTGGTCCGGATGGCGCCCATACCTACACCCAGCACGCCGGCTGCCGCGACCACCACGTGCGCCCCGGCTCGACCGGCCGGGCCGAGCTGCGGCGACCGCTGGATGGCGACGCACGCGACGAGCCCTAGAAGCGCTACGAGCAGCCCGACGACGGGCCATCCCTGGCCATCCTCAACAAGAGAGGCTCCGCCTCGAATCGACCATGCGGGCGCCCGAAACTCTCCTGACGTCGTCAGGGGAACCACCCCTGCCGCTCCAGAGCCCTCCCCGGCAAAAACCTCCCAGTCAGAAGCACTCCCTGGACCCACCATCCAGGCGCGGACGTCGCGCCTTTCTCCGGCGAGCCAGTCCGACTGAAGCAGCAGGGGCGGATAGCCCTCAAGCGCCAACTGCCCCGGCCCGCTGCCTTCCACAGGGACCAGGACGGGCCACACTCGCCCCTCGTCCTGCCCAGAGGCTCCAGAGACTCCAGGCGGCTTGGCCCCCGATGCCTGCGACCCAGCCCCCCATTCGGACGCCACCGCCAGCACCAACGCTGCGGCCACCCCGAGGGCCAGGAGCGCGTACCCAGGGCGCCACGCCGCCCGGGTAGCGGCGCTGGCTGCGGACAGCCCGACGACGGCGCCGGCCAAGGCCAGATCCCAAAAAGCCCCGCCCGAGCCGCCTGATACCAACGTGGGCGCCAATACCACCGCGGGCGCCAGCGCGCAGATTGCAAAGAGAGCTCCCGTGGCGCTCACCGCCCAGAGCGGCTCCTCAGGCCCCAGAAGGGAGTCGTCACGGCGGCGTGACAGCGGCGGCCAGGCCAGGCAGATACCCGCAACGACCATCGCCAAGCGCAGTGGCGCCGCCTGGAGGGAACCTCCTCCGGACGCCTGGGCCAGCCTCCAGGAGAGACCCAGCATCGACGGCGAGACGAAGATGGCCGTCACCAGGACGGCAGCCCATGCGGCCCGCGTCGCCAGGTGCCGCCGGCGCGACAAACCGGTGATCATCGATCTCCCGATGGCTCGCGGTCAGCCGCCTGGCTACGCTCGACGATCTCCTCGACCTCCACTCGGGTGAGCTGAATGGACTCGTCGAAGCGCACGTCCAGCAGCGCCCAGTCGCTACCGGCGTACTCCGTGGACTCGAGCGCGGCGCGAACATGATCCCATTTGAGGCGCACCGGCATCTCACCGCTGTGAACCGGGACCGGCGGCCGGCCGAAGAAAATCCGTCGCCCTCCCTCCATGTCGATCTTCACGCCCCCAGGGAGACGCGCTGGCTCCACGGCCGTCGCGGCCCTGTCCAGGACGGGAGCGTCCGTGGCCGAAGCGTCGATCACCACGCGCCCGAGCCGCCGTAGGTCCTCCGCCACCATGAAGCGCCACATGGAGTCCGCCACGGAAAGGGCCGCCAGAATCTCCGGAACCTCAATGGTGCTGCCCGGCTCGAGGAGGCCCTGGCGCTCCTCCACTAGGCCATGGGGCCCCAGCGTAGGGAGCCAGCCACCGTAGGCCTCATGGGGTGCGTAGGTGTAGCCGCCCAAAACCGTGCCATCCGCCGCGACGGGCAGGAAGTCCCTCCCGCCGGTGCGAATGCAGGCCACGGGTTCCCGCAGCCGTAGGGGGATAATCAGCCCGTCAGGCCATTGAACCGTGTAGGCACCGACCTCCGCGACAAAGGGCAGAGCTGCGATCTCGTCGCTGAAGGCACGAAGCACGACGGGGTCGTCGACAGGGAGCGAGCGAACCTCCACGAGGATGCGCTCAAGCTCGTCTGCCCACGCGGCGCTCAGCCACTGGGATTGGGCCATGAGCCGGTAGCGCGTCACGTCGACCTGTGCCACCCCGCGCTCGCGAGCGTCGCGCTGAAGCGCCTGCATTCCGACGATTAAACCGCCGAAGAGCAGCAGCAGCGGAACCCACACGGGTACCGAGCCTTTCAATGATGCACGCGAACGCATAGAACCGGACACGGCCTCCATGTGCGTGACTTTACGGGACTCCGGATGTGGAAACGTCAGTTTCGCGCCGGAACCAACTGGGTATCGATGGCCTGCCCGGGCATATCGAGCGCCATTGGGTCAGCGTGACCCGGCGTGATAGGACCGTAGCCGCCGCCCCCACTGCGCCCATTCATGCGCTTGGCCGCCTCCTCGATGAAGAGGTCGAGAGCCGTCTGGATCTCGATCACCTGGTCTCGGGAAAGGGCAATGGCCTTGGAGCCGCCCTGGGAATGAAGCTCGTGACCGAGAAGCCGTGAGACTAACTTGAGCTGTGCGAGGTGACGTTCCAGGTGAGTACCGTGCTTGTGCTGTTGATTCATGCTCTATGCCCTCCCGAGCCTTAGGGTCCGGACAGCGCGTGCGGGCGCCACGTCCAGCCACGTTGTGTATCGCATCGAGAGGGCCCAGGACAAGGGTCTAGCGCCAGCTTCCTCAAGTCCGACGCTTTGTGGCCGTTTCCATGGCGCTGAATGGTGGCGATGGGAGCCGGAAACGGGCAATCTGTCACGACCCAATATGCACGACTCCCCCCAAGACGGCCCTTCCACCCCATCGGGTGACGAGCAGCCGCTCCCGTTCGGGCACCTCCCGAGCGATGCTCCCGCTGGCGGATCCAGCGGCCCCTCCGCAGACAAAAGCGCTGAGAAGGCCGCACGCCGCCCCCGAAAAACGAAGTCCGCGAAGCCGGCGCGAAAGCCCCAGCCTGAGGAGTCCACGCCCGGGGACGCCACCGACGTCGTCTGGCCTACACCCGGCGCCGCTGGTTCAAAGCCCAGCGACTCAGAATCGCCCGCGCGCCCAACGCTATCAGCCTCCCGCTCCTCCCAGGAAACGCTGAGCGGAGCGCTCCGCTCTCGACCCAAGCCCGGATCGGCCGACAGCGTGGCTACCCTCCCCGCCCAGACCGAGGTCTTCGGCAAGGATGGTCGCGTGGTCGGATGGAAGGGCTTTACGCTCTCCCTCTTCCAACTCAACGCCGTCGACGCGATCCGTAAGGGGCGCAACGTCTTCGTCTCGGCGCCGACCGGCGCGGGCAAGACCCTCGTCGCCGAGTACGCCATCGAGGACGCGGTGCGGTCGGGCAACCGATGCATCTACACCGCGCCGATCAAGGCACTCTCCAACCAGAAGTACCGCGACTTCCAGAACGATCCCAGCATCGACGTTGGTCTCATGACCGGCGACGTCACGATCAATCCCGGCGGCCGGGTCCTGATCATGACGACGGAGATCCTGCGGAACGCGATCTTCGAGAGCCCGCGACTCCTGCAGGACGTCGACTACGTGATCTTCGACGAGGTGCACTACCTCGACGACCGCGAGCGTGGCACCGTATGGGAGGAGAGCCTGATCTTCCTCCCGCCGAAGACTCGCGTCATCGCGCTCTCCGCGACCGTCGAGAACGTAGAGGAGCTTGGCGGCTGGATGCGTGAGATCCGGCCCCAGGACCTCGATGTCATCGTTGACACGAAGCGCCCTGTGCCGCTCAGCCACTGGATTCACACCGAGAACTGCGGCACCGTCGACGCATCCAAGGCCGAGCGCGTCCGCCAGCGCGAGCTGGAGATCGCCGCCAAAGAGGCCACCAAGGGCGGCGGGCGCCGTTCTTCGCGCCGCGGCGGCCGTCGAGGACGCCGGGGCGGACGAGGCGGCGGCCGACCGATGCCGCCCGATCCCACCGCGCTGTTCGATGAGATCATCGAACGCAAGATGCTCCCGGCACTCGTCTTCTCGTTCTCCCGCAAGGACTGCGAGCGGCTGGCGCTTAAGAACGCAAACCGTCGCCTTCTGAGCCCCGATGAGGAGACCAGAATGGAAGCGCTCCAGGAAGAGCTCATCGAGCTCTTCCAGCTCGATCGCGGGCACCTTCGTGGCGAGGTTTTCAAGCTCGCACGTGCGGGCGTCGCGTATCACCACGCGGGCATGCTCCCGATCTACAAAGAGGTCGTCGAACGCATGTTCACACGCGGCCTCCTCAAGATGCTGTTCACCACTGAGACCTTCGCGCTCGGGATCAAC
>JBLIHL010000567.1:0-4065 GCA_047635895.1 Paracoccaceae bacterium | reverse complement strand
ACATTGAGACGAACCATGCAGAGACTTCACTCCATGACACGCACCACCTGGCTCGCCCTGGCGCTCGCGACGATCGCATTCGCCCAGACGCCGACGACGAAGTTTGGCCGCTCGCTCCCCGATCGCCTCGCCAAGTGGCAGCTAGAGGCAACGGTCGGTGCCCCGAACGCTGAAGCCCTCGCCGCGCTCAAGGCCATGATCACGGAAGCGAAGGGCGCATTAACCCACCCGGCGCCCTCAAGCGAGATGATGAAAGCCCAGGCGTTCTTGGCGCGGGCCGGAGCCGTGCTGGTTCGCTACGAAATGCCAGAATGGGGCCCAGCGCGTCCATCAGTCCAGTCCTTGGAGGACCAGCTGCTAGAGGATGAGGTCAAGGCGGCTCTGCAGCGCGGCGACCGCAAGTTCCTGGAGAAGCTAGGGGACCACGCAACGGCGCCGCTGACAAGTCTTGCGCTTCGGTCGAGTGGCATCCCCGCGAAGGAGGGCGGCTTCGGCGCGTTATTATGGCTTCGTCATCGCTCGCCCGCAGCGGCGCTCGATGTCATTGTCCAGCTACTGAAAAGCCCCAACAAGCTGGTGCGGGAGGAGGCTTTTCATGAAGCTGCGATAGCGCTGAGCCACTCCCACCCCGGCGTCTGGCAACCTGAGGGAGACCTCAGCTGGAAGCTGGTCAACCCCTTGTGGGCCAGCCTCCCTGACCTGGCTAACCAAGAGGACGGTCTAGATCCCAAAGTGACCGGTGACATCCTCGGCGCCTTCGGCAACAGGGGCTTGCTCCCACGGTCACTGGCCGGACGCGCGGTAGAACACGCCAACGAGGGACATGTCCATTTAGAGCGGTTCCTCGCCGACCAAGAGACGCTGTGGTTCCGCCAGTACCTCTTCGAGCATGGCAACCTGAACGTTCGCTACGAAGTCGTCCGCCAGCTCCGATCGCGGACCCCGCAAATCGAGTTCGCCTACGCCGGAGCACTGGACGATCGAGAGGATACACAGGACACGCTCGCAGGAATTCTCCTGGCTCGAAGCACCGGCACCTACACGGATGCCGCCAGAACAGATACGACGTACACACCCTACTTCCCCGATCCGTCCGAGGCATTGACGACGACGTTCAAGGCGCTCGTGACCTCGAAGTTCCCCGGCGTGGCCCAGAGGGCCATCTGGAACGCTGACGAGAGAATCAAGGGCCTCGGCACTCTCCCATTCGGGGGCGAGGCTCTCCTCGACATCATCGCCAGCGTGGACGAACCGGAGCTCATGTGGAGGCTCATAATGCTCACCAGGGGCATCCCCGAGGGAGAGCGCGCGAGCACCCTGGCGGCCTGCATCGAGCGCGCTGCCCCGCTGACGGAAGAATCTGCGCGGAGCAACACGGTGGCTCAAGTGCTGCAAACCCTGGAAGCGTACGGCATCGCGACATCGGACAGCTTCTGGCCAATGGCCGACGTCTCGGCGCCATTCCTCAGACTGAAGAGTAAGGCAACTCGTTCGCAGTTCACCGATCTGGTGGACCAAGGCGTCCGACACAAGGGCCTTGACCCGAGCGGCATGCTTCCCTGGTTGGAGCAGCACGGCCAAGGTCACGAATGGCCTCTCATCCAAAATTTCGGAAACAACGGATCGTATTGCCAATGGATCCGCTCCCTCACGGAGGCTGATCGATTCCAGCTGCTTGTGGAGCTCTCCACCACCGTTTTCGACGAGAAGCGCAGCGGGGTCTCGAAGCTACTTCGCGGCGGCTACCTGAACGACGCCGCCCTGCTCGAACGAGCTATCCGGGACCCCCGCTCGTCGGATGCCGTCAAGGTCGAAGCCGCCGAGTACCTGCTTGAGCAGACGAAGGCTCCGCTGGCGGAGGACCTTCTCCCCGAGATCGCCGCCGCCTATCGCAGGTACCGGAATAGCCCTGGGAACTTCTTTCCCCCCTACATGGAGGAGAGCCAGCGAGCTCAGGTATTCGCGCTGTGGCTGGCCGACCCAAGCGTGACCGATCATTTCTTGCTCCAGGCCCGTTTCAGCTTTCAAGACGAGGGCACCATGGAGGCGGTCATGGGCCGCTTCCCGCGATCGGGGTGGGCCAAGATCGATCTGCCCAGGCCCGAACTGCTCAAGGACGCCGTCAACTTCGCGGTACAGCACTCGTCGGAGACGCTGCACCCTCTCCTCACGGGGGACCTCACGGAGGCTTCTCGCATGTACGAGTGGATCGCGTTCACGATCAAGGGGAATCGATCCGAGGTCCTGCAACCCGTCGCCATGGCGATTCTCGCAGACGGACCATCCGGGCGAGCCTGGATCGAAGCGGTCCAAGCCGTCGCGGGCTACTTCAACCCCGAAGCCGCTACCACTCTTCTCGAAGCCGCGAAGAGTACGAGCAGCGCTGCCGAAAGAAAGATCGCCATGGACGCGCTGCGTGAGATCACCGAGTGGCGTGAAACGGCCCGCGCGTGGAGTCGGGCCGCCGACGCCGAGGTCAAGCGCGCCGACGCCATCGCGGAGCTTGCCATGCTGGTCAAGGACTCCGCCAAGAGCGTCGACGTGCGCGCCGCTTCACTGCGCGGGCTGGGGCTGCTCGCAGCCGCCGAAGAGCTGCCCCTGATCATCGAGTCCATGACGTCCGATGAGCCCCGGATCCAGGCGGCCGCCCGCGCGGCGCTTGCCCGGCTCGAACAGGAAGCCGACCGCTAAGGACCGACTACTGCAGGAGCGCGGACTGCATCGACCCAACGTCCTCGAAACCCAAACGATTCGAGAGAGCGAGCGAGGCCTGGCTTCGCTCGCTCGCGACCCAGACGGGCCGTTTGCCCCGCGTAGCCTGGTAAAGAATCAGCGCCGCGGCACACGACGTCCCGTAACCCTCGCGCCGGAAGAACTGGAGCGTGTCGATGGAGAGATCGAAGTAGTGGCCTGTCTCGACAAACGCATACGCGATCGAGGTGATCCTCTCCTCGTGCACGGCGCAGGCCGTCGCTGGCCACGGATCGAGCCGCGCGAACTCCAGCGCCAGGTCGGATGGAAGCGTCCCCAAGAGCGGACTGGAGCGTTCCTTCACGATCTGCACCTCGTGCTGGATGCGCTCGGACATGCGCTCGGCCTGTCCGGTTCGGCCCTGCGCCTGCAATCGATTCAGACCGAGGCTGGAAACGCCGTCCAGTTCGAGCCACGCCGCCGCGCACTCCATGGGAAGGTGCAGCTTCAGCCCGTCACGGACGACCATCACCTCCGTCGCCGCGGAGCGGAGTTCGTCCACCAGGAGCGTCCGGGGTGCGCCGTAGGCGACCGCGAGCCCGAAGCCTGGAGCCAGCACGAAGCCGCTGACTTCTGGCTCGACCGCGTCACCGAGGATATGCACCTCGGCCGCGTTCCTGAGAAGCCCGCGTACTTCCAGGTGCAAGGGATCATCGGGAAGCGTCGCTAGCAGAGTCGTCCGGAGAGCGTTCGAAGGAGGGTCCAACATGGTGCTATTTGCCTGGGACGGGAGCTGTCTAATCTGCCTGCGGGTTCAGGCGACGCAGCGCAGCGCTTCAGGCAGCGTGCTACGCGGATTCAGCTATGCGGATTCAGCCATGCGCGGGCTCGCTCCCAGGAAGAAGGCCCACCCTGTGCATCATGCACGGAGCGGGCCTTCCCGTGAGGACCGACAGGTGCCGACACTCTCGCGCTAGATGCGCCCAAGGGCGATCAGGCGAACACCGACTCTTTGCCGAGGTCCTTCGTGACGATGTAGTAGAAGACAGGTCGAAGCTTCTGCGTGTTCGACTTGCCGATCTTCTCGGTGCAGCGCTCAAGGCATGCGTCCATGTCGGCACCGGCTTCGACGCCGAGCTTCTTGGTGATCCAGTTCTTGACCGTCTGCATCTCACCTTCGTCGCCGGTGGCCACGACAAGCGAGTCGGCGTTGTAGATGGACGGACCAAGGGCCTTGGCAATGTTGGCCAGAAGCGTCTCATCGATCTCGATGCCCTGCTTGGTCATCTGATCCTTGCACTTCGTGAGGACGTCGTCGAGTTTGCTCATCGGATTGGAGGCTATTGGTAGCCGGGTCTAAGGGAGTGGGTTAGG
>JBLIHL010000566.1:0-4079 GCA_047635895.1 Paracoccaceae bacterium | reverse complement strand
AATCGCAGTCGAGCTCAAGGTCGACCACGCCCGACAGCACGACCTTGCCGATCGGCACGGAGTTCTGGGGATTCTCCCGGTCGAACGCAATGGCCTCTATGCCTCTCCGATCGGCGACGTACGCCACCTGGCGGCTGAGGCGGAAGTTAGACGACCCCATGCCCCACGTCTCCGAAGCGCGATGGCACTCCACGCAGGACCGCGCGGTGGGGCGCGTGGAATGGAGCTGGTGATGGATCATGGTCAGGCCCGAGCGACCGTTCTTCGTGACCGGCAGCACCTGATCAAGGATCCTGTTCCCGTCCGCGTCATCCACCGTTCCCATCGTGGAGAACCCTGTCAGGTACGGCGCGACACGCCCCTTCTCATCCAGTCCGGCGTAGAAGCTCTTCCACGTCGTGAACACCTTCTCCTGGGTGGTGACGCGCCCAGGCGTCCGCTCCCCTGTCAGGAGATCCATCTGCGTCAGGGCTTCGTTCCGATAAAAATGGAAGCCCAGGAAGTTGACGTTCCAACCCGCGTGGCACGTGTAGCACGCGATGTTGCCGTGCGCTCCGGTCATCGCGCGCGCGGCCTCGGCGTTGTAATCCTTGTGCCCTTCGGTCACAACGTCCACGGCCTGCTTGATCCGATGCTCCTCGCCCGTGACCTTGCTGCGCATCCAGACCTCGTCCTCGCGCACAAAAAGGTGCTTCAGGCGATGACCGCGCTCGGTCTCAAGACCGGAGCGCTCGTCGAACGTCCCGTGACACGCTTCGCAGGTAATCTCCGTAGCCTGCTCCATCTTCGAAAGAAGCCGGCCGTCGCCCATCACGCCCTCGACGGTATGACAGTCAACGCAGTGCAGCCCCGACGCATGGTGAACGTCGGGCGGCGTCACCGCGGGGTCGTTGATGAAGAACGAGCGATGCAGGAGGCTGTCGGTTGTGCCGTCGATCTCCGGGCCGCCGGCCGCGCCGGGCGGCAGCTGGGAAAGGCCTCGGAAGTGGAGCCCGATAGACGCGTCACCGTAATGGCAAGCCGTACAGGCCTGGGTCGCTGGAGCCGTGACCATCGCGTGCCGCAGGGGGTGCCCAGGCTCGACGCGCCGTGCCGCAGCGTCTGCGCTGTCCGAGAGCCCATTCGTCCCGTAGGGCACATGGCACGCGGCGCAACCCGAGCCACGATACTCACCGTCGAAGCCGACGCGCCCGCGGACGGCACGCCCCTGGCTGTAGAGGTGGCACTGCATGCATTCCTTCCGCACCAGGTCCGGAAAGTGCGCCTCCAGCGTCGATCGGTCGTCCCGACGGTCGAGCTCCGGTGGCTGCGTGAGGGACTCGATCGCGTTGCCTTCGACGTCACGATCGGCCTTGATCGGAAACACCGAGTAGCGACTTTCGCGGCCCTCCTGGAGCCCAACTTCGAAGAAGCCGTCTGACAGGTGCCCCGCGGTCGTCCCGTGGAGCGAGCGGCTCAGGTGCTCGACAAGCTCGCCGTGGCAATCGCCACACGTCTTCTCCGCCACGCGCAGGTCCATTGGATTCACAAACCGGACGTGGGGCAAATCTCGATCCAGCGGTGCGACCCGCTCATCGGCCTGGCGCACGGCGGACGGCTGGACGTGGGCGCGCGACTTGACCGTCTCGCTTGGGTCGCCCCCATGACAGTCCGTGCACGAGAGCGGAAAGCCCGGGTGCATGTCCTCGATGCCCTGGTGGCACGAGAGGCAGCCTTCATCGCGATTCGCCGCGTTAGCCAGTGCCGCGTTAGCCAGTGCCCCGTTAGCCAGTGCCCCGCTAGCCAGTGCCCCGTTAGCCAGTCCCCTGTTAGCCAGTGCACTGTTCACCGCGGCAGCTGGCGCCACGCTCGCAGCGGAAGGCGCCAGGAGGCCGCCGGCAGCGGACAACGCCACCAACAGAAGCCCCCCCCACGCGCGCACGTTCGCGCCCACCATCCTCTGGACCTCAGGCAAAGATCTCACGTAGTACGCTTCCCTTGGCCATACGCGCGTTCGCGCCAAAGACCTGCGCAATCGTCGGCGTGAAGTCGATCGTCTTCCGATCATCTTTGACGACCAAGTTGCGCTTGAAGTCCGGACCCCACGCAACGCCATGGACGAAACGAAGATCGTCAGACCCATCTCCGTGGTCGAGGCCTCGACGCATGTTCAAATCAGCGTCGCGTCCGAACTCGGGCAGGACAAAGATCGCGGTCGAATCCCGAAGCTCCGGGTCCGCACGGATGCCGTCGACGAGCTCCCCGATGGCTGCGTCATTCCTGCGCACCACCTCGCTGTATCCATTGAATGATCCATGCGCGATGTCAGCCGCCTGCAGCACCACCCCGATCAGGCGCGGGCGAAACACCGTCAGGACGTTGCGCGCAAGCCGAAGCGCCTTCGCATCCTGAGCACCTGCGCCGCTCAGCGCGGAGGTGCCGCCGCCAAGCTCGTCCAGAATGTAGCGCTCGACCCGCGCACGCGCGTCCATCTCCGCCGTGGCATCCTTGCCGCCGCGTAGCGCTCGTCGAAGCGAATCCACCTTCTTCGCAGGCCCCTCCCCGAGGGGCCGGGGCGCCCCGAAGCGCTTTACGAGAGCCTTGAATTCCTCGTTGAACACACCGTCGCCGTCGAGGGTCGTCGCGCCGTAGCGTGCGCCGTACTCGGAGTGCGTGCCGTACGCGTAGTTCACCTGCTGGGCACCACCGGCCGTCGCGATCCAAACGTCCTGCGCCGGAAGGCCAAGGTCCTTGCGGACGTACTCAAAGAGCGTCGGGTCCGGACCGCGCGCATTATCGCGAATGCCGCGCGCTTCGGAGATCCCCGTCACAATCGACATGGAGGCTCCGAAGTGGCCCAGATTCGCCGTGCGAAGCCTGGTGAAGAGCACGCCCTCGTCCGCCATCCGCACGAGATTGGGCACCTGCTTCGGCGAGCCGAAGGTCTCTCGGCTGCGGACGCCACCGGCCATGACCACAAGAACCACGTGCTTCGTCTTGCTGCCCGGGCGCAGCGGAGCGAGCGAGGCTCCGGTCAGCGCATTTGGAAACAGGCCACCCAACGCAAGGCCGTCCGCGGCAAGTAGACCGCTCGCCGTACCTGCGAGTCCCGCGCGAATGAGTGCGCGACGGGACAGCGTCATGCTATCTGCGGAATCCCGCGGGGCGATATGTGACTTCATGAGAGCTGATACTCCGCGGACGTGAGAAGGGTGTACAGCACGAGTTCAGGACCATCGGCCCCGGCCTCGCACACCTTGACGAATTGTGTGCGCTCCAGCTCGGTGGGCGGACGCCCGAGCAGTCGCTGGAACGTCACGCCGACCCACTCCTGAGCGTCGCCGATCTGCGCCCCGCGGGGCGCGCGGGTGCCCTCCGCGTCCAGCAGCATCCGGACGATGAGGGATCGAAGCGGCGCAGGATCACCGAGGCTGTCCAGCGCACCACGCAGGGCCTCGACGTCATCCTCAGGGGGCAACACGTCGCCGAGGTCAACGTGAACCGAGCGAACCCAGGCGCGATTCGACAGCGGTGCTCCCGTCTCGATGCGTTGGTCATATGCCGTTGAGTGGAGCCACTCGGCGTAGAGATCAAACATCTCCTTCGGATCCGCGAGCACGCGCTTAGCCCACCGGGCCCGGTCTCGCCTGGAGGGCTCAGCCCGGCACAGGCGCTCGAATTCACGGTTCACCAGGTGCCGCGCCGCATCCCGGTGCGTCACCGCGATCTGAATGACGTCCGACTGGCTGGAGGCCTTGGACCCGAGGAAGGTGCCGACGCCGCCATCGTAGGCCGTCTTACCGATCTCAAGCTCCCGCGTCGAGCGCTGCACTTCGATCCCACAGAATTGCTCCATGATGACGGTCACGAACGTATCCGCGCCGGGGTTTCGAAACTCAAAGCTCGGGTTCAGCGCGATCCGGTGCAGCGCATCCCGGGGACTCAAACGACGCGCTGCCAGCTTGGCCGGGAGCTCATCCAGGCTCGTCTTCACAGGCTCGAATCGATCGATGAGCATGAAGTAATAGAGCTGTGCATCAAGCCAATGACGCCACGCAGCCTCGTCCGTGAACGCAGCCGCGATCAGCTTCGCTCGGGGC
>JBLIHL010000565.1:0-4079 GCA_047635895.1 Paracoccaceae bacterium | reverse complement strand
CTGGGGCTGGAGGTCGTCCTGCCCACCGGCGAAGTGTTCTCACAGCTTCAGCGCCTCGCGAAGAACAACACGGGCCTCGACGCCAAGCAGCTATTTGTCGGCACGAGCGGCGCCTTCGGGATCGTCACGCGCGCTGCCCTGCGGACCTGGCCGCTGCCCAAACAGACCGTGGGCGCGCTGGTCTGCGCGACGTCAGGCGACGCCGTAGTGAAGCTGCTGCAGAGCATCGAGCCCGTGGTTGGGGACTTCCTCAGCGCCTTCGAGGCCATCTCAAGGAATGCCGTCGAAGCCGTACTCCGTCACGGATCATTCGACCGCCAGCCGTTCGGGGACGGCGTGCCCGCTTACGCGGTCCTGGTCGAGCTCCAGTGCAGCCTCCCTGCCGACGTCCTGGACCTCGAGGACGTCCTGGGCATGGCGCTCGCCGACGCCATGGAAGCCAGCCCCGACGAGATCGACGACGTGGTGGTCGGCGACGTGGAGGACTTCTGGTCCATCCGTCACCAGGTCTCCGAATCGCTCCGCGAGGAAGGCCCGGTCCTGGGCCTCGACGTGTCGACGCCGCGGGGGGACATGGCGCGCTTCACGGCTGAGGTAGAGCGCCGCATACACGAGGTGGCACCCGGCGTGAAGGTCTGCGACTTTGGGCACTGGGGTGACGGCGGGAGTCACCTGAACCTTGTCTTGGATCGAGACATGGAAGCTAGCGAACTGCTGGCCCTCAAGACGCGCCTGCAGACGCTGGCGTACGAAATCTGCGTTGAAGAATTCGGCGGCAGCTACAGCGCTGAGCATGGCGTTGGGCCGCACAACATAGCGGCCTACCACCGCTACACGGACCCGATCGTGCGCCGACTTTGCGCCACAATCGCCCCGGAACGCTTCGGAACGGTAGATCTTTGAATTTAACGTCGCGTGCCCCGGCATGAGCGCCGCGTCAGCGAACGAGTCAAAACGAGTCAAAACGAGTCGAGTCGAGACACAAAACGAAGTGAGCTCGCTCCACTGCGGGAATTCCCGCAGCGGAGGGGGAACCCAGGAGGGTTCCACCCCCCTCTAGAACGACGCGGTGCCAGACTTGGCCGCCGCCTCCTCGAAAGCAGAATACGCTTAGGAGAAGGCGTGCTCCTTCCACTGTCTGCCGTACTCGTTCTCGTTTTCTTCGCACTGGCCTGAACAGCCGCCCCACACATGCTCTCCACCCGACTTTTATCCGCGGGCCTCGCCGTCGCTCTCGCCGCGACGATCATGTCCGCCCCGGTCCACGCCCAGGACGTCTTCGAGCCCAACGACGACTGCGTCGCACCGCCGCTCGTCCTGCTGGGCACCACGGGCGCCCTCACCGCCGGTCCCGACGACGACTACTTCGCCGTTGCCATTCCAGCCAACGCTGACGTCACGATCAACGCCATGGACGGCTCCGGCAATAGCCTGGACGTCGAGCTCTGGGAGAGCGGCTGCGGCACGTCCCTCGCAAGCGCCACCGCGCTGCCTCTCAACTACTTCGACTGTGGCGGCCTCGCCCGCGAACTGATCGTCCAGGTAAAGGGTTCCGGCCTCGCCGATGAGCCCTACACGCTCGAGATCGTGGCCGCCGAGATCCTCGACGACGACCTGGGAGACAACGATTCCTGCTCTAGCCTAGGCGCGCTTCAGTCGTTCAGCATGCCGAACCTCGTCGTCACGGGCTGCGATGAGGACTATTACTTCGGACGCCTCCTGAACTCAGGCGTCGAGATTCAGATTGACGTGGTCTTCGACCACGACCAGGGCGACATCGACATCGAGCTGTACAACGCCGGCTGCACCACGCTCCTTGCGAGCTCGGCGTCCATGGACGACAACGAGTCGCTCCGCTACATGAACACCACTTCGCCGTCGATGTCCGAGGCCGTCGTCGTACGCGTGTTCATGAAGAACGGTGGGGGTTTCGCCGACTACACCCTCACGGCCTGCTTCGGTGACAACGTTCTTCCGAACATCGGCAACCAGGTCTGCGCGGCCGAGCTCAACTCCCGCGGCGTCCCTGCGACGCTCTGCGCCCGCGGTAGCGATGTTGCGATCGACAACTCGGTGTTCCTCTACGTGGTGGAGCTCCCCATGAACTCCGTCGGCTACTTCATCAGCTCCGAGCTGTTCAAGGTGGTACTCAACCCCGGCGGCTCGCTCGGCAACCTCTGCCTCGATGTCCCGGGTCGCTACAACTACGACCCGCGGTTCACCAATAATACTACGGCGGTCTTCTACCAGCCCCAGCTCCCCGTCACTCCCATCGGCGGTGGAGGCTTCAAGAGCGTCGTAGCCGGCGAGACCCACCTGTGGCAGTTCTGGTACCGCGACTCCGTGAACGGCGTCGCCGTGTCGAACTTCTCGACGGCGCTCGAGATCACGTTCCAGTAATCTGCCAGGGACAACAACACGCCTCGGCTCCCCTCGGAGTCGGAGCGTTTTTTTCGCTGGAGCACACGGTACCGCCAGCAGATTGGCATCCCTCAGCGCGCTCCAATATGTTGGTCGCCACCATGGAACTGCTTCTTTCCAACTGGCTCACCCTGGTGGTCCTTGCCTTGATCATCGGCGCCCACATCTCAGTCGCGGTGATCGTGCGCCGGATGGTTCGACGCGATGTGAAGGCCGAGGACCCGTAGGAATCGCCTACCTCTGCTACCCCAGAGAATCGATCTTCAGAGTAATCTTCTCGGTCGCAAGTTCGCGTACGGTCGCTCGATGAGCCGTGGTCACAAACAGGGTCCCGCGCTCCGCCTCGCGCCTCAAGGTCACCGCCAGACTCCCCAGGTCCGACTCGGAGAGGCCGGCACCGGGATGATCCAGCAGGCAGAGAGTTCGGCCGCCCCCTCGGGCTGAGAGACCGGCGGCGAGCGCCAGTCGTCTCGCCTCGCCGCCGGATAGCGTCGGCGTCCGGCGTCCCAGGGCCACGTGCCCAAGTCCAACCTCTACAAGAACGCCGCGCGCACGCTCGAGCCCCTTCGGCAGCTCGGCGCCCCATGCCTCGAGGTCCTGCGCCGGCGTCGAGAGGAACTCGGCGACGGTCATGCCGTTCCACTGGACAGCGAGCACCTCGGGCCGGTAACGCTTGCCGCCGCACGCCTCACAGGGAACCGAGAGGTCCGCCATGAAGTCAAGCGCGACGCGGTCGGAGCCCGTACCGGAGCACGCGGGACAGCGTCCCTTTGGACTCATGAACGAGAAGGCCGCGCGCGGCAGGTCCGTCCCGGAGGCGGCGGCGTGAAAGAGCTTCTGGAGGTCCCCGAGCGCGCCAAGCGCCGTCAGTGGCATCGTCGCATGGACGGCTTTCCGCGCGTCCACGACCTGATCCCAGCCGGTGGAGCGCGAGGCCTCACGGAAGAACACTTCAAGCGCCACCACGCCGCCGTCCACGACCACGAGACCGCGCGCCGGCGCGTCGATTCGCTCTGTCACCTGGACGCGTCCGGTCCCTCCAGCGATGGGTTCGGGCGCCTCTCCCGCCACCAGCCCCGCCGGGTCTACCAGGGTTCCGCCTTCACGGCCGGCTCCGGGGCCCAGCGCGACCACGGCATCCGCCGCTCGTATCAGCGCCTCCCGGTGCGTCACCATGATCACGGTGTTGCCGGCCTGGACCAGGGACCGCAGTCGGTCGATCAAGCCCTGCAGTTCGGCCTCGCCGAGCCCCGCATCCGGCTCGTCCAGCACGAGCGTGATGCCGCTGAGCCCCGAGAACAGAACGCTGGCCAGGCGCACCCGCTGGAGCTCGCTGGCGGACAGACTCGCCGCGCGCGAACCCAGGCTCAGCTCCCCCAGCCCGAGGGAACGCAACGCCTCCACGCGCTCGCTCACGGCGGGCTCTAGCTCGCGCCAGGCAGAGCTGCCCGCCGCGGCCGACCCGAGCGCTGCCACCAGCCCGTCCAGCGGCAGACCCAAGGCGTCGGCGATGCGCAGCTCCCCGAGCTGCACCTGGCGCGGGGCCGATCCGAGCCCGACTCCACCGCACGCATCGCAGGCCACCGGGTCCAGCACGTCCAGCCAGGACGTCCCCGTCTTCGTTGCCCCGCGCCGAAGGGCCTCCTTCTCGACGAGCG
>JBLIHL010000564.1:0-4082 GCA_047635895.1 Paracoccaceae bacterium | reverse complement strand
GCGGCGTGCTGACAAGGGCCACGCTGAATGTCCCGACCGTGACCCCATGACCCCCTGCCCAGGAGCGTGCCCGAGAATAGCTTGGGGGTAGAGCCCGGCGGCCTACTTCAGCTCGACGTCGGCTGGGTGCGCGTCCTTCGCAATCCACCACCCGACGGCGTTTCGTTGCGACTGGCCCTGTTCGAGGCCAGCGCGGCTACTGAAAAGTAACCTCGACGGCGTCTGTCAGGTTGCTCGTCGGGCCTGGATTGGCGTCACGGTACCAGGCCTGAAAGCTCCAGGTTTCACCCACGGTGGCCGCGACGCTGCCCGTTGGCTGGGGTAGTTGGTTCACGTGTAGCTGAAGCGCTGCGCTCCCGTCGCCACCTGCCATACGAACCTGGCCTGGGCCGAAGAAGCGCCCAATCGCGCCGCCGAGGCAGAGCGTCCCTTGGCCACCACCGACGCTGGGGACGCTGCCTTGGATTCGGCTGGTCAGCAAGAGAGTCAGCGCGCCAGTCGGTAAACCATCGGCACGCAGGGTGACGTTGTTCGCGCTCAGGAGGCTCGGTCCCAGAGCTCGTAGCGCGGCCGGGGCGCCGGTGGAGTTCAGCGGTGCCGGGCCACAGTAGGAGCTCCCAGCCGGTCCGTTCTGGACGTGCTTGACAGCGTCGATCCCGAGGGACTGATTGGGGGCCACACCACC
The DNA here is from genome assembly GCA_047635895.1 of Paracoccaceae bacterium. Taxonomy (GTDB): domain Bacteria; phylum Planctomycetota; class UBA1135; order UBA1135; genus Saltatorellus. The sequence continues at coordinate 3,397 of JBLIHL010000564.1, read as the reverse complement.
TTCAATGGTCTGGGCCAGCGTAAAAAGGTTGCCGCGTGGGTCCGCCGCGAAGCCGAGCTCAACGGACGGTGACCCGGACGCGAGCGGTCGCTGCCCCCGTCTCCGCTCGGACCAGCGCTCCGCGCCGTCACGCCCGAAGCGGCTGAGAATGACCTGAGACTGACCCGTGCCCGAGACGCCGAAGGCGACCACGTCATTGCGCGGCGTCACCACCAGCCCCTGGAGGTATCCGTCTTCGCCCGGGCCCACCACGCTCGGAACGACACGGCCCAGGAATGCCCCGGCGGCATCGAAGCGGAACATGGACGCTTCCCGCACGAGACCGCCCGAGGGGCCACGCCAGCCCCCTACGGTGATCCGATCGAACGCGTCGACCACCACCGCCGCCGCGCCGATCCGGTAGCCGGGTTCGCTGTAAGGCACCTCAGAGACCTGCGTTCCATCTGGACGAAAGGTGATGACCCGAAACGACCCTGAGCTAACGGAGACGGTGTGTCGTAGGGCCACGAGCTGACCCTGCCCATTGAAGTCCACGTCGATGAAGCCAGCCTCCGTGTTGAACGTCTGGGCGCGCCAGAGAAGGCTGCCCCCGGCGGACAGAGCGATGATCAGCCCGTCCGACTGAAAGAACGGCGCGTCGCTCCGGCCGTGGACGTAGATGACACCACCGGGCCCGACCGCCAGGCCCAGGGGGTAGCCTTGAGCCCCATTGAATCCGGCCCCGCCCGCGTCTCCGCGCCACTCCCAACGAGGCGTTCCGTCGGGACCAAACGCGCGAACGTCCGCGCGCGGATACCACCCCTGCATCACGATCCCGCAGACGATCACGTCGCCGGACGGTGCCAGGTCGACCCACCCAGCGATGTACTCTTGCCACGGGCCCGAACCTCCCCCAGACCGAAGCGGAAGATCCGCTTGCCAGACGAGCCCGCCATCCACGTCGTAGCGTCGAAGCAGTGACGACCCCGGTCGCGAGGCCACGACGAACGCATCGCCCTGCGCATCGAAGACGGCGTCGGCGTAGCGCCCAGCGGTGAAGTTGACGGTCGGAAATGGAGGCGAGTCGATCGCGTCGCTCCACTCCAGATCTCCGTTCTCGTCGAGCTTGGTCAGGACGACTTCGGCAGGCCGCTGAAAATCGTCGAGTGGAAGGTCCCGCGCTAGCCCAACGACAAGGACGCCGCCGTCGGGCGCGGCCTCGACTTCGATGGGGTGCATTCCCTCGAACGTCGGGTGCTCGAGGAGCCGTTCCCAGGCCACGTCGACAGTGTGAAACTGCGCCGCGGCCGCAGGTGCGATCGTACCGATCAGGAATGGTAGGAAAGCGGTGCGCATGGGAAGACTTGCGCCTGGGAAGAGACGCGACCCATCGAGGCTACCCGGAACTGGGTAACCTCGCTCGCCATCTGGTGCGGCCCGTTCACGATTCCCGATCGACCGCGTACATCACCAGAGATAGGGGCCTGGCGCATTTCACCTGCGCAATCCTGGCGGTGAACGGGAAGCGCCGCTCCACCGACCGAGGATGATCCCCGGTCGGTGGAGCGGCGTTATGATCCCGTGCGCGCTTAGCTCTCCTTGAGCTTCTTTAGCACGGCTTCGGTGCGGCGGACGAGCTCCGAGGGTTCACCCCGGAAGAGCTCGACGGCGCCGTCGCGGACCGACTCGGCCATTTGCCCGAGCGCACTCTCGTCCGCCTCGATCTCATCCTGAAGGTGATGCAGCGTGGTCTCGACCGCCTCGCGGTGGTCCTCCCACTTGGCACTGTCGGACTCGATCTTTGTCGCGTGCTCACGGAGTGCCTCCAACGGGCGCCGGACCGGGTGCTCCGCCCGCAGGTCGCGCGCTCTGTCCAGCGCTACGTCCAGGTGGTTGATGCGGGCGTGGAGTTTTCTCAAGTAGTCCTGGTGACCCATGATTTGCCTGGGTGAAAGAAAGGGGCACAAGCAATCTAGCCAGGACCCGCCCTCCCCCGCCACGGGCCGGAGTTCGTAGGCGCCCCCAAGGGCGTACGTATGCGCAAAGCTAACGCACAACAGGGCGGCTCATGGCGGCCCCCAAGCGGCTCCCCCACGAACTCCATCACCGCGCGATTGCGCACTGGACGCGCGACACGTCCATGAGCGGCGCGACCTCGAGCGCGGCCAGCGTGACCTTCGACTGATCAATCGCTCGAAAGCGAACCGGGCCGGTGGAAGTGACGTCCACCGGCCCGATTTTTATGCCAGCGCGACCTCGATGCGCTGAACGTGGCCACTGCGCCGGAAGACCTCGCGGCTGAGCGCTACATCGAGGCCCTCCTCCGGAACAAACGGACGGACCTCGCCGCTTTCCAGGTACACCCGCCCCTCGGCTGGGCCACCCCGGCGCACGACGATCGGTACGCCGCAGTGGGTGAACGCGAAGGAGCCTGGGGGCAAAGGTAACCCAGGCCCGTCGCGCTGCGGCAGCACGGCCGCAGAGGCGCAATACTCAGCGTCCACCACGCAGGTGCGATCAAAGGTGATGCGCCCGTTTCGAATGCGAAGGCCCACCTCCGCCATGCGCGCGAGGAGGTCCTCCTTCACCTGGCCCGTCATGCCGGGCTGGCGGACCCGACCGTCCGCGGGTGAGTGGGAGTAGGGCTCACTCGGGAACGCGCCGTAGCGCTCTGGCGATGACTGGGCTCCGATCCCCGCGCGGATGGCGCGGTAGTGCGAGCGCAGAGCATCCAGCACGTCCTCCGCCTCCCCCGCGTCCGAAGCCCGCAGGAGCGTCTCCTGCACCGCGAGGGCGAGCTTCGACACCATGTGCCAATACGTACACCCAAGACCCTCGTAGCCAAAGAAGGACCCGGAGCGCCCCGTGAAAGAAGCGTGCTGGAAGGCGCTCTCGTAGTAGCCCTCAAGGGTCTCGCGCTGCCGCTCCACCAGGGGCTGAAGCTCCTCAGGGAGCGCCGCAAGCGCGCTGCGCAGACTCTCCACGGAGTGCATGTCGGGTCCAAAGCGCAGCGCCGACGAATCACCGCGGGGGGGCTGAATAACGGTGGTGTCCCCGCTCGCGAGCAGGGCCTCGATCAGGGGATCGCTGGAAGCAGCCGCCTCCATGATGCGCCCGCGTTCGGAGAGCCCCGGCAGGTCCCGATCCGGATAGAGCAGGTAGGTCTCCAGGTCTTCCCGGTAGAGATCGCTGGCTCGGAGAGCATCGAGGAGACGGATGGCCGCCGCCGGGGGCAAGGCCCCGGAGCTGAGAACAGCTGCCTGGCCCTCCAGCATCAGTGGAAGGCTCGCCACCTCCACGGCCCCCTTTCGGAACCGAAGCAGGTTGTAGGTCTGGAACAGGCCGTCCTCTCGGCCACAGGCGACCAGCGTCTCCTGCACCACCGCGCGCGCAGCAGCGAGGAACGCCATGACCTCAC
>JBLIHL010000563.1:0-4095 GCA_047635895.1 Paracoccaceae bacterium | reverse complement strand
AATGAGCTTCCATGGTGAGGACCCATGCCGCCAGGGTTTCGCGATCCCAGCGATCCAGTCCAGTGCTCGGGTCGGGAATCGACTGCTCCAGGCGGCTTGCCAGCATCGTCCAGCTTGGACCGCCCACTGCGTGCAGTGCGTCCGCGATCCACCGGAGTTCGTGGGCGCTTACGGTATCTGCCGCCGCTTTGGGTCGTGCACCCGAGCTAAGCACCAGGGGGAGTCTGTCCACGGCCGCAGCCGCGAGCTCGGCTGCCAGCTCATCGCGCGCCGGGCTTGGCTGAAGTGTCTGCAGCTGGGCAGCCATGAGCAGAATGGACGTCGCCCCTGTTTGGGCTCTCCGCTGGATCTCGCCCTCGAACAGCTCGGTCCACCTCCACCTCAGCCCGGCCGCGCGCGCGGTCTCCCCGAGCTCAAGGGCTGCCAGGAGCGCCGCTTCGGACCAGTCGCTGAGCCCGGCTCCATCGGTCATGGCCGTCTCGACGAAGCTGAGGCTCTGCTGAGCCGTGGCCCGGACGAGAATGGAACGACTGAAGTAGTAGGCCTCGCACATGCCAATGGAAGCGAGCAGGTGATCGAGCACCGGGTCTTCTGGGTTGGCCCCGGGCTCAGCCGCGTCCACGAACTGGCGCGTCGTCCCGTCGCGGCGATTACGGAGGCTCTTCACGAGTCGCATCGTCTCGTCTCGATGGGGGCCGCCCGTCAGGGTATGTCCATTGCCGAGGTAGGCCAGCAGCGAGAGGGCGTCGGCGCGTAGCGAGGGGACGGTGTCCGTGGACGCCGCAGCTTCCTTGAGCGAGCGTAGTGCTGCTTCGATCCGCGCGTCCTTTTCTGCGCCGGGTGAAATCTGGGTGTTGGGACGGGACTTGAACCTGGGATGGAACGCTCCACCGCCGATGCCGAGCACGGCGTTGGTGTTGTTGGAATCGAAGGGCGAGTTCGCGCTCCCGAAGTCCTCATTGGTGTCCGTCTCGTTGTGATCGCTCACTTCGAACTCCTCGATGATCGGCTCCTCCTCCGTTTCCTCGTTCTCGCCGTTGAGGCGGCCGCGGTCCGCTGACTCCAGCGCCAGGAATGACGTGTAGGCGCATTGGACGCCGTGGGCCAGCGACGTGCGGATCATCTCTTCCTGGATCTCGCCCTGGGTCGAGTAGCGGCCAGCGTCGACCAGGTTCCAGTACTTCCGCGTCACCTCGTACATGGCCGCGGAGAGTTCGCCCTGAAGGCGGATGGCGTCCTTGAGCTCCTCTAACTTTAGCGTGGCATACTGCAGCGCCACGATGGGCCGGCCTTCCGGCTCAGATGGAATAGTAGGCGTACGCGAGATGCGTCTCGGACCCTCCGGGCCTTCACCATCCAGATGGAAGTCCGCGACCCCGTCACCGTTGATGCGCCCCGTGAGCACGATCTGCTCCCCGAGGTAAGCGTCCGGAATCACCCGCGGAAAGGTCCCGCGGATCTGGACTCCGTCGGCGGTCAACCGCAGGTTCTTGAGCGCAGGGGCCGAGGTACGCGACAGGAATCGCTGGAGCCGCGACTCGATCTCTAGCGGGTTGTCGAACACCTCGCTCGTGCCACCCGTGGCGAGGGCGGCACCGTGCAGGAGCCCCGCGTCCAGGTCGCTGCCCACGCCAAACGTATGGAGGCGTAGCCCCGCCTTACCAATGCCGAAGGCCGTTTTGATCAGTCGCACGGGATCGACTTCGCCGATGGTCGGGCGACCATCGGTCAGGAGGACCACAGAGCGCGAGCGGCCTGCCATCGTGGATACGGCAGCCACGTGGGAGAGCACGTCACCCAAGGCCGTGCTTCCTTCCGCGACCAGGCCGTCGATGGTCGAGTGCAGAGCGGCACGGGTCTCGGGCGTGGCGGTCTGAAGGCCTGGCAGGGCCGACGAAACGTCCGAGCTGAAGCGGACGATGTTCACTCGGTCACGTTCCCCAAGCTGATCCACCAGCCAGTGGGCTGCCATCTGGGCGCGCTCCAGCTTGATGCCTTCCATGCTGCCCGACGTGTCCAGCACCAGGATCACGTCCCGTGGAAGCAGGTCCTTCTCGTGTGGCGTTCCAGGGGAATAGACCGCTACGAAGTAGGTCTCGCCCGTTGCCGTTCGGTAGGTCTCTACCTCAAACGAGGGGTCACCGATGCCGAGGTGGGCCGTGATCGTGAGGCCTTCCGGCGGGGGACCCGTTGCGCCCGAGCCACGCTCGTAGCTCACGGTTGCGCGGCAAATCCCCTGCCGGATTACCTGGGTCCCTGACTCGGAGGCCGTGATGTCTCCGAGCCTTCGGTAGGCGCGCACCTCGACGTTGGCCGTGGTACTAGCGCCTGCTGCCGTATCTCCGCCGAGGGGAAGCGTGAGCTGAAACGCGCCCTGGTAGAGCGGAACCCTCTGGACGTACTCAAGGTCGATGACCGTATCCGCGTTCGGCACGACGGGGAAGATGGACAGACGGAACCTTCCTTCGCCGATTTTCTCGAGCAGCGCAGGGTCACGCTGGCTCCGAACGATGTCGCGGTAGATTTCCCGCGCCTTCTTACGCTCGGTGAGCACGCCCTCCATGCGCTGACCGCCCGCGGTCAGCGTGAGTCCCGTCATCGAGGCGTCCTCTGGGAGAGGGAACGTGTAGACCGCCTCAACGCTACCGGAGCCCTCGTACCGAAAGACCTGGTGGATGTGAACCGTTGCCAGCCCGCCTTCCAGCGTGGCGGTGACCGTTTGCGAGCTGAGGCGAACGGCTTCGCTCCCGGAGCCCTTTGTGACGAGCTGGGCCAACGCCGCGCCTGGGAAGCAGGAGAGAAGGAGGAGGGCGAAGGTGAGCGATCGAAGCGTGACGGACATGGTGGAGGGAACGGACCCACGCGCCAGCGGTTCACGGAATCAGGGCGAGCGGCCGGAAGGGGGCGGGGCCTGGGGCAGAGACCGATACACGCCATGTATCGGGAGCCAGGACCAAAGCGGCCTGATCAGGCGCGCGAGACGAGCTTTCGGACCAGATCGTCCAGCGTCTCATTCGCGTTCGACGTGAACCCCATGTGGATCGTCGACGTTTGAATCATCGAGCTCCGCAGGGCCGTCAGCCAGTGGAACCGCGCGCGGCGGTTCAGGGCGCCTATGGGACCTGAGTCCGCGCCGCCCTCGCAAATCTTCACGATGGAGTCGAGGTGCTTCTCGACCAGTTGAAGGTCCACCGTGGGCGCCATGCGCTCGAGGCATTTGGCGTCCAGATTGATCCTGGCGCAGAGCAAATCTTCGCCTTCGCAGGACAGGATGACGCCGACGTTGAGGAACTCCTCGCGGTCCACGCGCGGCACCACGCGGACTACGGCGTAGTCGTAGCTATGGGCGTCGGGCATCGACGGCCTCCTGCACGAATCCGCTGCGGGCTTTCAGTCGGCGCAGGAAGTACGCGACGTAGGCGTCACGCATGACCTGGGGTGCGGCGAAGGCACCCTCGGTGGCGAGCCACTCATCGGGCACTCGGGCGAGCGTCTCCCGGAAGAAAGCGGCGGTCAGCTTCGGTGCCAGAGCCGCGTCTGCGGCTTCGAGTTCGCTTGCGTCCGGCAGCAGCACGTGATCGCGGACGTGCGCGAAGGACGCGTCGGCCTTTTCGAGCGAGCCGTCCCAGCCGTGATGAAAGTAAAGCGAAGCGCCGTGGTCTATGAGCCACAGCTTCCCGTGCCAGACGAGGAGGTTCGTGTTCCTTGGCGTGCGGTCGACGTTGCTGATGAAAGCATCGAACCAGACGAGTCGCGAAGCGAGCGTCGCGTCGACCGCGTCGGCGTCCGCCAGCGGGTCGAAGTTCGCTGAGCCCGGCAGGTAGTCGAGCGCGAGGTTGACGCCGCCGCTGGCCTGGATGAGCGCCTGGATCTCAGGGTCCGCCTCCGTGCGCCCCAGGTCGGTGTCCAGCTCGGCGAGCACGCGCTCGGGCAGCGGAAGGCCCAACGTCTCAGCGATCGCGCCCGCCACAAGCTCGGCGATCAGGGCCTTAGTGCCCTGGCCCGCCCCGCGGAACTTCAGGACGTAGAGCCCGTCGTCGTCGGCCTCGACGATCGCGGGCAGGGACCCGCCTTCCCGCAGAGGCGTGACGTAGC
>JBLIHL010000562.1:0-4109 GCA_047635895.1 Paracoccaceae bacterium | reverse complement strand
ACACGCTCGTGGCCGCCATTCGGCGCGAAGGAAAGACGATCATGCCCCGTGGTTCGACACCCCTTGAGAGCGGAGACCGCCTCCTCGTCATCGGTGAGCCCAAGGCCATCACGACGCTCCGGGAGCGCTACGGGCGCAAGGACGCCCCCACACCCTGACGTCGTGCGACGAACCCGGAGCGATCCATGAAGGCCAAAGCAACGAACGAAGCAAGCGGCGACAGCGAGCCCAGTCAGATCCAGCCGCGATCCCGCGCCTGGATGTGGGTCTTGCTCATCACCGTTGCGGCGTTCTGCGTGCGCGCTGGGATGATCCAGGCTCTCGGGGACGCCACGAACTTCCACGTCGCGGAGAAGAACCCCCGCGCTCTGATCTGGGAGTGGGGCTACGAGCAGGGCGCTATTTCGCAATCGCTCGCGAATGGTGACGGCTTCCGGGACCCGTTCCTCAAGGAGTCCGGGCCGACGGCGTGGGCCGCGCCGCTCTATCCGATGCTGGTGGCGACGCTCCTGACGATCACCGACGGGCCCCACTGGAGCACGGCCGTAGCGCTCGCGCTGATCCAGGCGCTCAGCGCGGCGCTCACGTGCGTGTTCCTGTTCCGACTGGGGCGGGCGCTGCATTCAGAGGCACTCGGACTCCTCGCCGCGGCGGCGTGGGCTCTGCACCCGATGGGCGCGTACCTGCCAGTCGCCCTCGTGTGGGATTCGACCTTCGTGGCCCTCGGGATCACGTGGTTCCTGGCCAACTTGGCGGAGGCAGGGCGCCACCCATCCACTCGCACGGCCGCATGGCTCGGCGTCCGCTTTGGTGCGGTGCTGCTCGTCAATCCGGCGCCCATGGCGCTGGTCCCGATGATCGTCTGCTACCTCGCGCTCCAGAAGCCGCTCGGCGCATCCATCCAGCGTGCGGTGCGGCCGCTCGCGGCGTTCGCGCTCGCCGCGGCCGTCGTCACGGCTCCCTGGACGATCCGCAATGCCCTCGTCCTCGGCTCCCCCAACATCCGGACGAACCTCGGCGTCGAGCTCTTCGTCGGCAACAACGACGGCGCCACCGGCCCCTTCAACGGGCAGGTCCACCCGGCCTACAACGCCGACGAATTTGCACGCTACGTCGAACTGGGCGAGGTCGCCTACAGCGCCGACTGCCGCGACCGGGCCATCGCATGGGCGCGCGCCAACCCCGACCGCTTCGCGAGCCTCACGGCCGAGCGGTTCCAGCGCTTCTGGATCGGCCCAGATCCCCGTGCCAAGGTTTACCTCGGCATGGGCACCGAACACAAGCGCGACTGGCAGGGCTGGATCAAGTACGTCTCCCACGCACTGGCCGGCCTACTCGGCGTGCTTGGCTGCCTCCTCTGGCGCAGCCCGGTGAGCGGCTCCGCATGGATCCCGCGCGGAACGCTCCTGCTCTTTCCGGCGGTCTACTACCTAACGCACGTCTTCGAGCGCTACCGATTCCCTATCGAGCCGATCGTGACCTTAGCCGCCGCCGCGCTACTGCTTCGTCTTCTTCCGGTCCGGCTCAAGCAGGCAGTGACGGTTGCGCTATCCTCGAAGCCATGAATAGCCAAGAACTCGGCAAGCGCATGGTCGAACTGAACCGCGCCAACGACGTGAAGACCCTCCTCGACGAGCATTACGCCGAGGACGCCGTCTCCGTAGAAGCGATAGACATGGGGCGGGGCCGGGTCTCCGAGGGCCTCGACGCCATCCGCGCAAAGCACCAATGGTGGGAGGAGTCGATGATCATGCACTCCATGGAAGTCGAAGGGCCGTTCGCCCACGGCGACGACCGCTTCGCGCTCATTTTCGAAAGCGATGTGGAGATCAAGGGCCTCGGGATGCGCAAGAAAGGCCAAGTGGTCGCGATCTACGACATGAAGGACGGGAAGATCATCCGCGAGGAGTTCTTCTACTCCCTCTGATCCGAACCGCGCCTCAGGCGATCGTCACCGTGATCGCGACGTTGTCCTCGCCGCCGGGATGTTCATTCACGCCGGCGAGGGCGAGCTTACCGAGTCCCTCCGCGAGAACACTCGGTTCTTGAATCGCACGCGACACCAAGCTGGCGATGTGCTCCATCTGAATGGAGAGCTCTGGGTGGCCGTAGTGGCACTCGGTGACTCCGTCCGTGCAGGCAATCAGGACCTGGCCCGCGGACACGGGCACCTCGAAGTAGCTCGACGGCGGCAGGCCCAGGCTGTAGAGGTCCCAGGGCGCAGCGTAGTGCCGAGAGGGGCTGTCCAGGCGCTCAATGGAGCCGCTGGCGCTCGCCAGGAAACAGGCGGAGTCGCCGATCGAGAAGCCCTGCACCCTGCCCGCCTTCCGGTCCAGGGCCGCGACGAGGACCGTGGCGCGCGATTTGCCAAGGTCGCCCCGCTTGCGCCAGTCCTGGGCCATTTCCCCGAAGGCCTGCGCGGGCTCGATCCCTGTCCCCTTTTCGTCGAAGATCGCCCCGAGAGACTCGACCAGCGCCCGGCTGGCTTCGACGCCGTAGTGGCCGTCTGCCACGATCTGGACGGCGATCTCCCCGTCATCGTGGAGGTAGAGGGCGTCCTCATTGGGCGCAGCCTCGGCCTTCTTGCGCACAATCGCGGCCTGGGCCCCAACGCTGATGGCACAAGCCGACTTGGGACCCACCGCCTGGAGGTGGATCTCACCCGGGGCGATGAAGGAAGCGCCGAACAGCGCAATCGAAGGCGTGGAGGGGTCATTCATGATGTAGGCCCTGGTATTCTACCCAGTTGAAGCTCCCAGCGTCCGCGCCCCAGCCCCCTCCCTAAACGATGTCCACCACCTCGTCCCAACCTGCCGTGACCTCCCCGCCCAAGAACACGAAGGTCACGATGATGGACCAGTTCAACGCGGCCAAAAAGGAAGCCGGGGACGCCATCGTCTTCTTTCGGATGGGGGACTTCTACGAGCTCTTCGGCACGGACGCCGAGGTCGCTAGCCGCGAGCTTGGGATAGCGCTGACTTCGCGCTCCAAGGGTGCCGACGCCATGCCCATGGCGGGTGTCCCGGTCAAGTCCATGGAGCCCTACCTCATGCGCCTCGTGCGTGCGGGTTACAAGGTGGCCGTCTGTGAGCAGAAGGGAGATCCTAAGACGACGAAGGGCATCGTCGATCGAGGCATCGTTCGCATCGTCACCGCGGGAACGATCACCGAGGAAGACGAGCTCGATGCGCGCAGCAGCAACTACCTCTGCGCCCTCATGGTCGACGGCCAGCGCGCCTCGTTGGCGTACGTGGATCTCTCCACGGGTCGCGCAGCGGCCAGCGCGGACCTCGAACTCTCGCGCGTCACCGACGAGCTAGCGCGCATCGCGCCAGCCGAGCTCCTTGTCCCCGAGGATCTTCCACGCACCTCCCCCGAGCTCGCCGCGGCCCTCCAGCTCGACCTGGGACCACGGATCACCTGGCGCGAGCCCTGGCACTTCTCACGGGAGTCAGCCCTTCGCGTTCTCAAGGACCAGTTCCGCGTCGGCACGCTGGAAGGCTTCGGCTTCGATGACCAAGACCTCGCGGTCTGCGCCGCCGGCGCCGTCATCGACTACGCGCGCGAGACGCAGCGCGGCGGCTGCGACCACCTCCTGCGGCTCGAGAAGATCGACACCGGCCAGCACCTTGTCCTGGACCGTGCGACCCGGTCGTGCCTCGAGCTGACGCAGACCCAGCGCGGCGCGCGCCGTGAAGGCTCACTGCTCGACGCGATCGACCAGACGCTCACCCCCATGGGCAGCCGGATGATGCGCGACTGGCTCCTCAGCCCGCTGCGCGACGTCGAGCGCATCGTGTACCGCCAGCGCGGCGTGGCCGAGCTCGTCGACGCGCCCTTCCTGCGCGAGGACGTCAGGAACCTCCTCAATGGCGTGCTCGACATCGAACGGCTCGTCGCGAAGCTCTCCACAGGGCGCGTCAACGCAAGGGACCTCAACGCCCTGAGCGGCTCGCTCCGGATCGTGACCCCGCTTCGGACTAAGATCGCCGGCGTCTACTCCAAGGCGCTCGGCGACCTGTCCGATACGCTCGACCCGCTGACGGAGGTGGTTGAGTCCATCGACATGACGATCGTCGAATCGCCGCCGATGACGATCAAGGAGGGCG
>JBLIHL010000561.1:0-4119 GCA_047635895.1 Paracoccaceae bacterium | reverse complement strand
CGAAACCAACACGGGCTGGGCTGCCGCTTCATTGGGCGCGACGAGCGGCCAGTGGGAACGCGGCGTTCCCGTGAACGATCCAAACTGGGCCTATGACCCCGAGAGCGACGGGGACGGCAGCGGCAGCTGCTTCCTGACGCAGAACGCGCTCGGCAACACGGACATCGACGGCGGTGCGGTGCAGCTGACCTCTCCGACCATCGTGGTTACGTCCGCAGGGGCGCAGGTCGCCTTTCTTCGCTACCAGGCGCTGACGGATGAGGGCGGCGATGACGTCCTCCTCGTCGAGGTGAGCGCGAACGGTGGATCCACCTTCTCCACCGTTGCGTCGTTCCATACGTCGACGGGGATTGGCTGGTCCGAGGAGACGATCTCATCGGCTCAGATGGCCGCTGCGGGTGTGGGCGTCGGCTCGAACCTGGTGGTTCGATTCACCGCCAACGACGGCGGAGTCGGCTCGATCCACGAAGCGGGCATCGACGGCTTCGCAGTGCAGACCATCTCCTGCGATCCGGGTGCTATCGGCGCCGTTTACTGTGCTCCCGCAGCGACTAACTCGACGGGAGTGCCTGCGACGCTGCGAGGCCAAGGGTCCGAGGCGCTGGTGGACAATGACGTCACGCTGATCGCGGAAAGCCTGCCCACGCAGTCGCTCGGCTACTTCCTCGTGTCACCTACCGCGGCCAACGTGCCGAACGCCGGCGGAAGCTCGGGGACGCTGTGCCTGGGGCTGCCCGTTGGGCGGTATGCGGGCAACGTGTTGAACTCCGGGTCCATGGGGACGTACCAGATGGCGGTCGACCTGGCGTCGATTCCGCAGCCGACCGGTTCTGTGGCAGCTACCGTCGGCCAGACGTGGCGCTTCCAGGCCTGGTACCGTGATTCGTTCCTCGGCATTCCGACGTCGAACTTCACGCCCGGCCTGGCTCTGACGATTCAGTAGCCTGAGGCTGACAGGAGTGGGCGGGCCGGTGTCGTCAGGAAGTTGCCGTTGGCAGGTCCTGGCTACGCCGGCCCGTCCCTATGTACCCACTTGGCGTCATTGAGATGACCGCCGCGGACGTAGTCGTTCCACATGATCTTCCACTGGTGGGGGAAGAGCCACTGCAGCCCTGAGAAGTAGGCGTTCTCGGTGCCGAAGCGATGGCGCCAGGAGCGCCAGCGCGTCGCCACGCCGATGGTCGTCGTCCTGTTTCTAACCCAGTGCCACCACCACGGAGGGTTGACCAGGACATCTCCAGGCTTCAGAACGACCCGCGCGATCGGAACACCGCGCGGGTGTTCACCCCAGGGGATGCCCGAGCCGAAGTAGCTGCATCTTGGAAGCGTGAACTTCGGGTCCATCAGGGACGTGTAGCGCGGGTGGATGAAGTTCCATTCCTTCTCGCCGTGCACCTGGAAGAAGAAGTTCACTTCGTTCGCGCAGTGGTACTTTGATCCTCCACCGGCTCCGCACACGAAGAGGTTGGCCCCGTGGTAGCGGAGTGAGGGAGCCCGCCGGGCCATGGCCTCAAGGGGCAGCTGATCCAAGAGGCCCTCGCCCGCCTGAAGGACGTCGCAGGCGTTGTTGATCTGAACCTCTGAACTCTCCTCCTGCAGGATGTGTCTCATGCACTCGGCCATCGTCATCGTGTACGTGCCGGTGTGCTCGCGGAACGTCGGTACGGGGATGTCACCGTGCTGTTTCGCGAGGTACTCGGGCGTCCAGTTTTGAACGGCAGGGCAGTCGATGGCGGCGCCCTCCAGCACGACCGGAACGCTCGTGCGCAGCACCGCGGCCATGATCTCTGGGGTCAAGCATCCCTGCGGGATGCGCTCGACCGCTTGAAAGTGAGAATCGCCGAGCTCGGAGTCTGGGACAGGGGGGCCGTACGCGCGGCGGTAGATCCGAGCCCGGCGGGCCTCGCCCAGCTCTTGGCGTCGTAGAAGAACTCTCGCGAGCAGGATGGACTGGGTGGAAAGTCTGGGGGCGAGCGGTGTGGCAGCTCCGGTGGAGCGGGCGCGCACAGCGTCCCAGTTGCGCTCCTGGGAAGGGAGCGCAGCACAGGCTGTTCGCATATCGACAATAGGGAAGCGATTGGGGGCGGTGGAGCAGCGAAGGGTGCTCCGAGCCCGGGATGGGCAGCGCAGGGGGAGGGAAGAGTCCACCCTGCCTCTATGGAAAGAGGATCCCGAGGCCGCAGGTGTGTCACCGCGATCTTGGAATCCCCTTCCTGCCTTCGTTTCCCTGTAGGCCCCTACGGACCCCTACGGACCCCGCGCGCGGCGTTGCGCGAAGCCTCGAAGGCTTCTAGCCCTTCGACTCGCTGCGAATGGCTGCGAAGTCGGAATCGCTCACCACTCGCCGATCGGAAGCCCTGCGCTGCGCCTGGAAGTCGTACCCGCTCGGTACGACCACGATCCCACTCTCCGTCACCGTGAAGCGCTTGCGATCCTCTTCGAGGTCCACACCGATCTGGGTGCCTGAGGGGATCTTGACCCACTTGTCGACGATGACCTTTTTGAGCACGACGTGATCGCCGACCTCGACACCACTCATGATGATGCAGTCCTCGATATCCGAGTCCTCACCGGTGTAGACACGGTTGGACAGGATAGAGCGGCGCACGCGGGAGCCCGAAACAATCGAGCCGTTGCAGAGCAACGAGTCCACGACGTGCGCGCTGCGCCCCTGCGGCTCCGCGAAGACCGTCTTGGCGGGTGGGTCGTTGTGCCAGAGCGTGTAGATGGGCCAGTCGCGGTCGTAGAGATTGAACTTGGGCGTGACCGAACACAGGTCGAGGTTGGCGTCGTAGTAGGCGTCGATCGTCCCAACGTCACGCCAGTACGGCGCTGCATCGGGACTGGCGTTCGTTGGGGCGCCAATCTCGCGGAAGGAGTGGGTGATGACTTTGGTGCCGTCCTCGACCATGGCGGGGAGGACGTCCTTCCCGAAGTCGTGGCTGGTTCCGCTCGTCTTCGCCATGTCCTCTTCCAGACGGCGGACGAGCTCGTCCTTCTCGAAGATATAGATCCCCATCGAGCCAAGGCAGCGGCCTGGCTTACCGGGGATCTCGCTGGCATTCTTGTCGGGCTTCTCCTGGAAGCCGGTGACCCGTGATTCGCGGTCAATTTCAAGGATGCCGAAGCGCGAGGCTTCCTCGCTCGTGATCTCGACCGCGCCGATCGTGCACTTGGCGCCAGATTCCACGTGGTCCACCAGCATGTCGCCGTAGTCCATCTTGTAGATGTGATCGCCCGAAAGGATGAGGACGTGCTCACACTCCTCTTGCTCAAGCAGCTCGAGGTTCTGGGAGATGGCATCTGCCGTGCCGCGGTACCACGCGCCGCTGCCGCCGTGCTGGGGCGGCCGGGGAACGATGAACTGGGCCAATCGTCTGGGAAGGAAATTCCAGGCGTACCTCAGGTGCTCCTCGAGGGAGTAGGCCTTGTACTGAGTGAGGACAAACACCCGTCGTAATCCGGAGTGGATCGTGTTCGAAAGGGTGAAGTCGATGATCCGATAGGCTCCGCCAAATGGGACCGCGGGCTTGGCTCGGCCTTGGGTCAGCGGGCTCAAGCGCTCGCCTCGTCCACCTGCCAAGACGAAGGTCAGCGTGGCTTTCTGGTGCTTGGTACGGTTCATCCGGCTGTCTCCGTCGTTCCAGGGTGGCACGGTCGTCCGATGGACGCGGCCGCAAAAGGGGGGGGGCGTGGGTACCTGAACATGAGAACAGACAGACGCTTGCCAGAACAGGAGAGGCCGCCAGAAGCGTCTCGCTAATGCTTTTGAACGGACCACCTGCGATCTCTACTCTATGAGTCTGCGACAGGCTCTCGACCCCTGACGCGTGCCCTCTTTGACGACGCTGTCCTCTCACCGCCCCCGCGCCCTTCGATGATTCTTTCCCTTCTGGAACGCCTTGAGCAAGAGGGCGGAGGATCTGGATGGCGCCCCGGTGGCCTGGCAGCGGATCTGCAGAGCGGGCGCCGCCTGAGCGGAGCCCGATCTCTGCTTCCGTCACGCTGGTTCGCGTCCGTTGAATCACTCGGGAATTCCGAAGGTGCGACGACCAGCGGGCGCCTTACCAGCGCTTCGACCCTTGTGTCAGAGCGGACGGATGACGGTGTGCTTGTGGC
>JBLIHL010000560.1:0-4134 GCA_047635895.1 Paracoccaceae bacterium | reverse complement strand
CGTGATCGCCGGGGCCGCTCTTCGTACCAGGGACAAGAAGCCGGTAACGGCAGCAGGCAGCTATTCCCCGGTCGCGGCGGCGATCTGATCCTCGATCGCCCGCGAGATCGGCTTGCCCGCCTTCGACTTGTAAACGCGCGGTGCGACGTAGCCGAAGGCCTCGAGGGTCACGATCTCCTTGCCCCTTGGGGAAGGAAGCGACGAAGGATCCGCCACGATCGCGTTGAACCTCTCCTGTCCCTCCGAGATCAGCCAGTCGCGGAACGCGATGAAGTTCGCGTCCGTGCAGTTCTTGATGAAGGCATCAGCGACGGCCCTCAGCGGGGGCTGGTTCGCACGCTCGAGTTCCTCGGAGTAGCGCTCGTGGAACATGGCAACCTCCAGGGGCTCGAGGTCTCGCAGGAGACCCTTGAGCTGCGAGGGCCGTTGGAGCATGTCGTTGCCTGCCTGGAGTCTGGCGCTGGCCACGACCTCCCAGAAGCGGCCTTGGTCCATGACGGCGGGGCCGCGCTCGACGATGGCCTCGCGCGTTCGGCCGGCCTTAGCCTTTTGGACGGCCTGCCAGATCACGAACAGGACGACGATGGCGGCAGCGCCGCCCGCCACGAGCCAGCCGTTGACCTCGACCGTGCCTTCCTGGACGAGGCCGAAGGGCGTGTGCGCGTTGATGCTGAGCGCGCCAGCCGATGTAAAGTCGAGTTCCATGGGGCCATGTTCGCCAAAGTGACGTGAACAGGCACGCACTGCTGACGCATTTTAGGGCAGCCTGCTCGCACTTCCCGGGCGGCACGCGTACGCCGGCATCCCCGCTCACTCACTTTGTCCTACGTCCTTGGATTCTCGGCAGGCCCACATGATTCGCTCGGTTCTCTCGCTCTTGATAGCTTTCCTGTCCGTGCTCCCGGGGCTAACTCAGGCGCAGTCGGCCCCCCTCACCGATGAGGCCCGGCTCGCCGTGGTCCAGCGGATGAACGTGTTGATCGAGGAGCGCTACGTCTTCCCGGAGATGGCTGCGAAGTGCACGGCGCAGCTTGAGAAGCTGGCGGCGAATGGTTCGTTCAAAGGGGCTGGCGAGGCGGAGGCGTTCGCGCGGGCTCTCACCGAGGCGCTCATGGAAGTCAGCCAGGACAAGCACCTCAGCGTTCGCGTGAAGCCCGCGGAGCAGCAGGCCGCCCCGGGCGAGGAGAAGAGCTCTTTCGTCCAGCGAGCCCGTAGCCTTGGCCGCAACCAGGAGAAGAACTTCGGCTTCGAGAAGGTCGAGCGGCTGGAGGGGAACGTGGGCTACCTCGACCTGCGCTACTTCGCGCGCCCCTCGGACGCGCTCGACACGGCGACGGCGGCCATGCGGTTCCTTGAGAACACGGATGCCCTGATCTTTGACATGCGTCAGAACGGAGGCGGGAGCCCTGGGATGGTTCACTTTCTTTGCTCCTACCTGTTCGAGGAGCGCACGCACCTCAATAGCTTCTACTACAGGGAAGGCGATCGGATCGAGGACTACTGGACGCTCCCTGGCGTGCCCGGCACGAAGATGCCCGACGTCCCCGTGTACGTCCTGACGAGCTCCAAGACGTTCTCCGGCGCCGAGGAGTTCAGCTACAACCTGCGCACCCGAAAGCGTGCGACGCTCGTGGGCGAAACGACGCGGGGTGGGGCCAACCCCGGCAGCTCCTTCTCCATCGACGGGCAGTTCGAGATTTTTATTCCGGTCGGGCGCGCGATCAACCCGGTCACCGGGACGAACTGGGAGGGCATCGGAGTGCAGCCCCACGTGTCCGTCGCCGCCGAGGGGGCGCTCAGATTAGCGCTCGATCTGGCACGTCCGGCGGCTGAGATCTATCGCGCCGCCAAGCTAGCTCCCTGGGACGCCTTGGACGCTGCGTATGCGGGGGCCATTCGGCTCCACGATCTCAAGCAGCCTGTGGATGCGGCGCGCGTGCTAACGGCTGGCCTGCGGGCGGCCATCGAAGCAGGAGTACTGGACGAAGACGGCGTCGAGGCGCTCGGTCAGGACCTTGTGAGGGCCAGCCACGAGGCGCTCGCGGCCCATGCCTTCAAGGTGAAGGCAGAGGCGTTTGGTTAGCTGGGAGAGACTGCTTTGCGGTGGTTCAATGCCAGGCAAGAAACCACCGCAAAGCGCTCCTGCAGGGCATCTTTCGCCGTCCCGCTGTCCGCGCGTTCGATCAGCCCTGACAGCCAGTCTTTCTGCACGTCCAGCCAGGCCCCCAGAAGCGGCCCCGGAGCGTTCTTGATGAAGGGCCCCACGTAGCGATCTTCCAGGCCATCGATCGTCATGAGCCCCTCGCCGTCCTCAAAGGCCAGGACCATGAAGAGGCGCTGGCCTTCCGCTACGAGCTGCTCTGCTACCAGGCCGTAGCCCAGGGTCACCATCTCCGTGCGAACGTCGTGTTCACCGCCCGACGGTTGGAAGACGATGCGGCTGGGGCGATGACCCGTGGCGAGGCCGCGGCGGACGATGTCCAGCGCCGTGACGGAGCCGGTGCCCGCGAGCACCGCGCAGTCGACCTCATTCGGTGGGATGGCCTCGAAGCCGTCCCCTACGGCCACCGACGCGCGCCCTGCAGAGACGCCCCAGGCGAGCGCTTTTACCGCGCCGTCAAGGGCCGCCGACGAGGCGTCCGTGGCGTGCACGAACCGGGCTCGGTCCGCTCGCAGGAGCGCACGGCTGAGGAGCCCATGATCGGCTCCAATGTCCGCCACGACCGAACCCTTGGGGACCGCGAGGCCCACCGCCGAGAGCCGCGGCCCCACGCCCGGCAGCCTCGGCGCAGGCACCCGGGAAACCGCGTCTCTCCACTCCCGGGGGATCTTCCAGCTCACTTCGAGTCCCTGGAACTGCTGGCGCGCTCGGGCTTCTGGTGAAGCTCGATGAGCACGCCCATGGGGGCCGGCGCCTTGTCCTGACCTCGCTGGTTGAAGCGCGCAGCGCCTGCCCGCTCACCAATGGCGACGATCTGCAACGATCGGAACGACTTGGCCTTGCGATCCCACACGGCGCGGCCGTGGAGGGTCGGGGCGTAGCGCTTCTCGCCCGCCGCCATGCTCGCCTCACCCGTGTACTCGATCTCGATCACTTTCCCCGTGATCTTGGTCGCGCGCATCTCCAGGGTGGCCGCCAGGACTTCCTCGGCCTTCCAGGCGCCGTTCTGGCCGCGCACGTTGTCGACGAGGACCCGTCGGACCAGGCGCTGCATGATCGCCTCCGGGACCGGGACCTTCTTCTTCGAGTCCGTGATGAGCGCAGCGGGCTCGTCGATCGTCAGCCAGTTCTGGTTCCAGGCCCACTCGGTGAAGGCCATCCAATGGCGTCCCTTCAGATCCTTTTCGGTGCGCCTGCGGCCCGAACGGTCGCCCTTGCCGCGGGGTAGATCGCGGAAGGAGATGCGCAGCGCCAGCGGCGCGGCGTCGATCTCGGGAGGGGCGATGGCTTGGCCCGCCGGCACCGGCAGGTTCGCGTACTCCTTGTCCTTCTTGAGAGCTTCCCACCGTTCGAGCGCGCTCGTCAGCCGCTCCGCGAGGCGGGAGGCGCTGCCGCTGGCGGCGTGGGCCCCCTCGAGGTACTCGGCGTTCGGGCCGATCATGTAGATCCCCTGCTTCGTACCTGGGTCGTTCCAGTCGCCCCCAGGAACGGACTCGCCGTAGCGCTTGAAGAACAGGTGGGCTGGATCGTCTTCCAGCCGTTTGAGGGACCATTCACCCTCGGGGTAGAGGAAGTGAATCTCCTCCGCAACGGTGACGAACTCGGCGCTGAGCTTCTTAATGGTTGGGTCTGACCAGACCAACTGGCGTCCGCGGACGCCGTTGTTTCATGTGCAGCCCAGCGGGTGCCCGTTCATCGTCCAGAGCAGGATCGGCCGGCCCAGCTTGCGGGCCTCCTGGACGGCGGGCCAGAACGCATTGCGCCAGCCGATGGACTCGTACTTCAGCTCCTCGGCGTTCGGCCGGATGAAGTCGGCCCAGGTCGCCAGGTTCTTGGCGTCAGGCGTCAGGGAATCCGCCTGGATGGGCCCAAGCGCGCTGGGGGAGCCTGGGGTCGGCAGCGACCAGGAAGTCGGCGCCGAGGAAGCCAGCGCTGAGGAAACCAACGGAGCGCAGAGCTGCCCCTGAGCAGCA
>JBLIHL010000559.1:0-4172 GCA_047635895.1 Paracoccaceae bacterium | reverse complement strand
CTGGTACCCGAGGGCGCTCAGCGTGCGAGCTTCCGACACGATCGAACGCTTGTCCGCCTCCTTGACCGTCACGAGGATGTGCCCTCGAAGCGGAAGGCGCATGCCGGCGGCCTCGTAGGCCTTGGCGAAGGCACAACCGAGGTCCTTGTCGATGCCCATGACTTCGCCGGTGGAACGCATCTCCGGTGACAGCAGCATGTCCGTCCCGGGGAACTTGTTGAACGGGAAAACAGGGGTCTTCACGCAGTACATCTTGGGCTGTACTTCCTCGGTGAATCCGAGCTCGGCCAGCGTGCAGCCCATCATGACCTTGGCCGCCAGCTTGGCGAGCGGGACGTTGATCGCCTTCGAGATGAACGGCACCGTTCGCGAAGCGCGCGGGTTGACCTCGATGACGTAGACCTGGTCGCCCTTGATGGCGTACTGGACGTTCATCAGGCCGATCACCTTGAGCTCCTTCGCCATGGCCTTGGTGGCCGCCGCGATCTCTTCCTGGATCTCCTCGGACAGCGAGAAGGCCGGGATCACGCACGAGGAGTCGCCGGAGTGGATGCCTGCCTCCTCGATGTGCTCCATGATGCCGCCGAGGACGACCCGTTCCGCATCGGCGATGCAGTCGACATCGACCTCGATCGCGTCCTCAAGGAACTTGTCCACGAGGATCGGCTTATCGGGCGAAGCGTCGACGGCGTTCGTCATGTAGCGGTCGAGCGACTCGTCGTCGTAGACAATCTCCATGGCGCGGCCGCCGAGCACGTAGCTCGGGCGCACGAGCACGGGGTAGCCGATCGTGCGCGCGATCTCGAAGGCGTCCGCAACGCTCTTCGCGATGCCGCTGGGCGGCTGGCGCAGGCCGAGCTTTTCTAGCATGACCTGGAACCGCTCGCGATCCTCGGCCATGTCGATCGAGTCGACGGACGTGCCGATGAGCGGGGCGCCGGCCTTCTCAAGCCCGGAGGCAAGGTTGAGCGGCGTCTGTCCACCGAACTGGACGATGATGCCCTTGGGCTTGATCTCGTTCACGATGTGCATCACGTCTTCGTGCGTGACCGGCTCGAAGAACAGGTGATCAGACGTGTCGTAGTCGGTCGAAACCGTCTCCGGGTTCGAGTTGACCATGACCGCCTCGTACCCGAGCTCCTGCGCGGCATAGGCAGCGTGAACGCAGCAGTAGTCGAATTCGATGCCCTGGCCGATCCGGTTGGGGCCGCCCCCGAGGATCATGATCTTCTCGACGTCCGTCTGGCGCGTCTCCGTCTCGTCCTCGTAGGTCGAGTAGTAGTACGGGGTCTCAGCCTCGAACTCGGCCGCGCACGTGTCGACCAGCTTGTAGACGGGCATGACGCCCATTTCCTTGCGAGCAGAGCTGATCGCTTCCGGGGTCGTCCCGAGAGCGCCTGCGATCTGAATGTCGCTGAAGCCGTACTGCTTGGCCTTGAGCAGGAGCGGCCTCTCGAGAAGCGCGCCTGACATCTCTTGCTCGAACTCGACGAGCTGGCGCATCATCTCCAGGAACCACGGATCAATGTTCGTGGCCTCGTGGATCTCGTCGAGGCTCCAGCCAGCCCGATAGGCGCTGCGGATGTGCAGCATGCGCTCGGCGTTGGGGACGCGGAGGTGACGGGAGAGCTCCTCCTTCGAGGTGTGGTCGATCGATCGCACGCGCGCGCTCGGGTCGTCGCCGAAGCCCGGGTTCCCGGTCTCCAGGCCCCTGAGCGCCTTCTGGAACGACTCCCTCATCGTTCGACCGATCGCCATGGTCTCGCCAACGCTCTTCATCTGCGTGGTAAGGGTCGGGTCGGCGCTCGGGAACTTCTCGAAAGCGAAGCGAGGGATCTTCGTGACGACGTAGTCGATCGTCGGCTCGAAGCACGCCGGCGTCTTCTTGGTGATGTCGTTCATCAGCTCGTCCAGCGAATAGCCGACGGCCAGCTTCGCCGCGAACTTCGCGATCGGGAAGCCGGTCGCCTTCGAAGCGAGCGCGGAGGAGCGCGAAACGCGCGGGTTCATCTCGATCACGATGATCCGGCCGCTCTTCGGGTCGATGGCGAACTGGCAGTTCGAGCCACCGCACTCCACGCCGATCTCACGCATGATGGTGATCGAGGCGTTGCGGAGGGCCTGGTACTCGCGGTCGGTCAGCGTCTGCGCGGGCGCCACCGTGACGGAGTCCCCGGTGTGGACGCCCATGGGGTCGATGTTCTCGATGGCGCAGATGATGACGACGTTGTCTTTGTGGTCGCGCATCACCTCCATCTCGAACTCCTTCCAGCCCAGGAGTGACTCCTCGACGAGGACCTCCGAGTTCATCGATAGGTTGAGCCCGCGGGTGACGATCTCCTCGAACTCCTCGACGTTGTAGGCGATGCCGCCGCCCGCGCCGCCCATGGTGAACGCTGGGCGGATGACGCAGGGAAGACCGAGCTGGGCGAGTGCCCGGCGCGCGTCGTCCATATTGTGGGCGATCCCCGAGCGAGCTGATTCCAGGCCCGCATGGGTCATTGCGGCGCGGAAGAGGTCGCGGTCCTCGGCTTTGCGAATGACGTCCGCGTTTGCGCCGAGCATCTCGATCCCGAGCCTTTCAAAAACACCGCGATCGAAGAGAGCGAGCGCGGTGTTGAGGGCGGTCTGACCGCCGAGGGTGGGAAGGATGGCGTCAGGTCGCTCCTTCTCAAGGATCTTCTCGACGGTCTCCGGCGTGATGGGCTCGACGTAGGTGGCGTCGGCCATCTCCGGGTCCGTCATGATCGTCGCCGGGTTGGAGTTCACGAGAATGACTCGATAGCCCTCCTCACGCAGCGCCTTGCACGCTTGGGTCCCGGAGTAGTCGAATTCGCAGGCCTGACCGATCACGATCGGTCCGCTTCCAATGATGAGGATCGACTGAATGTCGTCTCGACGCGGCATGAGGCTTGGTGGGGGGGAGGGGCTGGAGCCGGACTCTGTACGGGGGGCCTAGCTCGCTGGGTGCGTGCGGCAGGCCAAACACTCCAAGTAGAACAGAAGTTCGTCGCTCGATCTACCCGAGATCGCTCAGTCCTCACACCTTCATATCAGTCGCTCCCGCGCCAGCCCCCTGGACCTTCAGCTATGCGCGACAGGCTCCTGGCGCTGATCCGGGGCCCGGGCCCCAAGCGTCTGAACATCCGCGCACTCTCGAGGCTGCCCGGATGTTTGGGCACCAGCCTCCCACGCCGAGCAATTCCTAGGAAGGTGCCTGAGGGGCTTTCGGGCGCTTAGGGGGGCGGTGCCCTGCCGGCGCGAGGCCAGATTAATCGTATCTACACGGTCTCGCTGTCTGCGCCGAACTCGCCCTCTTCAGGGGACTGGTAGTGTTCGCGTTCACGCTCCTATCGAGCGTGTTTCCTCGTGCTCTCCAAGACCTGACATCTTCCACGTGTTGACACTGCCAAGGACCCGGACCTCCGCTTCATCGTTCCTCCTCGCCATCCTCACGGTGCCAGCGGCTCTCGTCGTGGGCGGCTGCAGCAGCAGCAACGACGGTGGCGCGGGCAGCTCGGGCAACGTGGGCGACCCACTTCGCACCTACGTGGCCTACGTGAGGAGCAACGGCATCGCATCGGTGTTTCGCGGAAACGAAGCGCTCCAAACGTCGTTTCAGATCATCAACGAGGCCGAGGGGGGCATGGCTTTCGACTACCTGGGCAACCTATACCAGGCGGACCTGCGCGGCGGTGACGGCGGGGCCATTCTGGTGATGAACCAGGCGTCGAGCCGGAGCTACGGGAACGACCTCGGCAGTCTGAACCCTGCGTTCGACCGCGAGATCTTCGGATTCAGCACGACGCTCGACGAACCGCGCTCGGTGGCGCTCGCGCACGAGGCGGGGCTGGTGTTCGTGACGGACACCGGCGACAGCAGCATCAAGGTCTTCGGCTCGTCCGGGGGGGGCGACATTCCGCCGCTGTTTACCGCTATGACGGCGGCTGCGCCGTGGGACCTCGCCTACGACGAAGCGGCCGATCGGCTCTACGCAACGCTGGCGGACGGGACGATCGCGCTGTTCGACAACTTCGTGGCGACCCGGCCGGCCGGTGAAACCGGTTCGATCACGCCCAGCGCGGATGGGTTGACGCCCACGGGCGTGGACCTGCGCGGCATCGCGCTGCTCCCCCACGGGGCCGGTGTCGGCGTCGTCGTCAGCGATTTCG
>JBLIHL010000558.1:0-4173 GCA_047635895.1 Paracoccaceae bacterium | reverse complement strand
GCGAACGCGGACCCGACGCTGCGCGCCTCTCGGCCGAACCTGGACCGCGCGGCCAAGATGAACCTGGCTGCGCTTGGCTATGCGGCTTCGGACGACTCGGTGGGCGGGGAACTCTTCGACGCTGCATGCGAGTGCAGCGAGTGTCTCAAGTTCAAATAGAAGAGCCGCGCCATCTCATCCGATCTATTCGGACGAGATGGCGCGGCCTATTCGGGCTCGGACCGGGTGAGCCTGAAACCCTCAGGCTGCCTGTGTCGGACGATCGTTATCAGCGTTGCGGCTCAGAATGATCGTCGCCTTTCGGGCGGCCGGGGCGGCGTCCTCGACGGACCTCGCGGCCTGCTGCTGGGGCCCTTGCTGGGGGATGGTCTGGGTGATTTCGGTGTGCGTCACGAGCGTATAGCGACCCTCGGCGAGGGTGAGAGCCGTGACGCGACCACGGAACTTGCGGGCCGGGCCGCCAAGGCCGACGCGGCTGTCCGCGTGGTAGCTGTGGCGCTCGCCGCGCAGAACCGACGCGAGGCCGGTGCTGAAGTCACGGGCGCGTCCGTCGCCGCTGGCGGCAGCGCGCTCACAAGTGCCGAGGTAGCTGACGCCGATGCCCGTCGCAGCAGCGGTGCCGCCCGAGACGGCGGAGAAGACGCGCCAGGCCGCATTGACTGCGACGATGCGCCCGCGGCCATCGAGAATGGCGGCGTGGCTCGGAAGGGAGTCGAGGGCCGTGGCGAGTCGCTCAAAGCGCGAGCCGCTGGGGACCGCGAAGCCGGCTTCCGGAACGGACGTTGGTTCGGCCTCGCAGAGGTTGGCGGCGGCGAATGAAATTAGGATTCGGTCGCCTGACGTATCGGGGACCCGCTCCAGGTTGATCGCAGACTTGGTGGGGGCTGTGCCCGCGGCTCCGCTCGTGGCGTGGCGCTGGAATTCGATCTCGCAGCGGTCGGCTTCGCCTGCCATGAGGCGGCGCATTTGGGCGTGGACGGTGCCCGCATCGCGGCTGCCCATCAGTGCGGCCTGGGCGCATGCCGCAAGGAAGTCGACGCCGATACCAATATCGCGGAGCGGCACGGGATCGGATGTGCGCGTTCCACGCTGCCAGGGAGCGTTCGTGACCTCGATCCGGCCATCAGGGCCCAGGAGCGCACATCGATCCGCCGTGGCGTCCATGGCGAAAGTGGCGTCGGAAACCGTCAGGAGGCTGGGAACGAGGCGCGGAGCTTGGGGCATGGTAGTCGTGCAGCCGCGATGGGCTGCCATGGGGGGATCCAAGGGGCGCCAGGGCCTTCCTGGGGAGGGAGACTTGGCGATGACTCCCAGGTATCGGCGCGACGCCCTATTCCCTTTAGGAATGCGCTCTGTGCCGCTCAATTTCGCCGTTCATGCAGGAGCACTCCATGCCGCGGTCGTCACGGCTCCGGGGGCAGAGCCCCAGCGGCCCGACCCGCTGCTTGTCCCGATAGTCGTGCCGAAGCGTCTGTCGCGAGAAGCGGCGCAGGCACTTGCGGCATCGGAACCGCGGGATCGGCTGAGCCTTGACACGGCTCTGGTAGAAGCCGCCGCGGACGAAGAAGTTAGCGTCCGGTCGACGACAAACCTTGGGTAAGTGTAGTTGTCATTGATGGGGCAATGTCATTGACGTTGGGCAACCGATCGCGTCTCACGTGGGAGAGGTACGTAGGGCTCTTGGAGCGCTACCCTTTGCTCACACCTCAGATCCGCGTGCGGATCTGAGCGTCGTAGCCACGAACCGCCTCAGCGGAGGAGCCGGATGGTGGAAATCTCCAAGTCCGGATCTCGTGAGGGCCCTGGGAGTGAAAGCTCCCGGGGCTACTCAACAGGTACCATTTCCTGACCGACTCGGTGGCGCGTGCCCCTCGAGGAGGCACCCCTGGGCTGGTCCTGCCTCTCCTCCACCCTCCTGAGGACTCCGCTGGCTCGCCCCTAAGCGAGACATGCTCCTCTGCGATCCCCTGGTCTGAATTGGCCTAGAGCAAGAGATTGCGTCAACCAGGTAGGAAGCTGCAAATGGCCTCGTGGGGCCCGAGCGAACCTGTCGACTATACAGTCATGCTACGAACGACTAAAATGTACGCGACGAGCCTGACGGCTTTGCTGGGATGCGCCTCGCTTCTGTACGGTGCCTCTCCGGCCGGGGTGGGTATCGCTCTGCCAGGAGTGGGTATCGCTCTGCCAGGAGTGGGTATCACTCTGCCAGGAGTGGGTATCACTCTGCCAGGCCCGCTGCTCGGTGATGCGCAATGTTTCGCGGTGTTGGGCGGCTCGACGGTCACCGCCGCCGGCACCGGCACAGTCGTTGCTGGTGATGTGGGCACGACACCCGGCACGTCGATCACCGGCTTTCCCGCAGGGGCGACAGTAGTGGCGCCTTCTAGCACACACTCCAACGATGGTGCCGCGATTACCGCACAAGCGGCGACCACCGCTCTGTACACAAGTCTGGTGGGTACGGGGGGCGCCGCAGTCATCGCTGCGGAACTGGGTGGACTCACACTCAACCCCGGCACCTATGTCTTTTCGAGCAGTGCTAATATTGCGGCCGGGACAACCCTGTCGCTCGATGGAGCGGGCGTCTACATTTTCAAGGTTGGGAGCGCCATCACTGCCAACGTTCACTCGAATGTCCTCCTACTGAACGGCGCCTCACCGAGCCAGATTTTCTGGCAGGTAACCAGCGCTGCGACGCTCAACGGCGTCACTTTCTCCGGGACAGTTATTGCGCAAGCTGCCATCACGTTGGGTGTCGGGGCAACGCTGAACGGGAGAGCGTTGACTACAGCCGCCGGGGCCGTGACGATGGCCGGCAGCAACACGGTTAACGTACCCTGTGACTCGATCATAGGCAGCAACTACTGCAGCTCCCCGGTTAACTCCACCGGCCAACAAGGCCAACTGGCGGCGACGGGCAGCATTTTGGTTGCCGCAAACAACCTGACCCTCACCGTGACCCAGGTACCGGAAGGCAAGTTGGGCTTCATCATGGCCAGTCGGACTAAGGGCCTGATCACCAACCCCGGCGGTAATTCGGGCAACCTGTGCCTGGGGGGCAACATCATGAGCTTCCAAAGGGCCGGTGAAATTGGCTTGACCGCCGGGGGAACCTTCAGCCTGGTCCTGCCCTTGAACAACTTTCCTGGATATCCCTACTTTGGCGTTTCCGTCATGGCTGGAGATACTTGGAATTTCCAGTTCTGGCACCAGGATGTGGTAGACGGAACTAGCGTCACTAACTACAGTAACGCTCTCGAACTTCGGTTCCAATGATGAGGATGGACCGGTCAACTCAACGTGGGCGAAGCTTCAGATGATATTGTTTTCCTAGCTCAGGAGCCGATAGTTCCCCGAAGCCACATCGCCCGAAAGCGACGGCGCGGAGGGGCGCCTGTGGGCGGCTTGGTGAAAGAAGAGCCTGGCTCGCACGAACGCCAAGTGAGGCTTGGTCAGGTTGGTGTTCGCGGGTCTATGTCGCAGTGGAGCTGTTCGCCTTGGGGGGGCTCACTCTGAAGAACGGGCGTCACGTCACATGGACGTAGCCCAAAACGAGGCTATCGCCGCTTCGCGGCTGGCGCCCAGGCATTCACGGGGCTTCGCCCCATCCCGCGGGCGGCTGCTGTGGCCGTCCGATCGAGGACAAGCCATCGGTATGTGTAGTTGCCATTGAGTGGGGCAAAGTCATTGACGTTGGGCAGGGTGGCGTGAACATCGGCAATCTCCTGGTCTAGCAGGTGCCGAAGGGGCGCCCTCCCAAGGGAGATCGCCTTCATTCCGCCAGGGCTGCGGGGTTCAGGCTGTTTCTGGCTCTGGCGTGACCATTGAAGGGAGTCAGCTTCTAGAGTCCGCTGATGAACGAGCGCCTCGACCAGCAAATGCAGTTCCTCAACGAAGTAGACCGCCTCAAATCCGTTCTCCGAGCCACCACGCTTTGCGATGGATCGCGTCATGAGAACAGCGGGGAGCACTCCTGGCATCTCGCGCTCTACGCGTGGGTTCTCGGGGAGCACTCCGAGGCGGAGATCGACATCAGCCGAGTCATTCGAATGCTCTTGATCCACGACATCGTCGAGGTGGACGCCGGTGACAAGCCGCTGTTCGGTGAACACGACGAAGCGGAGATCGCCGCGGAGGAAGACCGCGCCGCAGAGCGCATCTTTGGCCTGC
>JBLIHL010000557.1:0-4174 GCA_047635895.1 Paracoccaceae bacterium | reverse complement strand
GCCTGGTTCGCAGACGAAGGTGACTTGCGACGGTCTACCGGCTCATTCGACTCGATGGCGGCCGGGTCCACGCGGCCCAGCAGCAGGTTCTCAAGCCCGTGCTCGTCCTTGGCGCGCTTATAGCGCAGCAGCGCCGTCGCGAGGCCATCCGCGAGGGACATGATGCGACCGTCCTTCGTCGGCACCGAGAGGCTAGAGCCAATCCCAGCAAGCTGGGCCACCGCGGTCTCGAGGCTCCCGTTCGAACGCAGCCACAGCGACAGAATCCGGCAGATCGCCTCCAGGTCCGAGTTGGCCACGTCGCCGCCCTTGCCGAGCTGCGCGAAGACCTCGCGCTCCCGTCCTGTTGGGAAGTCCACGGACACCTTCACGTGCATGTTGCCGAACGGCGTCATCTGGCGAATACGCAGCGACGGCATAATCTCCGGCAGCTTGACCGGTGTCAGCATGCCCCCGCCATCGTGCAGAAGATGGCCAAGAGCGACGTCTGCGGTGGAAGCAGGCTGTGCGGAACCCACCCCCACCGCGTCGGTCTCCATCCCTCCCGCGGGACGGTCGACACCCTCTGAGCCCTTGCCCTTCAGTGCCATGGGCTGCATGTCGCGGCAGCCATCGCGGTAAACAGTGACGCCCTTCACGTCGAGATCGATGGCCATCTCGTAGATCTGGCGCACGTCCTCCACTGAGGCATCATTCGGAAAGTTGATCGTCTTGGAGATCGCAGCGTCGCAGTGGCGCTGGAACGCCGCCTGCATCTTCATGTGCGACTCGGGCGCGATGTCATGGGCCGTCACGAACAGCTCGCGATGTGCCTCAGGCACGTCGTCGATGTGGGCGAGGGTGCCCTCTTCCAAGATCTTCTCGATCAGTTCGTCTGAGTAGTACCCAGCCGCCTTGGCGACGCGCTCGAAGACCTCGTTGACCTCGCGCATGACCGTCGGCTTGCCGTCCGCGTCATGCATGACCTGGCGCTCGAACGCGAGGCTGAACATCGGCTCGATCCCGCCGGAGCAGCCCGCGATGATCGAGATCGTCCCGGTCGGAGCGATCGTCGTGGTGTACGAGTTGCGAAGGCGTACGCCACGCTTCTCCCACTCGGAGCCTTCCCAGGCTGCGAACACGCCGCGCTCGTCGGCCAGAACCTCAGAGGCGAGGTGAGACTCTTCGTCCAGGACGCGCATGACCTCTTCGGCGAACGCGGTGGCCTCGTCGGAGTCGTACGCCAGACCCAGCTCGAAGAGCGCGTCCGCGAACCCCATGACGCCCAGACCGATCCGGCGGGTCATGCGGGACATCTGATCGATCTCGCGGAGCGGATACTTGTTGACCTCGATGACGTCGTCAAGGAAGCGCGTGCAGGTGTGGATGACCTCGCGGTATGCGTCCCAGTGAAACTGCGGCTTGGCTGCGCCTTTCTCGCCAGCATCACCAGCGGGCATGACGAAGCGTCCGAGGTTGATCGAGCCAAGGTTGCAGGAATCCCAGGCGTGCAGCGGCTGCTCGCCGCAGGGGTTCGTCGCCTCGATGTCGCCGACGTTCTTGATCGGGTTCTGGGCGTTGATGCGATCGATGAACACGAGGCCCGGCTCGCCCGTGGCGTGGGCGTGCTCAACGACTTCGGCCCAGATTTCGCCGACCGTCCAGACGGCGCCAGGCTGGCCGCTTTTGGCCAGCGGCCCCTGCTGGCCGGTGTGGGGGTCCGTGACCTGGTGGATTGCGTTCGGGTCGCTTCGAAGCGTCTCGACGAACGCATCGGTGACCGCGACGCTGATGTTGAAGTTAGTCAGCTTCGTGCGGTCGTCCTTGACCACGATGAAGTCCGCGATATCGGGGTGGTCGATCCGCAGGATCCCCATGTTGGCACCCTTACGGAAGGCGCCCTGCTGAATCGAATCGGACGCCTTCGAGAAGACCTCCATGAAGGCCAGTGGGCCCGCGCAGGTGCCACCTGAGCTCTCGACGCGCTCGCCAGCCGCCCGGATGGACGAAAAGCTGAACCCGGTGCCGCCGCCGGCCTTCTGGATCAGGGCCGTGGCCTTGACCGCGTCATAGATTCCATCGACCGAGTCCGTCACGGGGAGGACGAAGCAAGCGGAGAGCATGCCGCTACCCCGGCCGGCGTTCGTGAGGCAGGGGCTGTTCGGCAGGAACATCCGCTGGCTCATCAGCGTGTAGTAGTCCCGGGCGACTTCGAGGGCCTCCTCGGGGACGGAGCTGAACTTCAGCTCGGCCTTGGCTACCGTGCGTGCGACTCGCCAGAAAAGCTGGCGCGGGCTCTCGATGAGGTCGCCGCCTTCGTTGCGAATGAGATAGCGACGCTCGAGAACCGTGAGCGCGTTCCCTGTCACATCGGGGTCAGGAAGATCCGCCGGAGGATCGATGAGGTCGAGCGGGCTGACGGATGGTTCTTCCGCCGAGTCGACGTCTGCGTCAGTCATGGGACCCAGAGGAGTTCTCGTCTGCGCTGCCGCGAACGGGTCGCGACCGTCCTGACGCGCTTGAGTTCCCGAGGGGGACAGATCGGCCTGGCTGTTGGTAGGTGTCAAGATGCGTGCTGCGTCAGGTGCGGCTTCGGCGGTACTCAGGCAACGAACGGATGCGCGCCTGCGCAAGACGCCATCATTTCCAGGACAACGAGATGATGCAAGTGCTCTTCCAAGCGAACCGCCGAGTTCCGCGCGCTATCGCCCTAACTCGGGCTCCTTCGGCGAATCAATTTTTTCGCGATCACAAGCACGACTTCGATGCGGAGCACCATTCCAGCGGCCACGTAGGTCGCTCCACCCGCGGCCATGCCAAAGCCAAGCGCTAACGTGCGACCTACCCGATCGTCCATGAAGCCCTCGGCACTCGCAGCGGCGGCGCCTGCCAAAACCGAAGCCAGGAGAATGCGCACCAGGGTTCCCCCTACCGGTTCGCTGCACTTCGGAAGGCCCAGGCGGCGCGTTAGACCTGGCAGAAGAGCGACCGCGTTGAGCGCACTCGTGATCGCGGTGGCAGCCGCGAGACCCTCAATGTCCATGCCGAAGCCCACCAAGAACCACGCGTTGAGGCCGACGTTGAGCACCAGCATGGAGACCGAGACCTTCACCGGAGTGAGGAAGTCCCCCATGGCGTAGTACGTTCGGGCAATGACACCCGTGGCGCCGGCAGGCAGGATCGCCACGCAAAGCACCTGCAGGGCAGGCTTCATCCGTTGGGTTCCCTCCGCAGTGAACGTGCCGCGCTCGAAAAGGACCTCGATGACCGGCTGTGCGAGCGCAAAGAGCCCGCAGGCGGCCGGGATCGCGACCGCGGCGATGGCCAAGTGAGTTCGATCGTGAAGCCTGCGTATGCCGGCCAGGTCACGCTTGTTCCCGAGTGCCTGCAGGGCCGGAAAAACCGCGCTCGTCGCTGCGATCGCCACCAGCGCCATCGGGAACTGCTGCACCCGATTCGCCAGGTAGTGCAGGGTCGGGCCGCCATCGGGCAGCCCCTCAGCCATCAGGCCGTCGACCATGACGTTGATCTGGTAGACAGCGGCCCCAAGGGCCAGCGGGGCGGACCGCCTCAGGATGTCCAGGGGCCTGGGTGCGCCGGGGGGCAGGCTGAGCCTCGCGGCCCCGCGGACGGTCAGACCGGCTCTACGAAGCGCCGGAAGCTGTACGCCCAGTTGCACGACGCCAGCGATTAGCACCCCGTAGGCCAACCACTTCACCATGGCGAAGTGCCGTAGCTTGCCCTCGATCCCCAGCTCACCAGGCGCCTGGGGTGACGGGCCGTACCAGCCAAAGCGGACAGCCAATACCAGCAGCGCAGCGATCCAAACGAAGTTCATGGCCGCTGGCGCCAGCGCGGGCGCGCCAAACCTGCCGCGCACGTGGAGCGCACCCGTAAAGAGGGCCGAGACGCAGATCAGCACCACAAACGGCATCAGGCGCAGCGCCAGGTCACGGACCTCCGCTGGGTCCTGGCCCAGCCATAGCCAGCCCGTCAGCGGCATGCGGTCCGGCGCCAGCCAGACCAGGGCCATCATGACCAGGCAGAGCCCGAGGAGGAGCCCTGCGAGCATCTTGAGCGTCCGCTGAAACAGCGTCGCGCCCACCTCGTCGCCGTGCTCCGCATCGACCGCCGTGAGAGCCGTCTGGAAGCTCGTGGAGAGCGCACCTTCCCCGAGGAACCGGCGGAACAGGTT
>JBLIHL010000556.1:0-4181 GCA_047635895.1 Paracoccaceae bacterium | reverse complement strand
GTGCTTTTCCCCCAGCTCTCGGTCGGCTCGCAGACGCTGGCCGAGTGGCGCTTCAAGCAGCTCGCGCCATCGGCACTCGGATTCAGCTACACCTGGCGCCCGCTCTTCACAGTCCCCGTGAAGGAGGCGACGATTCGCGTAACGTACGACGACCAACTGCCCATGCGATACGACGCGCAGGAGCCCTTTGTCGTGACGACCGGCGAGGACGACGGCGTTCCCTTCATCCTCGCGACGCTCACGGCCTACGCCGGCCAAGCCGTCGAGCGCGCCATGCTGTCGCCGCGAGACCTGTGCCCCAAGTTCGTCGTTTCGACCCTCGATAGCTGGGAGATCATCGGCGCGAAATTCAACGAGGCTGTGATCAGCCGCGTGGAGGTCACGCCCGAAATCGACGCACTCGCGGCGGAGATCGTCGGCGGACGCGAGGGCGTCGAGGCTGCTCGCGCTATTCACCGTTGGGTGTGCAAGGACGTCCAGTACGTGGTCGTCGAACTCAACCATACGGGGGGCTGGGTGCCGCGCCCTGTGAACGAACTGCTTGAGACACGCTACGGTGATTGCAAGGACAAGTACGTCCTGAGTGCGTCGCTTTTGGCCGCTCGCGGCATCCGCTCGGAGCCCGTCCTCGTCAAGTACGATCGCGGCTTCGAGCCATCCGCGCTACCTACGCCACATCAGTTCGACCACTGCATGGCCTACCTGCCCGACTTCGACCTCTACTCGAACCCGACGGATACTTACCGGGACCTCGGCGACCTTGATTCATCCCTTTCAGGCAAGTTCGTGGTCATCGCAGCAGGCGGCGGCCGCGTAGCTGAGACGCCAAAGGGATCGCCGGATGTAAACCGATATGCGGTGTCCCACACCGTTTCAATCGGCGAGACGGGGATCGTCTCCGGAAGCAGTGTGATGGACTTTGCAGGCAGGACGTCCGGCATGGTGCGCCGCACCCTCGCGGCGACCGACGATGCAACTAAGAGCGCTGAGGGTTTTCTCCACGCAGGCTCCCTCGGGGGCCACGGCGAACTCAACTCGACGGAGCCCTCCGATCTTGACATGCCGCTCCACTGCGAAGGGGTCTGGGTGAGCGACATTCCGCTGAGCGTGGGGCGCCAGGTGCACTTTAAAACGCCGACCGGGATCGACATCGTCAACCCTCTGGTGCTTCGCGAGTTCCTGACGACTCAAGAGCGTCTGCAGCCGATGTGGGCCGCCGCGATCACCGTGTCTTGGCACTTCGAGATCGACCTGCCGGACGGGTACACGGCCGAGGCACCGCCGATCGCACGTAGTAAGCAAAACGGCGCGGGTCGATACGAGAGCCGCTACGAGCTCTCTCCCACTGGCTCGATCGTTGTCGACCGAATGCTGCGCATCGAGCAGGACCGATACACGGCTGAGGAGTACCCGGAGCTGCGGGAGATACTCCTCGAGTGCGCGATCGACATCGAGTCGATCTTGACAGCACGGCGCGAGGGCTAAGAAAGGTGGAGTTGGCCAGCGGCGAGGTGATCACGGCACGTGAAACGCTGCTCGATCAGAGCTCGATCTGGTCAGCCGGTCCTCCTCGGAGGTGGGCTCTTGTTGGAAGCGTTCGGCATTCTGCGGCGTTGGTGAACGAAGCTTTGTCGGGGCGACAGGCGCTCCATCCCCGTCGCATTCAAGGGGTCACCTTCCTCGACGTCGGCCACCCGATCTCACGGATCCGGTTCAGCACGTTGCAGGCGACCGCGGCTTCTGTTTGTTGGGCGCCCAGCGTGCGCGTCCGAAGTCGGCCACCGAGTACGGCCTTGTACCGGAAGAAGGTATTCTCGACGCGTCCCTGACGGTGGTACCTCGACTCGTTTTTCCCCTGCCCTCGCCCGACCTCCTTCACTCGTCTCACCGTCCGGTTGCGCGCCTTCGACCT
Source organism: Paracoccaceae bacterium (assembly GCA_047635895.1). Lineage (GTDB taxonomy): Bacteria > Planctomycetota > UBA1135 > UBA1135 > Saltatorellus. Next base: position 2,269 of record JBLIHL010000556.1, on the reverse strand, counting down.
TCGGCGTCGTGTTGACGTGCTCGCAATACTAGTTGGAGGCACGATGACCTCCGCCCCTGCGCCATCGGCAGCATCGTTGATTGGCTTGGTGTCGTATACAGCGTCAGCTGTGACCGAACGAATGGGCCCGCTCATGCCCTTGTTGATCGCTACGCCCGTCGTTCCGTCATCGACGTTGCTGTCCGTCAGGACCTGAGCGACGATTTCACCGCAGGCGTCCACGCCAAGATGCAGCTTCTTCCAGCCACGTCGTCCATTCCCGCCATGTTTGGCTGCAGCCCACTCCCCTTAGCCCACGATTGCAAGGCCGCTGCTGTCGATGATCAGGTGGATGGGGTCTTTGCCCGTACGACTGGCGAGGGGCACCTTCAGGGTCGCGCTTCGGCGTGGAAGGGTCGTGTGATCCGAAACGTTGAGTCCGACACCCATTAGCCGGAACAAGGATCGGAGGAAGCGTTCCGCCTGGCGCAGCGGTAGGTGAAACACGACCCTCGGTGTCCACGTTGTCATGGGGGTCGTTCGGGGGCGAAGCTTGGGTGGGCCTCCGGCCGCGCCGGATGGCTCGTGAGTTATCACTGAGGCGCAGAGTCGACGGCGTGGCGCTGAGTCGGGTGCCGTGGGGGAGGGTGTTGCCGAAAATGGGCCCCCCAGTTACCGTGGGCGCCACATCGACTGCCCGTTTGGAATACCTATCCGTTGCAGCTGGTGACGAAGTGCTGCGCTGGTGCCTCGTCCACCGCCAATTCCTCCCCCCTCCACCGCTCCTTCCGAAACTGGCAGGTCGGACCTCTTATCCGCAGAACCTGTCGCCCTTGGCTCCAATAGGGACGGCGCGGGTCCAGCAAAGGGCGGCCCCGACACCGGCAGGATGAGCGCAGTCTTCCGTCGGAGCCGAGCAACTCCCGCTCACTCGGCCGGCAGGCGCCCTCCTTCACCAGCAGACCCGGCTTCACCAGCAGACCCGGCTTCACCCATGGGATTTAGCATCAGCATCGGCTCGAACGGCAAGGGCAAGTACAGCGGCTTCGTGTTCATCCCGGTACTCATCGGGGGAGGTATCCTCGCGCTGTGGGAGAACGAGGGGCGCTTCGACTACGCAAAGGCCGCCGCGGATGCTCGCGCGATCCCCACGAGCAGCGACGCCCGCGGGGAGGAACCCATCTCCCTGACGGGCCCGCTCCCTCCTGGCGCCACACTGACCCCCCAGTACCTCGAAGAGCTCACCGGGTGGCTCGAGGTTTCGGCCACCGCCGAGATCTACTGCTGGGACGACGAGAGTGATGAGGACGACATGTTGAGCGACTTGGAGCTCGACTGGCGCAACTACGTCCCGGACGTGAAGGAGAACATGGGGGTCACCAAATGGCTCGACAGTGGGACCGCGCGGCTCAACAGGGTCACGGTCGGCGACACCACCGTGGAGCGCGCCGGGCTGAAGCTCATTGACGATGACCAGCAGCTCGAACTGACCGGATTGGAGCTCAACGCAAAGGCCAAGGAGCTTGGCCTGGTGATCGTCGGCGACCGACTGTGCAGCGGCGCGCGGGCGCTCAGCGACCCGCAGCTCGGCGACGAGCGTGTCAGCTACCGCGCCGTTCCGGCCGCTTCCACGGGCACCTACTTCGGTTCGATCCGTGACGGCAAGGGGCACCCTCGAGACTTCGAGATCGAGTTGTCGAGGATCTCCCGCCTCATCGGCAACGACGGCGTCCTTCACCACCTCGTCAACGGCGAGCGAGCAGAGGCCGTCCGGAAGATGAAGGCTGACATCTCTGGCCTGAAGTGGCGCATCCGCGGGTTCGGACTCCTGGCGATCATCAGCGGCATCTTGCTCGCGCTCAGCACCGTCGCCAGCCTGCTGTACATGATCCCCGTCCTAGGCGACCTCGCCAGGGGAGCCTCCCTGATCTTAAGCGTGGTCGTGGGCGGCACGGTCGGGCTGCTCGTGATCCTCTCCAGCGCCCTCTTCCACCATCCAGTCGCCCTCGCGATTCCACTCGCCAGCCTCGGCGCCGTCGCCCTGTACCTGCGGTCCCTCAAGGGCAAGGCAGCGGGGAATGCCCGTCGACACCGGGCGCGGGCATCAAGCGCGACCTCGGGCTCTCCGGCGCATTCGTCAAGGGACCCGTTCGCCGACCGCGGCCGGGCCGCCCTCGAGGCGCTGGTCCATGTCGCCATGGGCGACGGAGACCTCTCCAGGCGAGAGCGCAGGGTCCTCGACCAATGGGCCGACGCCGCGGGCATCGACCAGGACGCGCTTGAGCACATG
>JBLIHL010000555.1:0-4185 GCA_047635895.1 Paracoccaceae bacterium | reverse complement strand
ACGTGGGGGAGCCCGTCTCCCGCAGTCCTCCTTTGGGCGCTGCAGTCTTGGCTTGGCCGAGCTGTAGCGCCCATTTTTTTGGATGGTGCTCCCTCACGGGTTAGAGATCTGGGGTCCGCGATTTCCGGACCTTCCCCCCATCGCGAACCTCGTTCAGTCCCTTGAGGATCAGCTCGAGCCCGAAATCGAAGTCCTGAACACCGTGGTGCGTACCGTTGATGACCTGCTGGCTGAGGCCGTTCAAATAGGGGTACTGGTCCGCGGGGATCATGGGAAGGAACTCCCTCGCTGCGCTGGCGTACTCGGACGGATCGATCGGGAAGTTGCACTCCTGAAGGGTGAATCCGTAGATGTGGCTATCGATGGAATTCCACGCGCGGTCGGCCATCTCGTAGGAGAACCCCGCTTCGCGCAGGCATCCGATCGTGGCGTCGATGTAGCGCAGCATGGCTGGCCCGACGTTGATGCGCGACACGATCAGGAGAGACGCCCAGGGATGACGCAGCAGCATCTCATGGGCCGAAGTCGCCCGCTGGCGCATCGCCGCCTGCCAGTCCGAACCGATGATCGGCACGTCGATCTCCCCCACGACGATGTCCGTGATGCCATCGAGAACGTCGCCCTTGTTTTTGACATGGTTGTAAAGGGACATCGCCTCGACCTTGAGCACTAGGGCGAGCTTGCGCATCGAGAGCGCGTCAATACCGCCTTCGTCCGCGCTGTCAATCGCAGCGCGGAGCACGCGCTCCCGGGTCAAAGGGATGCGAGGCCGTTTGTTGGGACTTCGTCGTTCTGTCATTCCAAATTCTCCTCACACGATTGCACTAACGGGTTTAGCACTGCCGCCCATGGGGGCACTCACCAGGGCCTACACCGTGATGACGATCTTTCCTCTTGCGCGCCCTTCGACGAGATAACGCATGGCGTCAGGAACCGCGCTGAGTGGAAAGGTCCTATCGATGACGGGAGCGACCTTGCCATCCTCGATGAGCCCAGCCAAAGATCGCAGGTGCTCACCACTCTCCTCCGCGATGAACGTACATAGCTTCTGCCCCAAGAACGGCGACCAGGCGAGCGCTCGGAGCTGGCGGTCGACTCCGCCGATCCACCGGTCCCCTTCCTCTCCACCGGTGATCACAAGAGTCCCTTGTGGCGTGAGTGCGCGGCGAAGATCGTTGAGCGAGCGGTTGCCTGCGATGTCCAGAATGACGTCATAGCGCTGGCCCATCCGCAAGAAGTCGTCGCGCTTGTAGTCGATCACGTGGTCCGCGCCGAGAGACCGGACCAGGTCTATTTTCGACTCACTTGCGACGCCCGTCACTTCGGCGCCCAGCGCCTTGGCTATCTGCACTGCGAACGTCCCCACCCCGCCGGACGCTCCGGTGATAAGCACCTTCTGCCCAGCCGTCACCTCGGCCTTATCGCGAAGCCCCTGCAGGGCCGTGCCGCCGGATACAGGCACGGCTGCCGCCTGTTCGAATGTGAGGTTGGCAGGCTTCCTTGCCAGCTTGGTCTGACGGACGCATGCGTACTCGGCGAACGATCCGTTGCAGATGCCGAACACCTCGTCGCCTGCCTGAAATTTGGTCACGTCTTCGCCGACCGCCTCCACCCGACCCGCCACATCCATGCCGCAGACGGGGTACTTGGGCGCGCGGAGGCCAAACCCAAGACGAATCAGGTACGGCAGGCCCTCCATCAGGTGCCAGACGCCCCGATCCAAGCCAGCGGCGTGAACGCGGACCAGAACTTCGCCTGCGCCAACCTGGGGCTTCGGGATGTCTCTGAGCTCGAGCACGTCGGCCGAGCCGTATCGGTCTTGAACGATCGCCTTCATGGAGTCGCTCCGATCCGGGGCAGGGCTGGCGTCGCGGCCGAGGGGAGGCGCGCTGGTGGTGGCATTCATGTACTTGGGCATCCCTGAAGAGCGGTCTGGATCTAGGTTTGGGGCACGGACCGGGACTTACACCGTATGGTTACGGCGTAAGTCGGTCAAGGGGCGGCTCGATCTTTAGCTGGAATTCGCCACGCCCCTGATGCTCGCTCGTCGTACCACTGGACGGGCGCGGACCTCGACACCCCGCTGAGCTAACTCGCAAGCGTGTGCACCCCGATCTAGGGCGACGATTCTCCGAGAGCTTGACTGAGCCACGTTGCTCCACGCGCGTCTTTCTGCCAGCATCCAACACGTCCACCACCGCTGTCCCGTGGCTCTTCAATCCGAATGATTCAACCTATCTTCAAAGCCGTGGCCGCAGACGGCTGCCGCTCTTACCTGATCGGCTGCCCCGTCACAAAGTCATGCCTCCTCGTGGACCCCAAGGTGGGTCAAGAGGATCTCTATCGCTCTCTGCTCAAGGAGTACGGTCTCGAGCTGGTGGCGGTCTTCGACACGCATACGCACGCCGACCATCTGTCGGCTGCCACGCGGTTCATGGCGGAAGATGTGCCGCTCATGATGTCGCACGCGACCCCAGTCAGGCGTGCCATCAAGCACCTGAGGGATGGCGACGAGGTCACGGTAGGCAGACTCTCCTTTCATGTGATCGAGGTGCCCGGGCACACGCCCGATTCACTGGCGCTGTATGGGCACGGAGTCGTCATCTGCGGCGACAGCCTCTTCATCGATGGCCTGGCTCGCTCTGACTTTGTGGGCAGTGATTCAGCGCAGCTCTTCGCGTCCGTGAAAGAGCGCCTCCTGACCCTGCCGAGCGGCACGCTGGTGTTCCCAGGGCACGACTACAACGACGTCATGTTCAGCACCATCGATCACGAAGGGGCGAACTCTGCTGCCCTCCGTCATTCCAGCGGCCAGGCCTATGCGGAAAGCCTCAGCTTGACTCCCGGCGCCGGCAATTCGGACGCGGTGAACGCAAACCTCGAGCTGAATCTCCACGAGAATCCAAGCCTTCCTGAGACTGCGGGCAACGCAGCCGCATGCTGCGCTGCGCCCTCCGCTGGCGGTCGCGTGGTCATTGAAGAGCTGGTCCCGACCGAAGCCAAGGGCGTCCATTTGGCTCTGAAAGGCGACAATCGCTGGATCGACGTACGTGACCCGTTCGAGTTCGAGCATGGTCATATCCCTGCGACCACGAACATCCCTCTGTCAGAGCTAGGCTTCCACCTTGAGAGCCTCCGGGGCAAAGAGCCCCTCTACCTGAGCTGCCGCAGCGGCGTCCGCTCGGTCACCGCCGCGAAAACCCTGCAGAGGCTGGGCGTCTCCACAAAGACCATCAGCGTTGCAGGCGGGATTCTCGGATGGCAGGAGCTGGGCAACCCGATCGATGGACTCCCCTCTACGTAGCAGCGTAGGGCGTCACCACGAAGAGCTGCATCCGCTCGGCCCCGCGGGCTTCATGGAGCGGATCGTCCGTGTCCTTGGCTCGCCGGTGGGATGCGTGCACGCTGTGACTGGACTGGATGGCGAGGCCTTCCTCCGCCATCAGACTCTCAAGCGCTTCGGGAGCGCGCAGGCCCAGCCGCTCGGGCAGGTCTGAGATCATCAGGGCGATCACGCCGCCTTCGGCGAGGTGCCCAGGGGCACGGCGCAGGAAGCTTCGTAACGTGTCTCCGTTGTCGTCAAAAACCGCTCGGTCCAGGGCGGTCCTCGGCGTCTCGGGAACCCACGGCGCGTTGAAGACGATCACATCAAAGCGGCTGGCCTCTGGCTCGGCCGGGAAGAGATCGGCTCGAACGGCTTGGTATTGGCCCAAAAGCCCCAGCTGGGTCGCGTTGTCCATGGCGCAGCCCACCGCCCGCTCCTCGCAGTCCGTCCCTAACGCATGGGACGCGCCCCGCTGCAGCAGCACGAATCCAAGGACGCCGGTCCCGCAGCCGACATCCAGGACCGAGCGCCCCCTAACGTCCAGGTTCTCAAGCAGGTCCACGTAGGCGCGCCGGGTCGGCGAGAAGACCCCGAACCGCGGAACGATACGCCCCTCAAGGCCCGGGACATCGAGGCCCTTCGAGGTCCACTCGGCCGCGCCCAGCGCTCCCACTAGAGTATTGAGCGCCACCACTCGCGGCTGGTCGGAGAGACCCCACGCCAGCTCAACTGCGCGCCGGGTGTCAGGCGCGCGACGTAGCTTAAGCTCGCCGTCTGGTTCCAATAGCACTAGCACCTGGCCCAGCGTCTCGCCGCGCGCTCGCGTCGCGGCACGCTCGCTCTTCCAGCGCGACCAGAGA
>JBLIHL010000554.1:0-4192 GCA_047635895.1 Paracoccaceae bacterium | reverse complement strand
ACCACGGACGAGTTCTTCGTCTACCACGACAAGGATAACGCGGCCGGGCGTCTCATCCTCGACGAGTGGCGCGAGGTCTACGATCGCCTGAAGGACACCGACTGGAAAACCGAGCCGGAGCGGGTGCTGACCGAGCACCTCGAGTTCCTCCAGGGCATGGGGTCGATGCGGATCAAGGACGCCTCGCGCCCGGGCGAGCTCGTCAACTTCATGCACTATTTCGACGAGCACTTCGGGCGCGGGCTCGAACCGTTCACGACGGTGCCCTGGGCCCACGGGTACACCTTCCACCACGCGCCGCTCTACAACCTGCCGTCGACCCCGTCCATCGGCCGCTACGGCCACTGGAAGTCGTCGAAGTATCGCGGCGAGGAGGTCAGCCCCAAGACGTTCTGGGACTATCCGGTGGAGCAGCCTTTCCGCATCGAACATCGCATGGGGCTGCTGACGCATCCCTCGTGGCTGATCGCGCACTCCACCAACTTCCACCCCGATGCGGTTCGTAGGGGCCGCTGGATCCGCGAGAAGCTCCTCGCCGGTCGCGTCCCGGACGTACCGATCACGGTCGACGCGCAGGTGCCTGACGATCCGCACAGGACGTTCCGTGAGCGCGTCGAGTCCGTCACTATGGGTCAGGAGTGCTGGCGCTGCCACCAGCACATGAACCCCTTGGGCCTGCCGTTCGAGGCGTTCGATGACTTCGGCCGCTTCCGCACCGTCGAGCCCCTCGAGCATCCGGACAATCTGATCGAGCGCGGCAACGGTAAGACCACTTTCGACGTCTACCCGACCGCGCCCGTCGTCACCACCGGGCGCTTGGACGGCACGGGGGACGCAGAGCTAGACGGCGACGTTGCGGACCCGTTCGAGCTGATCGAGCGGCTGGCGCGCTCCGACCGCGTCAGGCAGTCGATCATTCGCCATGCCTTCCGCTTCTACATGGGACGCAACGAAACGCTCGCCGACTCAAGGACCCTGATCGACGCCGACCAGGCCTACCTGGAGAGCGGCGGACGCTTCCGCGAGGTCATCGTATCCCTCATCACCTCCGACTCTTTCCGCTTCCGCAAGCAAGCGGGGGACTGACCATGAAAACACGGCGCGACTTCCTCAGAACGAGCCTTTTCAGCGCGGGTGCGATGGCATTCCTCGATCCCACGCGACTTCTGCTGGGTTCGGGGCGCCCGCCGATGCGCTTCATCTTCATGCACCGCGGCAACGGCCTGTGGCCGAAGGTCATGGTGCCACCGAGCTTCGATGACTCCCTGAAGGCAAAAGACGAGCGCAAAGAAGCGCTGCAGGTCGATCTGGACGGGCACGAGCTTCCGGCGTGGATGCAGCCGATCGCCAGTCACGTCAACCACCTGACGATCCTGCAGGGTCTCTCGGGCAAGATGTGCACAACGGGGCACCACTCGTGGTGCTCTTCCCTTGGCGTGTTCAAAGCGAACGAGCGCATCAGCTCGATTCCGTGGGCGACCGTCGACTTCGAGCTCGCCAAGCTATTCCCATCGCCGGCCGAGCACATCGAGCTGGCGTGCTTCCCGCTCGGTGGCGGCAACGCGCGCGGGAGCCTCGACGGCATCGCGACCGGGTTCTCGGCGCGCGGTCCGCAGCAGCCGAACTACGCCTTCGGATCACCGCGCGTTGCTCTCGACGAGCTGTTCAAGTCGGTCTCCACCGAAGCGAGCGCCGCGACGCGCTACGAACTCGAGCGCAGGCTCCTCGCCTTCGTTGCAAAGAACGAGAAGGACGCAGCGCAGGGCCTCGCCGGCGTCGAGCTGGCGAAGGTGGAGGGATACGCCGACTCCATCCAGGCGATCCGCGAACGCAATCGCAAGATCGACGGCATGGCGGAGCGCATTGCCAAGCACGTTCCCGTGCTGGACGAGAAGTTCATGAGCGGTGAAATCACGACGATCGAGCGCCAGATTGGTCACTCCGAGGTGCTCCTTGGTGCACTGATCTCGGGCCTGACCAACGTCGCCGCGTTCACGGTCGATGAGCTCGGGCACATCTATACCGGCATCCGGGGCATCGAGGGAGAGAAGGTCAACATGCACGATGTCGGCCATGGCAAGCCCTTCGGCGGCGTCGAGGCGCCCGAGATCCGCGCTCGTAGCCGGACTCACCACATGGAGTTGGTCGACCGCATCGTGACGCGCCTCAAATCCGTCCCGGAGGCCGGCGGCACGATGTTCGACAACACGATGCTGTGCTACTTCCCAGACGGCGGCGAGACGCACCACAGTCATGGTTCGGAGTATCCGTTCGTGGTGCTGGCTGGCGACAATTGCAAGCTCAACCTCGGTCGCCGCTATGTGCGGCTTCCAGGCTACGGCGCAGAGGGACACAAGACGCTGGGCAACTTCTACACGACGTTGCTGAACGCCCACGGCAATCCGATCGAACACTACGGCGCGCTGGACTCCGGGCTCGACAAGTTCGGCATCGACCAGCGAGGGCCGATTCGCGAACTGATGAGCTGATCGAGCGGGGCGCTACCTGCTCATCTCCAGCCAAAGTCCACGCATGCGGGTCTTGAGGCCCGGTAGCGCCCGGTAGTACCGCGACTTGACCGTGGCCTCGTGCATGCTCAGGTTCGCACCGATCTGCCCGAAGCTCAGGCCCTCCAAGTCATGGGAGCGCACGATCACCTCGGCCGTCGGGCCCGCCAGGCGAAGTTGATCGCGAACGGCTCGACCCAGGTCCTTGTGCACCGAACGGCTCAGAGGGCGATCACCCTCCTTGGACAGGGAGGAGGCGTCCGCCAGCGGGCTCTCGCGCCGCGCCCGGCGCTGGCGCTGATTGATCTGGTGGAGGATCGTGCGCCTGGCAATGCTGTAAAGCCACGTTTCGATGGCCGACTCTCCGCGGAACGAGTCGCGCTGACGCCAGGCTGCCAGGCCCGTCTCCTGAATTGCCTCCTCGAGATCCTGTGCTCCCAATGGGCGCCCCAGGCGGCTGTGGCACGCGCGCACGAGGCGTGGAAGTGCCTCCAGGGCTGTTTCTAGCGGCCGATGATCGGCTGCAGGTGTCTGAACTCTGTCCATAGTCTCGCCCTCGCGTGGCGTCCTCGAGCGGTCACCGAGTGGCGCTCAACAGGTTCAGGCGGCAACCGACTGCCGGTGCGCCAGAAATTCCGCGACAAATATACGAACGCTAGCGATCGGTCCTCTGAAACCTTGCTGGCATGGCCCGAGCACGATCCCTGGCGCCACGGTCGACGGCGTGGTGCCTGAAGTCGAAGAGGCATGACGGCCCGTGCTTGCGCCTGACCGCCCCACCCCCAACACTTCTTGGATGACCGCCAAGACCGAAGACGCTGCTCGAAACAGCAGCAGCACGCCGAACGAGGGCCGATAGCGTTCGGCAAAAGAGTGGATCACTGGAACGCCATAGAGCCGATCCGTTCGGCCATCGGAGACGGTGACCCGTTCGCGTGGCTCAGCGCCCTGCCGGGGACGACGTTCAGGGAGAAGAACGGGCGCAGGACGTTCCGCTTCGAGCAGGGCGGCCAGGGCTACTTTGCCAAGGTGAGCCGTGGCCCTGGCGCACGGGAGACGCTCAAGGAGCTCCTGTCCCTGCGCACGCCCCCCCTCGACGCGCGGCGTGAGGTGCTCGCGCTAGAGCGGCTGCATGCGGCCGGCATTCCAGCGCCGCAGGTGGCGGGCTCCGGCGTGAGCGGCGGGCGCCCGCTCGCGCGGCGCTCCTTCGTTATCACCGCAGATGTCGGCACCCAGCGCACGCTGGGAGAGGAGGCTTCCCAGCTCGACCCTGCCGACCACGCCGGACGTCGGCAACTCATCCAAGAGACCGCCGCGCTCGTCCGCCGAATGCACGCAGCTGGCGTCAACCATCGGGATCTCTACTTCGGACACATCCTGGTGCGGACCGAGCGGGGTGCACGCGAACTCGTCCTGATTGACCTCCACCGCGCTCAGATCTGGAAGCATATCCCCGAACGCTGGATCGTGAAGGACCTCGGCGCCCTGGGCTTCGCCGCAGCTGATCTGAAGCTCTCACGGACGGACCGCGCTCGCTTCGTCATGGCGTACTCAGGAAGCGAGCACTTCGCGTGCACGATTCGCTCAGCACGGTCGCTCTGGAAGCACGTCGAGGCGCGCATTCGAAGAACGCTGACCGAGCGCGAGCGCAAGGGCGAACGCTTCGGCGGATAGGGGGCCGCCTC
>JBLIHL010000553.1:0-4193 GCA_047635895.1 Paracoccaceae bacterium | reverse complement strand
ACTTTTTAGACTTGAGCCGGACGGGTCGCCCTCCGTGCTGACGGGCTGCCCTCCGGACGCCATGAACGCGGACGGCCAGCTGTGGGGGCACCCACACTACGACTGGGAAGCCCACCGGGCCGAAAACTACGGCTGGTGGCGTGCGCGCATGCGGCGCCAAGTCGATCTGTTTGACGTCGTGCGGGTGGACCACTTCATTGGGTTCCGCAACGCCTGGGAGGTCAAGGGCGGCGCCGAAACCGCACGGGAAGGCTTCTGGGCGCACACGCCGGGTGAGGAGATCCTCGACGCATTGCGAGACGAACTCGGAGGCCTGCCGCTGATCGCGGAGGACCTTGGGTCCGTCACGGACGAAGTCCTGGCGCTGCGCGATGCCTATGGACTGCCGGGGATGCGCGTGCTCCAGTGGGGGTTCTCGCCCCGCTCATTCCACGCTCCGCATGCCGTGCCGGAGAACTCCATCGTCTACCCTGCGACCCACGACAACGATACCTGTGTGGGCTGGTGGCGCGGCCTGGACGCCCGCGACAAAAAGCGCTTCCGCATCGCCACCCTTGGCGAGGGGAAGACGGTGGGGTCCACCATGTGCCGGACGGCTTTCTGCACGCGCGCCCATACGGCCATCGTCCAGCTACAAGACCTGCTCGGCCTCGGCCGCGCGACTCGAACGAACACTCCCGGGACCGCCACCGGCAACTGGGTCTGGCGCGCTTCACGCGCTGACCTGACGGCTGGGCGAGCCCGGAGGCTCCATGAACTTCTCGACGCAACCGACCGGTTGACTCCATGACTCCGAAAGTACTCTCGAAACGCATTGAAGCGCTGGCCCTTGACCTCCGCTGGACCTGGTGTCCCAAGGCGCAGACCCTCTTTGCCGCGATCGATCCCCTTCAGTGGGAAGCTACCAATCACGCGCCGCTGGAGATGCTGAGGCGCGTGTCGGACGCGCGCTTGGAAGCGTGCGCCGATGACCCCGGCATGGAGAAGCTGTTGGGCGACGCCGAGAAGGCGCGCCAGGCTTACTACGCCGCGAAGACGTGGTTTGAGCGCTCGGTAGCCAAGAAGGCACCGAAGCTCAAGGTGGCGTACTTCTGCAGCGAGTTCGCCATCCACGAGAGCCTTCAGCAGTACTCGGGCGGCCTTGGTGTGCTCGCGGGCGACCACGTGAAGTCGGTGTCAGACCTCGGCGTGCCGTTCGTCGGCGTCGGGCTTCTCTATCGCCACGGCTACTACATCCAGGAGCTTCGCAGCGACGGCACGACGCGCGTCCTGTACCCCAAGGTTAACTTCGGCGACCTGCCGATCGTGGACACGGGCAAGGAGATCGAGTGTCCGCTGGGCGGGAAACTCGTGCGGGCGAAGATCTGGAAGCAGCAGGTCGGACGCGTCTCGTTGTACCTCCTGGATGCGGACATCGAGGGCGAGCCGAAGGCGCACCGTCAGCTGACCGAGGGGCTCTACAAGGGCGAGCCGGACCTGCGACTGCGCCAGCAGGTGCTGCTCGGCGTGGGCGGGATGATGGCTCTCGCGGCCGTCAGGGAGAAGCCCACCGTCATTCACCTGAACGAGGGCCACGCGGCCTTCGCTTCCGTCGAGCGCATGCGCGTTCTGATGGAGAAGGGACGCTCGTTCGACAAGGCCCTGGCGGCCGTGAAGGCCTCGACGGTCTTCACGACGCACACGCCGGTGCCCGCAGGCCATGATCGCTACGGTGCCAAGGACGTCGCGAAGTACCTCAAGACGCACCTGAAGGCGCTCGGCCTTTCGGCGGAAGCGTTCGCCGACATGGCGCGCGAGGTCCCGGGCGACCGGGAAGAGCCGTTCTGCATGACGGTGCTCGGGCTCAACACGGCGCACAAGGTCAACGGCGTGGCAGAGCTGCACGGCAAGATCAGCCGTGAGATGTGGATGAAGGTCTACGGCGCCGAGACCTCGGAAGAGGTTCCCATCGGTCACGTGACCAACGGCATCCACGCGCGGACCTGGCTCGCGCCGGAAGCCGACGCGATGTACGCGAAGTACATCAAGCCGAAGTGGAACACGATGGGGCCGGATGACGACCCCTGGAAGGACGCGTCCAAGATCCCGCTGGCGGATCTCTGGGAGCTGCGGCGCACTCTGCGTGCCAAGCTCGTGCACTTCACCCGGACGCGCCTGGCGCGCCAGGCGGAGCGTCGTGGTGAAGGGGCGGGAGCCGTGGCTGAGGCCTGGCGTGCGCTCGACGAAGACGCGCTGACGCTGGGCTTCGCGCGCCGCTTCGCGACCTACAAGCGCGCGCCGCTGATCTTCAAGGAGGCGAAGCGCCTGTCGGCGCTCCTGAACGACGAGAAGCGCCCGGTGCAGCTTATTTTCGCGGGCAAGGCGCACCCGCGGGACGAGGATGGCCAGGAGCTGGCGAAGATCATTTACCGGGAGGCGCACAAGGCCGGATTCCACGGGCGCGTGGCGCTGATCGAGGAGTACGACATGCAGGTGGGGCGGATGCTCACCAGCGGCTGCGATGTCTGGCTCAACAACCCGATTCGTCCCAACGAGGCGAGCGGCACGAGCGGCATGAAGCCGCCCCTGCACGGCGGCCTGAACGCATCGATCCTCGACGGCTGGTGGCCCGAGGGTTACGACGGCAAGAACGGCTGGGTGATCGGCGACGAAACCGAATTCAAGAGTCGTGCGAAGCAGGACACCTACGACGCTAAGGCGCTCGTGGAGGTGCTGGAGAACGACATCGTTCCGCTGTTCTACAAGCGGGGCAAGGATGGACTGCCCAAGGGCTGGCTGGAGCTCGCTCGGCGCTCTCTTGTCACGGTCCCGGGCCAGTTCAACAGCCACCGGATGGTGGGCGACTACGTGAAGAACGCTTACCTGGGCTGACAGTACCCGGCCCGGCTGGCCTAATTAGCCTGGCTCGCGCTATCCTGTTCGTCATGAACGGATGGGAATTGAGCAATGCAATGGAGCTCCTGGCTCGCGCCGACCAAGACGCGATCCGGGAGTTCTCGCGTAACTATTCGCTGGCGGCCACCAACCCCGAGGCGTCGGCGCTGGTGGTCATCAGGAAGTACGACACGAAGCAGGACATAGAGCCGCAGGTGCAGCCACCAGGCGCGTCCGGGCTCGGGAAAGGGTTCCGCGTGGGGCTGGCCGTGATCACGTCCAAGGGTGAGCACGTCTTTCAGCTGCCGACCCTGCGGACGTACCTGAGCCTCTCGCTGCTGGGCAACCCCCTCGATGGCAACGACAAGATCGTGATCGAGACGGACCTAGGCGAGGCCCTCACGAGCCTCGCGACGCTGGAGTCGAGCCTTCCGAAGATGTCGGCGGGCCTCCTGGACGAGGAGGTCCTGGAGGCAGCGATCGTCAGCATCGAGTGAGGCTCGTGTCAGCTGCGTCGTGTCCCTCGGGCCAGCCGACGGCCTAACGGTACAGTGAGGCCGGGTAGAGGCTGGCCGAGAAGGGCAGGCGACTCGGACGTCGTCTGCTATGCGCGACACGCTCCTGGGTCGTGTTGCGACGATCGCCCGCGATCCTGAGTCGTCAGAGTGGCGCGACGCCGCGAGGTCGGGCCTGGTCGCATGAGACTGGAGGATGGCAGCAATACGCGTTGGGTGTCCGAGCGTAATGCGCCACTTTGCTGGTTCACTGAGCGCAGTGATGGGGCGGAGCGGGCTGCGAAACGCTATCGTCACGAAGGCAAGCGATGAGACCCTCGAACAATGGGACGAAACGGATGGTAGCGGGAGTCGGGCTGGTAGTTCTTCTGGGTACGGCCACGTGGGCAGCACTGTGCGTGCTCCTCTGCGCGGGTGCTCCTGGAACGCCCAGCGTCGCACGGGTGTTGGCGGCGCTGGTGGTGGTGGCAGGCTCCGGCATCCTCTGGTGGCAACTCGACTCGGCCTGGCGGCTCTGGCTCCCGTTGGGGCTTTGCCTGGCGATTGGATTCGCGATGAGAAGCCTCAGTCCCCCAACGGATAGGGCCTGGGCCCTGGATCACGAGCGCGCGCCGTCCGTGGCCATCGAGGGCTCCACGGCCACGGTCTCCGACTTCCGAACGTTCCGCTATCCGGGCGCTGACTCGGTGGAGGCACATTGGACGAGTCAGGCCTTCCGGTTAGACCAACTCACGGGGTGCGACTTCGTGGTGGTTCCCTTCCAGGAAGCCCCGAAGCTTGCCCACACGATGCTGAGCTTTCGAT
>JBLIHL010000552.1:0-4230 GCA_047635895.1 Paracoccaceae bacterium | reverse complement strand
GGTCCCTAGTCTCTCGGCAGGCCTACTCAGCCCGCCCTGCTGCTCCACCGGGTTTTCGGTTCCCGGCCGGCGCAGCGACCCAAGAACGCCCGACCTCCACATGCACGCGTGGAGGCCGGGCGTTCGCACTTCCTGCGGGCTCTACCGCAGCGAGTCGTCAAGTTCCACGCAGATGCCCGCCCGCGTTCAGCGGCGGACCGGCGCCTATGGCGATACGCCGTCGACGGCGCCGTGAAGGTGGGGCCTTGAGGCCACGGCGCACCATCGCGCCTAGAGATTCACCCTGATTCAAGGGTCCCTGCGGCTCGGCAAAACGTAGCCTCACCGGTCATGTCTCGACTCTTCCTCTTCGACGGTACGGCCGTCGCGTATCGGTCCCACTTCGCGATGATGCGCTCGGGCCTTTCCACGGCCGACGGGCGCCCTACCGGCGCGGTTTACGGCTTCACGATGGCGCTGAGGCGGATCCTGCGCGAGGAGAAGCCCGACCTCGTCGCGGTGGCCCTCGACGCCAAGGGCCCGACGTTTCGGCACAAGAAGTACGCCGAGTACAAGGCGACGCGCGAGCGGGCCCCCGAGGAGCTGATCGCGCAGCTTGAGGACATCCGCGAGGTCATCAAGGCCCACGGCATCCCGATCTTCGAGATCCCTGGCTACGAAGCCGACGACGTGATCGGCACCCTGTCCACCCGCGCCGCCGAGGCCGGGCACGAGGTCCGGATCGTCACCGCTGACAAGGACATGATGCAGCTCGTTTCCGACAAGGTGAAGCTGCACAACATCTTCAAGCCTGGGAAGGATCTCGTCATCGAGGGCCCCGAAGAGGTCCTGGAGAAGTTCGGGACCACGCCCGAGCACGTGATCGATGTCCTCGCCATCATGGGCGATGCGTCGGACAACGTCCCCGGGGTCAAGGGTATCGGTGAGAAGGGAGCGCAGAAGCTGATCCAGGAGTTCGGATCGGTGCCCGCGCTCCTCGAGCGACTCGACGAGGTCAAGGGCAAGGTCAAGGAGAAGCTGGAGGGCGATCGCGCGATGCTCGAGCTGTCCCTGGAGCTCGTGACCATCGACACGGACGTTCCGCTCGACCCGGGCTTTGATTCCATCCAGCCCGCTGTGCCGGACATCAACCGGCTGCGCGACCTGTTCCAGGGCCTCGATTTCCGAAGCCTGATGGATGAGGTCGCCGCGAACGTCGACTCCGACGGACCGGGCGAGCGCGAGGACGTTCTCGTGGAGACCAAGGAGGCCCTCGAGGCGATGATTGCCGAGCTCACCGAGGCCGGCACGTTCTCGTGGGATACGGAGACGACCGGTCTCAAGTCCCTCCAGGTCGACCTCGTGGGCATGTCCTTCTGCGCCGAGGCGGGTCGGGCGTTCTACGTGCCCTTCAACACGACGGAGCCGATCCTTGAGGGCGGGAAGGAGGCGCTGCTCGACGCCCTCCGTCCGCTGATGACGAGCCCGGATCTCTACCGCGTCGCCCAGAACGAGAAGTACGACGCGCTCGTGATGGGCGCCCACGGCGTCTTTGTACCGCCGCCGTACTTCGACACGATGGTGGCTTCGTTCACCATCCATGGTTCGGCGCGGAGGCACAACCTAGACGACATGTCGCTGGTCGAGCTCGGCATCACGAAGATCCCGACGAGCCAGCTAATCGGGAAGGGCAAGAACCAGATCACCATGGCGGAGATCCCGATCGATGAGGTCGCCGAGTACGCCTGTGAAGACGCCGACGCCACGTTTAGGCTCTACCAGCGGTTCTCCAAGGACCTGGAAGAGACGGACAACGAGAAGCTCTTCCACGAGCTTGAGATGCCTCTCGTGCGCGTACTCACAAAGATGGAGCGTCGCGGCATCCGGCTGAATACGGACGCGATCAAGGTCTTCGACAAGGAGCTTCGCAAAGAGATCGACTCGGCCGAGGAGGACGTGAAGCGCCTCGCTGGCGAGCCGGGCCTCAAGGTGAACAGCCCTAAGGCGCTGGGTCTCGTGCTTTTCGAGAAGCTTCGCATCCAGGACGAAGCGGGCGTCAAGCGTCCGAAGAAGACGAAGACTGGCTACGCGACGGACCAGGCTACGCTCAACGAGAACTACGGCGACGTTGAGATCGTCCGTCGCCTCCTCGAGTACCGCGAGGTGATGAAGCTCAAGAACACCTACGTCGACGCGCTGCCGATGTGCGTGAATCCGAAGACGGGCCGCATTCACTGCTCGTTCAGTCAAACGGTCGCGGCCACCGGGCGCCTGTCTTCCAGCGACCCGAACCTGCAGAACATTCCGGTCCGCACCGAGCGTGGCCGGCGCCTGCGCGCTGCGTTCGTCCCGCGCGAGCCGGACGAGCACGGAGAGTGGGTGCTGCTCGCCGCTGACTACAGTCAGGTCGAGCTCCGCATCCTCGCGCACCTTTCGGGCGACGAGAACCTCGCGCAGGCCTTCCACGAGGGCCGGGACATTCACTCCTCCACTGCCTCGTTCATCTTCGGCGTCGAGCCTGATGAAGTGGACCGCACCATGCGCAGCCAGGCCAAGGCGATCAACTTTGGCCTCATCTACGGCATGGGCCCCCAGCGCCTGGCGCGGGAGACCGGCCTGACCGTCCCGGAGGCCAAGGACTTCATCGAGCGCTACTTCGAGGCGTTCCCCAAGGTAAGGGGTTGGATCGACGGCGTCCTCGAGGGCGCGCGTGAGACCGGTTACGTGGAAACGCTCATGGGGCGCCGCCGCCCGATGCCCGACGTCACTTCGTCGAACCAGCGCGTCCGCTCGGCGGCCGAGAACGCCGCGGTGAACACGCCGGTCCAGGGCTCCGCCGCCGACATCATCAAGAAGGCGATGATCGACCTGGATGGCCGTCTCGATGCGTCCGGCCTCCAGGCCCAGCTGCTCCTCCAGGTCCATGACGAACTCGTTCTCGAGGTTCCACTGGCTGAGCTCGAAGCCACCACGGAAATGGTCAAGGATGCCATGGAGCATGCGGTGGATCTCGACGTGCCCCTGAACGTGGACTTTGGGCACGGCGCGAACTGGCTCGAGGCGCACTGATCTCCTCCCTGCTCCCTCCCTGGTCCTCGCATGGGGCTATGGGAGCCAGATCGCGGAGTTACCTGCATCCGAAGCGGAGCGCGGGGCGAGTGCAGGGTATGCGTCTGCTCCAACTCCTCATCCCGCTCACTTTCCTACTTCCCATGCTGGCAGCGGGCTGCGCGCCTCTCCAGCCGCTGGCCACCGCGCCACACGTCGAGCTAGATCGCTTCATGGGCGACTGGTACATCCAGGGGCACGTGCCTGTCGGGTCCGAGAAGAACGCATTCAACGCCGTGGAGTCCTACGCCCGAGACGAGGGTTCCTCCAAGATTCTGACGAGCTACGTGTTCCGAAAGGGCAGCTACGAGGGCGAGCTGGCGACCATGGAGCCCACCGGTTTCGTGGAGGACGAGGGATCAGGAGCCGTGTGGGGCATGCGCTTTCTCTGGCCCTTCAAAGCCGAGTACCTCATCGCCTACGTCGACGAGGCCTACACCGAGACGATCATCGCGAGGCGCAGGCGCGACTACGCTTGGATCATGACGCGCGACCCCCAGATCAGCAGCGGACGTTTCACCGCCCTCGCGCACCGCCTCGCCGCGATGGGCTACGACCCGGCCCAACTGCGCCGGGTTCCCCAGCAGTGGCCTGATGCAGAACACCCTGTGTCGAAAGCCGGCGGCGACATGGCGCGCTTCACGCGCGCTGAGTGAATTGGCCCTTGGTGCTGTCATCTTGAGAGGCCCAAGCAGAACAAGACCTGGCTGCCATCAGCTACCCGGATTTGCAGCGAAGTAGCCGTCAATCTTCGGCCGGATCCAGGCCCAAAGGGCCGGTGCGCCGCGACGCACCCTGGAACCGACCCGCGCCTCGATCTTCTCCACGTTGACGTCGAAGTCCTTCCATGATCCGCCACCGGAGGCGAGGTTCTGGTTGGGAGGCTGGAAGCGATCGAGGGACTTCGCGAAGACTGCGTCGTTCGACTCCGCGGCTTCGAATTCCTCCCAGAGTGCGCGAAGGGATGCGCGTTGATCGGCAGGAAGCAGGCCAAAGATGCGCTCTGCGGCGCGGTCCTCCTCCGCGGCGATCTCCGCTTCGTCGTGTTCACCGAACAGCGGCTTGTCACCGGCGTCCACCTCGACGATGTCGTGGATCAAGAGCATTCGAATGACTCGGCTGATGTCGATCTCCGCCTCGGAG
>JBLIHL010000551.1:0-4240 GCA_047635895.1 Paracoccaceae bacterium | reverse complement strand
TCAGCCATCGGGCGGTTCGGCATTCAGTGCCTTGGTAGCAGTCGTGACGGGTATCGACCTGTTCGGTACCGACTTCCCAGTACCGACCTGCTGCCGTCGGCGCGTAGCGCTCGACGCGTGGGCGGCGTCTCGGCCGGTAGCGACAAGGCCGGTAGCGACCCGCTCGGTACCGACTTGCTGCCGTCGGCGCGCAGCGCTCGACGCGTGGGCTGTGTCTCGGCCGGTAGCGAACATGGCGGTACCGCGCAGGCCCGTGTCGGTCACGGCGCCGCCCACGCGTCGGGCGCTGGCGCGCCGACGGCAGGCAGTCGGTACCGGCCGAGTCGGTACCGGATAGGCCGGTCTCGGCAGCGACGCCGCCCACGCGTCGAGCGCTGCGCGCCGACGGCAGCAGGTCGGCACCGGGAAGTCGGTACCGAACAGGTCGATACCCGTCACGACTGCTACCAAGGCACTGAATGCCGAACCGCCCGATCGCTGAGACACCGCGCTGTATTCATGGCATTTCCCCTGACGGGGAAATAGCGATTATGCCTCCGGCGCTCGCCGCGCAGGCGTCCTCGCCGGACGGGCGTGCTGCCGCACGGGCCTCCTCGCCGGAGGGGCCGCGAGGGCAAGCCTCGCGCCGGGCCGCACGAGCCCTACGGGCACGCGCTATGGCCCGGGCGTCCTGGCGGACGCGTGGGACGGCTTCGGGCTGGTCGACAAGATCACAAGATCACAAGATCACAAAACCGAAGCACCCCAAAACCGCCAACCCAACGTCACAAGACTCGCCCATTCGGGCGAGCAAACACCAAGGCTAACCCTCGGCCGTTTCCGCACCAAACGACCCGTCCACGAAGCTCTTAAAGCCCTGGACCGCCGTGCGCTGAGTGTAGAAATCCAGCCCCCGGAGAGCGCCCAGCTCTTCGCCGCCGCCCGCGCGGCCTGGACCGCCATGGACGAGGTTCGGCAACACCATGCCGGGGGGCAGCGCCTGCTCGGCCATCCGATCGGAACCAACCCAAATCCGCCCGTGGTACGGCGCGGCGCCCAGTACGAAGCTCTCAGACCAGGCGGCATCGTTCGAGTAGGCGCTGACGACGAGACCACCTTCGCCGCGGTTGACGAGCTCGATCGCCCGCTCGACCGAACCGTCGTAAGGCACGATGGTCGCGACCGGGCCGAAGACCTCAAGCTCATGGAGGATATCCGCGTCCGCATCACGGGCGACGAGTAGCGTCGCGCTGACGAAGGCTCCCTCGCGGGGCGATTCAGCACCGCCGTGAACGATGTCCGCGATCTCGGAGAGGCGCTGGATACCCGCAACCACGCTGGCGTGCTGGGCAGAGTGCGCAACCGGGCCGAGGCGCGTCGTCTTCTCCGTCGGCTCGCCGAGCGGGAAGCGTCCAAGCTCGGCGATAAGGTCGGCCTTGACCTCTTCCACGCGATCCGCGGGAACGAAGATGCGGCGGACCGCCGTGCACTTCTGGCCAGCCTTCTGGCACATGTCCAGACCGATATTACCAATGAAGAGACCGTACGTCTCGTCGTCCGTCGCCACGTCCGGCGCGAGCACAGCGGCGTTGATCGAGTCCGCCTCGATGTTCACACGCACGTTATGACGCACGAGGTTCTCGTCGCCGCGGATCTTGGCGCCGGTGGCTGCCGAGCCCGTGAAGGCCACGCAGTCCTGGCCCTTCAGGTGGCTGAGAATGTCGCCAGCGCTGCCGCACATGAACTGGAAGGCTCCCTCGGGCACGAGGCCGGACTCAACGACAACCTGGGCCACGCGCCAGGCGATCAACGCCGTCGCGCCGCCCGGCTTCTCGATGACCGGGACACCCGCAAGGAGCGAGCAGGCCGCCTTCTCCATCATCCCCCATGCGGGGAAGTTGAAGGCGTTGATGTGGACGGCGACGCCCAGGCGTGACACGCGGATGTGCTGGCCCCAGAACCGGGCCGTGCGGCCGAGCTGCTGACCGTCTCCATCCGTCAGGAACGAGCGGTCCCCGAGGCGCTTGCCGAAGGAAGCGTAGGCGGCGAGCGTTCCTGTCGCGCCGTCGATGTCGAACTTGGCGTCACCGCGGGTGTTGCCACCGTTGCGCGACCCCATTTCGATCAGCTCCTCACGGACCTCATGGATGGCAGCCGACAGGCCCTTGAGCATGGCGGCACGCTCCGTGAACGTCATCTTGCGCAGGGCCGGCCCCCCCACCTCTCGGGCATGACGAACCGCCGCACCAAGGTCGAGGCCGGCGGTGCTGCAGCGGGCAACGATTTCGCCCGTGACGGCGTTCTCGAGGGCCGTGCCCTCACCCTGTCCTGTCTGCCACTGGCCACTGAGATAGCTGGAAAGCGTTTGCATGATGGTTCGCGTCGTCGTTGGCGGTGCGCGGCCGTTGATGGGGTCCCGAAAGTCGGGCCCCCAGGGAGCGCATTGGCGGAAGACGATAGCCGATCACGGCGCCCGCGTGCGCTACCCTCTGCCTATGAACGTCCCAGCGAATGGATCAGCGAACGTCCCTGACCCGGATTCTGCCCCCGGGAGCGCCACGGCGGGCCTCCACCTCCCCCAAGGCACTTTTGAGGGCAAGCGCGTCGTCGTCACCGGTGGCGGCACGGGGCTCGGACTTGCCATGTCCCGGGGCTTTGCTGCCCTCGGGGCCCACGTCATCATCCCGTCCCGCACGCCGGAGAACCAAGCGGCCTTCCTCGACGAGGCCAAGGAGCGCGGCTGGAAGGCCACAGGCGCCCAGGTGGACGTCCGCGAGCCCGATTCTGTCCGGCGGCTGGCCGAATCGATCCTGGAGGAGCACGGGCCTGTCGACGTCCTTGTGAACAACGCGGCCGGCAACTTCGTGTGCCCGGCGGAGAGAATGAGCTCGAACGCCTGGCGCGCGGTCCTTGGGATCGTGCTCGACGGCACGTTCTACTGCTCCAAGGAGTTCGGCAAGCACATGATGCAGGACGACCGCGGCGGCTCGATCATCAACATCATCGCGACCTATGCCTGGACCGGCATGCCCGGCGTGGTGCACTCGGCGAGCGCCAAGGCCGGCGTCCACGCGATGGGCAAGACGCTCGCCGCCGAATGGGCCCGCTTCGGGATTCGCGTGAACGCCATCGCACCGGGCCCCTTCGAATCAGGCGGTGCGAACAAGAACCTCTGGCCCAACGAGGAAGTGCAAGAACGTATCCGTCAGTCGGTCCCGATGAAGCGCTTCGCCACCCGTGACGAGGTGGCGGCACAGGCCCTCTGGCTCGCCTCGGACGCGGCGCAATACGTCACCGGCGCGACGATCACGATCGACGGCGGCATGAGTCTTGGCGCGGGCAACATGTGGGAGCCAGGGGAACGCGTCGGTCGACCGAAGCGTTCCGATGCCCCCGCAGGCAACGAAGGCGGTGACGCGTGAGTCGCCAGCCATCGGAGGACCGCGGCCACCTGGTGACCGAAGGAGCGAACCCGCGGGCGGAGGCGCTTGAGTCGATGAGCGCGCTGGAGGCGGTCGATCTCTTCCGGCGCGAGGATGCGGCGGTGCTCACGGCCCTCGAGGGCGCGCGTGAGGACCTTGCGCTGATGATCGAGATCGCGACCGAAAAGCTGGGCCGCGGTGGACGCTTGATCTACGTCGGCGCCGGGACGAGCGGTCGCCTGGGCGTGCTAGATGCTTCCGAGTGTCCGCCGACGTTCGGCGTGGCGCCGGAGATGGTGCAGGCCATCATCGCGGGCGGTGACCACGCGGTCCGTCACCCGGCGGAGGGCGCCGAGGACGACGCGGACCAGGCGGCGCGCGACGTGGACGCGCTGAAGATCAGCGAGCAGGACTTCGTCGTCGGCATCGCGGCCGGCGGGACCACGCCTTTCGTGCACGGCGCGCTGGCGCGCGCGCGGACGCTTGGCGCGGCCACGGGCTTCGTGACGTGTGTTCCGCGGAGCCAGGTGCCGGACGACTACGACGTATCCGCCAGGCTGCTTGTCGGCCCCGAAGTGCTCGCTGGCTCCTCGCGGCTCAAGGCTGGAACCGTCACCAAGCTAGCGCTCAACACGCTGACCACGGTGACGATGTCGCGGCTCGGAAAGACCCACCGCGGCCGCATGGTCGACGTGGACACCCACACGAATGCAAAGCTCGTAGACAGGGGCATGCGCCTGATCGCCGAGTTTGGCGAGGTGAATAGGGAGCGAGCCCTGGAGCTACTGCGCGGGGCAGACGGCCATGTGAAGACCGCGATCGCCATGGCCTGGTTGGAC
>JBLIHL010000550.1:0-4244 GCA_047635895.1 Paracoccaceae bacterium | reverse complement strand
CGCTTCGATGCGCGCTTTCGAATCATGGAGACGGACCTTGGCGGCTCCTTTTCCTCGGCCACGATGGACGAGATGCTCGTGGCTTGGACCCGCGCCAAAAAACTCCTAGACGACCCCGCTCGCACTGGCGATTCCGCCTGAATGCCCACCATGACTGATTTGCTCAAGGTCCACGACCTTTACAAGATCCACGCGGGCTCCGGAGAGGAGCAGCCCGTTCTCCGCGGCGTTACCTTCGACGTGAAGGAGCGCGAGTTCGTTTGCATCATGGGGCCGTCGGGCTCAGGCAAGACGACGCTCCTGCACCTGCTCTCCGGCCTGGACGAACCCTCGGCCGGCTCCGTGACGCTGGCGGGGAAGGACCTCGCGAAGGCCAAGGAAGAGGAGCGGACGCGCCAGAGACGCGACCATGTGGGCTACGTCTTCCAGTTCTTTCACCTGATGCCGAACCTCTCGGTGCTGGAGAACATCGGTCTGCCCCTCGCGATCGCGGGCCAAAATCCCGATCGCGACGCGGCCCGGATTCGCGAGCTTGGGCGCAAGCTTGGCATCGGCGAGCGGCTCGACGCCTTCCCCCACGAGCTGTCGGGCGGCGAGATGCAGCGGGCTTCGATCGCCCGCGCGCTGATCGGCGGGCAGCCGCTTTTGCTCTGCGACGAGCCAACGGGCAACCTCTCCCAGGCCGCGGGCCGCGAGGTGATGGAGGAGCTCAAGCGAGCCAACCTTGAGGAGGGGCGCACCGTCGTCCTCGTCACGCATAACCCCCGGGACGCTGCGTACGCGGATCGCGTCCTGTTCCTGGTGGACGGTGAACTCTCGACCGACTCACTGGAGGGCGACGGCGTGACCGAGCCCGAGGTCATCGCCGCACTCCAGCGCCTATCGATCTAAGCTATGGGATTGAGCTTCATGATCGCCCGGCGCAGCCTCCTGCAGCGACCGGGCCGAACGCTATTTTCGATTCTAGGTGTCGCCCTCGGCGTCGCCACCGTGGTGGGGGTGATCACCCTCGACCACGCGACGATCGAGGGCTACGCGCGTCCGCGTCAGGCCAAGGATCGGCCGGACATCGAACTGACCGCGACGAACGCTGAGGCGGCTACGTCCGACCTCTTGGACGGCCTGGAAGGCATTTCAGCGGCCTCCAAGTTCTTCCAGAACGAGATCGTCGTCGACGTCGGCGAGAGGGCCGCCGAGGCGCCTGCCGCCGGTAATGGGCGCGGTAATGGGCGCGGTGATGCCCGTGGCGGAGCCAGTAGGGGAGGCCGCGAAGGAGCTCAGGCAGGCACAGGCCGAACGCCCCGGGCGCAGCTGCTGGCGATTGAGGCCAAGTACGCGGCCTCATTCGGTCAATTCGGCCTCGCCGCCGGGGCGGATCTGTCGCCGGACGCCACGGAGAACGAGGTCCTTATTGGGCCGTTCCTGGTGGAGGAGTATGGGCTCGACCTGGGGGACGAGATCTACCTGTCACGACCGATACGAGCCGCGCGCCAGCGATGTGAGAATGGAGAGCTCGTCGCCGTGCCAACAGGTGAAGTGGACAGGCCGCCCTCGCTGCCGTTCCGCGTTGTCGGGATCCTGACGCGCGAGGGGACCGGTCGAGCGGCGGGCGGCAATGTAGCCGTCGTCGACTACGAGGTGGGGCGAGAGCTCTATCGAGGCGTGGAGATCCAGCCGCGCTTCTGGGCGGTGAAAGACCCCAGCGTCGACCTTGAACGGCTCCAGCGATCCCTTGGGACGACCTATTCCTACGCGCTCAACCGCGGCATCGTCGTAGGGCAGGCCGCGGATGAGCGTGCCTTCCGGACGGGCGTTCGCATGCTGGGCCTGCTCGCCCTCGTGCTCGGCCTGTACGTCATCTTCCACACGCTATCGATGTCCCTGACCGAGCGCGTTCTCGAGGTCGGGACACTCCATGCCCTCGGCGCAACCCGGGGCCAGATCGGGCGCGTGTTCTTCACCGAGGCGGTGCTCCTGGCGGGTGCAGGCGCGCTGGCGGGCGCGCTCTTCGGTGTCCTGCTGGCCTTCATCGCCGTCAAGTTCGGCATCACGACCCTCGGCGTCGGCAAGTACGTCCAGGGCTTCGTCGTACCCTGGGGCCTCGTGGGTACGCTGGCGCTCCTGGGCTTCCTAGTGGCCCTCGTCGGCTCGGTGTATCCGCTCGTGGCCATCGGTGGTGCCAACACGCTTAGCGCGCTGCGCGGCGACGACGCGCTGCGTCAGAACAAGAAGGCGGCCCGCCGCTTTCACCTGATCTACGCCGTCCTTCTGGCGGTGATCGTGCCCGGTCTTTACCTGGTGCTGGTGCCGGTCGTGGGCGAGCTGACCGGCGAGCTGGTCACGGTGCTGCTAGGCGTCGTGGGGCTCTTGACGCTCGTGGTCATTCTGTCCCTCATGCTGCCGGTGGCTCTATCGGCCCTCTGCGCGGCGATCGTGAGGCCGCTGACGACTCTCTACCCGCTGGCGGGTCGCCTGGCGACGCGCGCCATGCAGGATGCGCCCGCCCGCGTCGGCGTTTCTGCGTGCGCCCTCGGCCTCGTGGCCGCCGGCTTCGTCGGTCTCCACGGCATGACCGCGAGCCTCTCCGCTGAGGTGACCAACTGGGCGGAGGAGGCCGTCGAGGACAAGGTTTGGGCACGGGACTTCCCCGCGACGAACTACGACGAACTCTGCGCCAGGCTCGCCGAGTTCCCGGGGATCGTTGGCTTCGAGAAGGCGTCCGCTCGGCAGTTTGCGCCTTTCCTCGTGATCGGCATGTCGGCCTCGACGATGGGGGGCTACGGCGTGTTCGCCGAGGATGCCGCGCTGGAGCCGCGCTTCACCAGCGAGCGGACGATCGTTCTTTCCCGGCGACTCGCACGGGACCTCGACTACTCGGTCGGTGATGCCGTCCAGATGAAGAGCGCCAACGGCGTCGTTCTCGGCTTCGAGGTGATCGCCATCTCGGATGCGTACGGATTCTGGCCGGCCCCGGATGAGCGCATGTATGGCGTCATCAGCGACGTCTGGATGCGCGAGGATTTCTGCCTCGCCAGTGACGTGGTGACTGAGGTGTGCGTTCGATTTGATGATTCGCAGCCCATGACCGACGAGGGACATCTCGGTGTCCTGAAGGCGGCGCTCCGGGACGTTTTTCCGGAGGCGGACGACGTTCGCTTCCGCATCGGCGAGGAAATCCGCGACTACGCGCTCAAGGACATCGGGCGGGACTTCTTCGTCTTCGATCTCCTGCTGCTTCTGATGGCGGTGCTGGCGTCGCTGGGCGTGCTGAATGGTCAGCTGCTCGCCACGCTGGAGCGATCGCGGGAGCTGGGCGTGCTCAAGGCGCTGGGCGCGGATCGCGGCCAGGTGGGTGGTGCCATGCTGCTGGAAGCTATCGTGACCGGTGTGACCGGCGGTGGGCTCGGCGTGTTGCTCGGGTTGGCAGCGACGCCGTTCGTGGTCAGCGCACTCGACACGATCGCGGGCCTGAGTCTTCCGACGGCCTCGGCCGGCTGGTGGATCCCGATCTCCTTCGGCGGAGCCATTGTTGTTTCGGCGCTTGCTGCGCTCTATCCCATTCGCCGTGCCCGTGAATTTGACGCGGTCCGCGCGGTCCGCACCAAGTGACCCCACTCTCCTGTTCCTCCATGCGTAACCGGCTCATCGGCGTTTCCTTCCTGGGCTCATCCCTTCTCACGCTTGGCGTTGCCTTGGGCCTCAGCCTGGGCCTGACCGGCTGCAGCGTGCTAGCGCTGGAGCCGTCCGCGCCCGCCTCGACCTTCGAGAGTGACTGGCACAAGCTCGGGGATCGAGTCTGGGTCGGTGAACGGCACTGGGCGAACAGGCTCCAGGACTGGCGTGTCGTGGACGGTGAGCTCGAGTGCGTGGAGGCGCGCCCGGCGTTCGGGATGCGGACGCTGCATCTCCTCACGCACCGCCTCGTGGACGGCGGCGAGGGGTCGTTCCGCACCAGCGTGCGCGTGGACGCGGCGGACGGTGGCCGTGAGGCGAGCGCGGCGGGGTACCTCGTGGGCTCAGGCGGCGCCCACGTCGATTACCGCCTGACCTCCCAGGTGCACGGCACCTCGGCGGAAGACGGTGGCTTCCTCGCGCTGGTGGACGGCGATGGGCACGCTCTCTTCGCAGACTTTGAGTCCCCTGTGGAGGGCGGCCCTGGGAACCAGTGGGTCATGCAGACGAATCGGAACCTCGGCGATTTCCGGCGGCCTACGGACGGCGTGACGCTGGACGGGGCGGGCTTC
>JBLIHL010000549.1:0-4247 GCA_047635895.1 Paracoccaceae bacterium | reverse complement strand
TTCGCGGGTTCGCTCACAGGGTGCTCACCGGGCCTACGGGCCCGCTTCCGCTCCATTCGCGAATCTGCCTTGCCACAACGTCGTTTGGGCCCACTCGTGATTCCATCTCGTGAATAGTCCGGGCTAGCGTCGCGCTGCAACCCTATACCGATGCTTGATTCCCACGCGCTCCAAGCCTCCCGAGGGCGCGCCACGAGCGCTCCCTTGAACCAGAACAAGCCTGCGACGATCGCCAAGGCAATCAACGCGAGCGCTAAGGGGCGGGCGGCTGTTTCCCCGCCGATCCGGGTTCCGCAGGACGGAGCCTGGCGTTTCGCCCGGAACGCCGGGCGACGTGATTTCGGCGGCCGCGCTATCCTTGCCGCCTCGAAACGGCGCCGAGTGTGCGCCGTACCCAGCGCAACTCGCCTGACGCATCCGCCCCAAGGCTTCTCACCCCCGTGCTCCTGTGAAAATCGTCTCCTTCCATCGTGACGGCCAGCTCTCCACCGGCGCCCTACTCGGCAGTGACCTCGTGCTCGACTTCCAGCACGCGGCGGCTGGCCTCCCCGACGCGGACGGCCCGCTCGACTGGATGGACACCGACGGCGCGTGCCATCAAAGTGCGCGGCGGTTGGTCGACTCTGCGGACGCGGCGAAGCTCCAGGAAGCGGGCGCGATCGTGCCTCTCGCCAGCGTCGAGCTCCAGTCGCCGATCCCCCGTCCCGGCAAGGTGATCTGCATCGGTCTCAACTACCGCGACCATGCGGAGGAGAGCGGCATGGACATCCCCGAGAACCCGCTCGTGTTCAGCAAGTTCTCGAGCTGTGTCGTGGGTCCCGAGGCCGACGTCAAGCTGCCCCGCGGCGCCAAAGAGGTCGACTACGAAGCCGAATTCGGCGTCGTGATCGGCAAGACGGCGACCGACGTCGCTGAGTCCGACGCCATGGACTACGTCCTCGGGTACTGCAACATCAACGACGTGTCGGCCCGGGACTTCCAGTTCGCTGACGGTCAATGGCAGCGCGGCAAGTCCTGCGAGACCTTCTGCCCCACCGGCCCCTTCATTGCGACCGCGGACGAAATCGCGGACCCGCACGCGCTTCGCATCCAGTTCCGCATGAACGGCAAGACGCTGCAGGACTCCAGCACGAGCCAGCTCATCTTCAACGTGCCCGAGCTCATCGCGTACCTCTCGGGATTCGTGACGCTCGAGCCTGGCGATCTCATCTCGACAGGCACGCCCCCGGGCGTGGGCTTCGCCCGCAAGCCGCCGATCTACATTCAGCCGGGCGATGTGATGGAGGTCGAGGTGGAGGGCCTGGGCGTGCTGCGCAACGGAGCCGTCGCGGCCGGTTGAATCCTTCTCCGGGCGGCGATTCCGCCCATCGCCTGCGCGAAGTTCAGGACTTCGCGCCAGCCGTGATGATGGCTCGGGCGGCCCACTAGCAGGAACCAAAAGTCGGAGTCAGGTAGCGTTCAGCCCAAGAGAGATTCGGCGACCGCGGCCAGCGCGTCGTCGATCTTCCACATCTTCGGGTCGCGGTTCCCTGCGACGTTGGAGATTCCACGGTAGATCGAAACGGGCACTGCTCCGATCCCAGTGCCCATCGCGGCGGCCAGGGCCACGCCGAAGCCTTCCATGTCCTCGGCAGCGGCGTCGGGGAAGCGCCGCCGCCGTGCGGCAAGCATGGCCTTGCCCTCGGCGGCCGCGGCCACGGTGAGGAGTTGGGGGCCATCGTCCGCGAGCGTCAGTCGGTCCACGACCGCGCCGTGGTTCGTGTTTCCCTCCCACTGGGGGAAGCCCATGGTCGATGGGCCCACGAAGGCCGCGCCTTCACCTGCGCCGACTCCGTCCATCGCGATGCTACCGAAGGTCATCGCGGTGCCGATCTCACTCGCAGGGCCGTAGCTACCCGCGATGCCCGCGAGGACAATGTGGGTCGGCGCATGCTCGTGGAGCAGCCTGGAGACGGAGGCCGCCGCTGCGACGGGCCCGAAGCCGATCACGGCGACCGCGCCCCAGCGCTCCGGGTCCACGGCGGCGGGCGCTAGCGCAGTGAGTCGGAGGAGCTCGAGCTGGGTAGGGAGGCAGAGGAGCGTCGTTTGCGTATCGCGAACCATGGGGCCTGAGTATGCGGTTAGCGCGTCGGCGCGGGGAGCGGCAGGCATGTGTATCGCGCCCGGCGGGTGGCGCGCTCCCATTCGATGGCGAGGCGCTCGAGCCCTGCGGTGCGCTTCGACGCATCCATTTTGGCGTGAATGGGCCTGAGCCGGCGTCGGAGCCAGGCAGCCTCCGGGTCATCGCCGCGAGAACCAGCAGCGGGGGACAAGCCAGCCTGGCGCCGGGCGCCGTCCCAGAGACCCGGCTGTCGGGCAACCACGTATTCGACCCGGGAGGTGATCCCGAAGATCTGACGCAGATCGATCTCCGCGGCACCGTGCCAGCGTATCCAGGGTGCGGCCACTTCCACCCATTCGTCAAAGGGTGCGTGGTGCGCCGCTAGCTCCGTCGGGCCTATGGGCGACTCGAGCCGCGTCGCGGTTACGCCTGAGCCGAAGCTGTGGGCGCGCCCAAGTGCGGCGGCGATGGCGCTCCACGGAAGCGTTCCTGCGACCTCAAGTTCACCGGAGAAGGAAGCCTCGCTTTGCCAGGGTAAGTGACCCAAGGGAGGAAGCTGCGCGTTCGCAATTACGACCCGACCCTCGGAGTCCGCGAGTGACCATCGCGCTTCGATCGAGCAGGCCGCGGTCGACGCGGGCTCGGCCGGCGTCAGGGGCAGGTGAGGCAACGTGCCCTCGAGGGTCTCCGCTGGGTGGGCGGCGAGGTCTTTAGCGATCGCGGTCGCCAGCGCCAGGTGTCCCTCGGGCGTGTAGTGCCCGTCGAAGTCAAAGGCGAGCTTAGCTTCGGTTCGCCTGCTCGCCTCGAGGACCGGCTTGAGGATGTCGACGACGTGCACCGCGTTGCGGCCGCGACCGTTCCGTTGCGCCAGCCCGCGATGCAGGTCATGGAAGCGCTCGCGATAGACCGCGCCAAGCTCACCGCGGAGGTGCGCCCGCGTCGGCAGAGGAATGATGACGAGGGGCGTGGAGCCGGCCGCGTGGATCATTCGCTCTGCGATGGCGCTGAACAGCTGCCAGCCTTCGCTGCTGGGGGTCGTGTAGTCATGGTCGCTGCGCGGCCTCACCGTGCGACGGAATGCGTCGATAGCGTTACGCCCCAGGCTTCGCGCGGGAGCTATGAACGAAGTCTTCCAGCGGCTATCCGGATTCGACGAGGCGGGGTCGTCCTGGCCCCCCATGGCGGAAGGCTCTTCCTCTGGCATGGGAACAAGCTCTAGGTCGCCGTTCTTCAGAACGAAGTGGGGCCGCGCCACGCGCCGGACCTTACCTCGCCGGTTCAGCGTCAAGCGATCCGACATTTGAATCCGCCCGATAGTGTGGGTGGCCATGGCCCAGACGATTAGGTCGAACGAGTCCAGGTCCAGCGACTCCGCAAGGAGCAGGTTCTGGTCGGGGCCGGTGCCGGATACGGCGAAGTTATGAAGGTCCACTTCCCACGCGGATTGGAGGCGGTCCGTCCAGCGCTGGGCATTGTCGACGCCGTCCCCGGCGGTGAACGAGTCGCCAAAAACCGCGACGCGCAGCGGTCTAGTGGTCGTCGCTCTACCGTCGATGGGCGCCGAAGCGGAGTTAGCTTCCTGATCGCGCTCGATGCACCGATACCCCTGTGAATTCGTCTGCAGGTGATACCCGCCTCCTTCGTGCACTACGCGAATGTCGGTGTTCGGCACAAAGCCATGCCCGAACATGGAGCAGTGCTTCATGACGCTCCGATGGAGCGCAAAGCGTTGTGGGAAAGGCATGGCAGGGCGAGGCGTGGCGAGGGCCGAATCCGTGGCGCGGTCTGCGTCTAGCCTTACTCCGCGGGAAGCGGGCGTGCAGGCTGTCGAGGATCCTGAGTCTATGGCAGTACGGTCATTGGCACCGTAGACCGATCGTACCTGGCGCCGCCACGCCCATCGGAACGAGCATCGCCTGCTCGACATCTTTGCGGCTGGCCGGCGAGGAATACCGTCAGCGAGGCCCAAAACGGGGCGCGGGGAGCCCCAACGACACCAGCTCGCCCGTGTTCGGTGGACTTGAGGACCCCATCAGCGACACGCTCCTAGACCCCTCAGTGATCGCGAGCTTTCCGAGTACCCCTCGGACTTCGCATTCGAGTTTTAGGGTCCTGATGGCTATTTTAGACGTCGAATGTACGTCAC
>JBLIHL010000548.1:0-4250 GCA_047635895.1 Paracoccaceae bacterium | reverse complement strand
CCCGCCGATGCCGAGGAGCTCCACCACCTCGCTCCAGCGTGCCGCGGAAACGCCGCGGGCTCCGTAGCGCAGGTTCGCCTCGACGCTTCGGTGTGGGAAAAGCCGGTGCTCCTGGAACACGATGCCGATGCGACGACGGTGCACCGGTGGAACGATGCCCGCCGCTGTATCGACGAGCACCTCGCCGTCGAGCACGAGCCGCAGGTGCTCTGGCTTCGTAAGCCCCGCGAGCGCCTTGAGCAGCGTCGACTTTCCCGCGCCCGATGGGCCGAAGAGCCCCAGGCCGCGCTCGCCCTGAACGCGCACGTCGAGGAGGAAGTCCTGGCGCTGGACGCGGCAGTCAAGGGAGAAGGACGGGGCCGCGCTCATCGCTGAGACCTCCGCATGCGCTGAAGGAACCATTCCGACAGGAGCAGCGCCGACAGCGACAGGACCACCGAGAGCAGCGTCAGCCTAACGGCAGCGTCGTCGCCGAGCGGCGTCTGCAGCGCGCCGAAGATCGCGAGGGGCAAGGTTCTCGTCTCGCCAGCGATGCTGCCCGCGAGCGTGATCGTGGCCCCGAACTCCCCCACGCTGCGCGCGAAGCCAAGCACGAGGCCTGCCACCACGCCGGGCATGGCGAGCGGTAGCGTCACCGTGAAGAAGCGCCGCCAGGGGCCGGCTCCGAGCACGGCGGCCGCGTCCTCGAGGCCCGGGTCGACGAGTTCGATGGCCGTGCGGACCGAGCGCACGATCAGCGGGAGCGCCATGACGGCCGCCGCCAGCACGGCCCCGCCGGTGGTAAAGGCGAGCGGCATCCCCAGGGAATCGAGCATACCACCCAGAAGGCCCCGGCGCCCCACGAGCGCCAGGAGCAGATAGCCCACGACCACGGGCGTCAGGACGAGCGGCAGGTGCACGAGGGCG
Organism: Paracoccaceae bacterium; assembly: GCA_047635895.1. Lineage (GTDB taxonomy): Bacteria > Planctomycetota > UBA1135 > UBA1135 > Saltatorellus. Next base: position 3,344 of record JBLIHL010000548.1, on the reverse strand, counting down.
TCGACCAGCAAGCGTCCGCGGAAACGCTTGCGCGCCAGAAGCCAGCCCAGAGCGACCCCGGGAACGGCCACCAGCGCCGTCGCGGTGGCGGCCACCCGCAACGAAAGCGCAAGCGCCTCCCATTCCTCAGGTTGAAGACCTTCCATCATCGCTCCTCGATCACGAAGCCCCGCTGCCCGAGGAGCGCCCTAACCTCTGGCCCGGCAATCCAATCCAGTAGCTCCTCGGCACCGCCCTGCGCCGCCTTGAGGCGTGCGGCGATGACGGTGGCGGCAGCGTGGGCCTGGGCCGGTACCGTCACTACGATCGTGACGTCGCCACTTCCGAGCGCGTCGGTTCGATAGACGATCCCGAAGTCCACTTCGCGCAGCTGCACAAGTCGAAGCGCAGCCCGCACGCTGGCGGTAGGAATCACACGGGGCTCGAGCGTGCTCCACGCACCGACGGATTCCACTGCCTGCCTGGCGTACACGCCCGCGGGGACATGCGCGGGGTCGCCAAGCGCCCATCGTCCAGCAGCAAAAACCTCCGCGCCCCATGGTCGTGTGCCCGCTCGGCCCTGACCCCCATCGCGCGCAGACTCGATCACGACCAGTCCGTTTCCAGCGAGAGCGGCCGGCTCTCCTTCCTCCACGAGACCCTCCGCGACGAGCACGTCCATCCAGGAGGCGTGCGCGGTCACGAACAGATCGAAGGGCGCGCCGTTCTGGATCTGGCGCGCGAGCGTCGAGCTGGCTCCGATCACGACCTCGGCCTTTCGGCCGGTGCTCTCACTCCAGAGAGCGACGGCCTCTTCCATGACCGGGCCGAGACTCGAGGCCGCGGCGACGATCAATGCACGCGACCCCTCCGGCACTTTCGCTGCTTCAGACTCGCAGCCCATCAGGCCTAAAGTGCCCAGCACAGAGGCGAACACAGTGGTGAACACAGGGCCGAACGCAGTGGTGAACACAGTGGTGAACAGAATGCGCGGCGTGGAACTCTCCCTCACCGCGGCACCTCGGTGAGGCTCTGCTGATCCGTCGCTGGAGCCGGGAGCTTGACGCTCGCCGCCGGCGTGCCGGTGCGCGCATCCACCAGCTCACCTGATCGCACGCGAATGGGCACCAGGCCGGAGCCGGCGCTTGCGCGCAGGACGTAGCTTCCCTCCGGAACGGCCAGCGTCCCGCCCTCGATCACGTGCCCACCGTACCGACTGCCCAGCCAGCGCGGATCGTTATGCACCTGGCGCCTCTCAGCGGTCCAGAGTTCGGGCGCTGCCGCGCCGTTTTCTCCCGCCGGCAGCAGCACCACGCCCAGGGGCTTCATGCGCACCTCTAGCTCTGCGATCGTCGTCCTCACACTCAGCTCGACCGGCGTGATCGAAACCAACGCGCCGAGGTCGCCCTGCACCACCACCAGCTCGGTCGGCTGCGGATGCAGAGGATAGAGGCACGCTGCGGAATCGAAGGTCCACGTCAGCACGCGATCCACCGGCCTACCGGACGCGCCGAGCACCATGGCATCCACGCTCGTTGCATCGACGGGTCGACCGAACCCGTCCACGAGGCGCAGGAGAGCCGCACCGGCGCGCGGCGCGCTAACCACGCCGATGTCGCGCGACTCTCCCGGCGCGAGCGTCACCTCGATGTCCGCGATCGGAAGCTGAAGCTGTCCGAGCACGCCGAGCCGCAGCTGCCACTGATCGTCGTCCGGGACGCGGGCGCCCAGAGAGATCGCACTCAGGCCGCTCCTTTTCTTAGCCGCGAAGAGCGCGGGTCGCAGCGTGGCGGCTTCCCCACGGACCATGACCGTCACGCGGCCCGGCGGCAGCGGCGCCCCGATGAATTTGTCCCCCGCGCCGCCCACGGGCAGCGTCTGGGGAAAACGGCCAGGCCTCTGACCACGCTGTGATTCGGGTCGAATGCGAACAAGCCTGGACGCCTCGAGCATGCCGGGAAGCCGACCCTCGAGGCGCGTGTACATGGCCTCTACTTCGCTCAGGTCCGTCACCAGAATGACCTCCCGCGCCCCCGGCACGATGGGCTCGGCCACGAGCACGTAGTCGCCAAACGCAAGCGCCACATAGGCCTCGCCGTTCGGCGGCTCGAATGAATTGAACCAGCCGACTCGCCGACTCGCTCGCTGCTTGCGAGGCGGTAGATCCATCAAACCCTGCCGAGGGAGCGCATCGCGATAACGCGGTGCGAGACCACGCGCGAGCACAGGACGGATCCAGTTGCGATCGAGGGCCGGCAGGGATCCAGCAGCACCGAGCAGCGCGCCGCCCGAGCGGTCCAGGACGATGATGTCGATCGCCAATGAGCCGTCTGACTCGACGGCCGCCAGCGGAGCCTCGTCGGCGATAGCCTTTCGCCCTTGGAGCTCGGGGCTCGCAACCTCTCCACCGCGTCCACCTTCCATGGACGTTGGGACTGATTCGCCTGCCTCAAGAAGAGCGTCTTGCGGGCCAAAGACCGGCCTGGCTGCGGTGCTTTCCTCCTCCGTGGAGAAAAAAAAGAGGAGCAGCCCACCGCCAATGACCAGAGCCAGGGCCGCGAGGAAAAGCGTCTGCGTTCGCATGAGGCAAGAGATTAGCCTGCCTGATTCGCGAGATGGTGCCACCAGTGCGTTCAAACGGCGTTGTGACGAGGAAGATTCGCGAACCCATGCGAGAGGCCGAGCTAGCGGCCGTCCATGAGGGGCGGCCATGAGGGGCGGCCAGTGCGTCAGTCCAGCGTCTGCCTGAAGCGCTTGAGTCCCACCACCATCACAACCGCGGCGAAGAGCGCCATCGGGCCGATCTCGGGCGCGATCACCGACAGGTCGCTGCCCTTCAGAAGGATGCCACGGACGATCCGCAGGAAGTGCGTCAGCGGCAAGATCTCTCCGAGGTGCTGCGCCCAGACCGGCATCCCCCGGAAAGGGAACATGAAGCCCGAGAGCATGATGGACGGCAGAAAGAAGAAGAACGCCATCTGCATCGCCTGGAGCTGGTTGCGTGCGATCGTGGAGAACGTGATCCCGACCGCGAGGTTCGCGACGACGAAGACCAGCAACACCGCCATAAGCAGCGGCACGCTGCCAATCATCGGCACCTCGAACAGGAAGCGAGCGGCGATGAGAATCAGCCCTGCCTGGAGGTAGCCCATCAAGACATAGGGGATGATCTTCCCCAGCGTGACCTCGAGCGGCCGCACCGGCGTCGAGAGCAGGTTCTCCATGGTGCCGCGCTCGGTCTCCCGCGTGATCGCCAGCGCCGTAATGATGACCAGCGTCATGGTCAGCACGACTCCCATCAGGCCGGGAACGATGTTGTACTGGCTGATTCGCTCCGGGTTGTACGCCGCGTGGATGACCAGTTC
>JBLIHL010000547.1:0-4270 GCA_047635895.1 Paracoccaceae bacterium | reverse complement strand
AAGAGCCCCCAATAGCCCGCTATTGGGGGCTCTTCGAGCCACTCAGCCAGAGCTTCGAGGGGCGCTGCCTGTGGCTGCTGACTTGGCGGTACCGCCAGCGAGGACGCGACCGTGACGCATTTCCCTGCGTTCTGTGGTCGAGTTGGTCACGCTGCTCCCACGCCCTCGTAGGTTCATGCCGGACGGTTATCCATCCCGTCATCGCAGCCCTAAACTTCCCAAGAACCACATGTCAGACCAAGCGCAGCACACCGAGACCTTCCGAGCTACAGCCGAAGGCAAGGGATGGCCGACCACCGTCCAGATCACCGATACCGAATGGACGATCCAGCTGGACGAGCCGACAGATGACGGCGGAGAGAACAGTGGCCCCAACCCCATGCAGTTCTTTGCTGCATCTCTGGCGGGATGCCAGAACGAACAGGCTCAGGTGGTTGCGGAGGAGCTCGGGGTCTCTATCCAGGGCATCGAGATCGACCTGGAGATCGATCTGGACCTTGCCGGCTTCATGGGCATGGCCGAACACTCTGACGGTAGCTACAAACAGGCGCGCTTGGCCGCTGTCGTACGCGGCGACCTCACCGCGGAACAGGTCAAAGAAATGGGACAGCGCGTAGACCGCCGCTGTCCGATCCTCGCACTGCTGCGCTCAAGCGGCTGCGATATCGTCAGCAGCTGGAGCGTCGCGTAGGCGGTATGGGTCCGCAACTGATTCCGCCTCACCGCTGAGGCCACTATCCACCGCGCTGAGTGGTGGCATCAGTTGCGGATCAGTACTGCCCCGGTGCCGTCAGCCGAGCAGCTCGTGTAGCACCGTTCCGTGCACGTCCGTTAGACGCCTGTCGATCCCGTCGGTGCGGTAGACGAGCCGCTTATGGTCGATCCCCAGCGCGTGCAGGATCGTCGCGTGCACGTCGTAGTTGGTCGTCGGTCGATCGACGGCCTTCCAGGACCATTCGTCGGTCGCACCGAAGGCAGTGCCGCCGCGGATGCCGCCGCCGGCGAGCCAGTTCGTGAAGCCGAAGGGGTTGTGGTCGCGGCCGAGCTTGCCCTGGCTGCAGGGCATGCGGCCGAATTCCGTAGTCCAGTGGACGATGGTATCGTCGAGCAGCCCGCGCTGCTTCAGGTCCTGGATCAGCGCGGCGGCCGGGCCGTCCATCGATCGCCCCATGTCTCCGTGGTCTTTCTCGATATTTTCGTGGCTGTCCCAGTTGCGGCGCGGGAAGCCGTTGTCCGCGCCGCTCCAGACCTGCACGAAACGTACGCCGCGCTCGAGGAGCCGTCGGGCAATCAGGCAGCGCCGACCGAAGTCCGCGGTCACTGGGTCATCCAGGCCATACGCCGTCTTCGTCGCCGCCGATTCACTCGAAAGGTCGAGCACGTCGGGCCCCGCGACCTGCAGGCGCGCGGCGAGCTCGTAGGCACGGATGCGCGCGTCCAGTCGACTATCACCGGGTCGCGAACTGCCGTGCAACCGGTTGAGCCTGTCGATCAACGCGCGGTCGGCCGTGTCGCGGGCTTCGTCGAAGCCCGCGTCCTCGGGCGGAAAGAGGTTAGGGATCGGCTCGGCCGCTCCTGGCTCGATCACCGTGGCCTGGTGCATCGCCGGTAGGAAACCCGCGGACCAGTTCTTCGGCCCACCCGGCGGCAGGCCGCGCAGGTCCGGCAGACAGACGAACGTCGGAAGGTCGTCGTTCTCGGAGCCGAGTCCGTACGAGATCCAACTGCCCATCGACGGGAAGCCGGGGAGCTGAAAGCCTGTTGATTCGAGAAAGGTGGCCGGGCCGTGCACATTGGAGCGCGAGGTCATCGAGTGCACGAAGGCTATGTCGTCGACGCACTCCGCGAGGCGCGGGACGAGCCCGCTCATCCAGCGGCCGGACTCGCCGTGCTGGCGCCAGGTCCAAGGCGAGGCCATGACCTTGCCGGGCGCCGACTGGAACAGCTCGACCTCTTCCCCCGGCTGCCAGTCCAAGCCGTTGCGCTCAACTAGCAGCGGCTTGTAGTCGAACATATCGCACTGGCTCGCTGCGCCGGACATGAACAGCTGGACAACGCGCTTCGCCGTCGGCTTGATGGCCGGTGATGTAGCCTGCGCGAACGCCTGCTCGCGGCCGAGCAGCTGCGCCAGCGCGATGCCGCCAAGGCCGCCCCCCGCGCGCCAGAGGAACGCGCGCCGATCGAATCCGCTGCGGAAAGGGCGCTCAGTCGACATACAGAAACTCGCTGCTGTTGAAGAGGACGCGGCATACGGCCTCGAGACCGAAGGCCTCGGCGTGCCCGGACAGAAGTTCGCGCTCCTCCGGCGTGGGGCTGCGCTGCCAGACGAGGGCGGTGGCACGCTCGATCCGCTGCCCTGCGTCGACTTCCTCGCGCAGGCGCGCGGCGAAGCGCCCCGCCTGCGCGAGCAGGAAGCGATCGTTGAGCAGCGACAGAGCCTGGAGCGGCGTCGTCGTCTCCGACCGCGCCGGCGTGCTGTGCGACGGATCCGCACAGTCGAACGCCGTCATCCAGGGGTCCGGGACCGAGCGGACCACGAGGCGGTAGATGCTGCGGCGGAAGGTGCTCGGGTCGTTCGGGTCGGCCTCGCCGTAGAGGTAGCGCGGCGAGTGATCGTCTTCGAACGCGAAGAGGCGAAAGCCCGGTCCCCCCATCGCGAGATCGAGGCTTCCGGACGCGGCCAGCACGGCGTCCCGCAGCGCCTCGGATTCAAGCCGGCGGCGGTTCGCACGCCAGAGGAGCCGGTTGCCCCCGTCGATCGCCGTGGCATCCGGGCGGTGCGCCGACGACTGTCGGTACGCCGCGCTCGTGACGATTTCGCGGTGGAGCGCCTTGAGCGACCCGCCGCTGTCCCGGAAGCGCGCGGCGAGGAAGTCGAGGAGTTCGGGGTGCGAAGGGCGCTCCCCCATGCGTCCGAAGTCGTTGGGAGTCCCCACGATCCCGCGACCGAAGTGGCCGTGCCAGACGCGGTTGACGGCGGAGCGCCACGTGAGCGGGTTCCCGGGGTGGGCGATCCAATCGGCCAGCGCTAGCCGGCGCTGGCCCTCAGGCCCTGCAGCGACCGCGCCTGTGAACGTTGAGGGCGCGTGGTTCAGCGCGCTGATCGCGCCCGGCCAACTCGGCTCGGCGGGCTGCTCGACATCGCCACGCTCGAGTCGGTGCACGGCGCGCGGTGCTCCGCCCGGCGGCGGCGAGAAGGCGCCCTCGGAGGCGAAGTCCGTCGCCATGGCGTACACGCGCTCGCGCGCAGGGAGCGCCGCGAGCGAACGCTCGACCGCATCGAGCAGGGCCGCGCGCTTCGCCTTCGCATCGCGCTCCGGAGCAGACTCCAGCCGTGCGCGCGCCTCGCCTAAGGCCCGCTCAGCGTCCTCGACGCGCGCCATCTCCGGGGACCAGGGCCGCTTACCGTCGACAAGGAAGCGCCTCCCCCAACGCTCGCCCGCCTCGATGGTGTCCGCCGCAGAGACGTCGGCGCCCAGCGCGACGTTCTCGGGACCGGACCACGCCTCGACCTCGGCGAACGCGACGCAGAAGTCCGCAGTGCGCTCCCAGCCAACGGGGATGCGTAGCTCGACGAAGCGCGCGGTCCGGGGCGCGTCGAGGTCGAAGGCAATGGGCCGGTCGCCGTGCCGAGGCCCCGCGTCACGCGCGCGCCAGCGGCCGACCTCAGCGCTGGGCCCGCCCGCTTCGTCGCCATGGATCAGCCTTACCGTGAACTCGGCCGGCCATCCGAAGCCAGGGCCCGGGTGACCGCCGAAGACCTCGTCGCACGGATAGACGACGACGCGATCGATCGACCGCTGGGCGCCAAGGTCGATGCGCACCCACTTATCGACGTCTGCGGAGCGTTCGATCGAGCTGTGGTACCCGAGCGCGGCCGAGCGGTCCGGCGCGGCGACCGTCGCGCCCATTCGCTCACGCGCCGCCCGGAGCTCCGCGGCCGAGGCGTCCGCGTCCATCCGCTCGTCGAGGCGCTCCTTCGCCGCCAGGAGCCAGGCCCGCAGCTCGGCTCGCTCCGCCACGAGCACCGCGCGCGCCGCTGCTGTCTCGGGGTTGGCATCGTAGTCGCGGTCCGCGCGCTCGACGCCGGCGAACACCGCCTGCAGGTTGTAGTAGTCGCGCTGCGGGATCGGATCGAACTTGTGGTCGTGGCACCGGGCGCAGTGCACGGTCAGGCTCTGGAACGAACTCACGACGTTCGTGACGACGTCGTCACGGTCGAGGTTGCGCGTCTTTTTCTTGTCGACGGTGCCCTCGCGGAGCTCGACGT
>JBLIHL010000546.1:0-4278 GCA_047635895.1 Paracoccaceae bacterium | reverse complement strand
GTAAGCCTATCACGAATCCGCGAGCGCGCTTCGCCTATCGGATTCGGGCCACATTGAGACGGACGATGTCCCGGGAGAACAATCCCAGTTCAGGCTGGCAGCCATGGGATAGACTGGAGCAGCGGCCCGGCCATCGCTCATCACGCTGGGTGCCGTCCACCTATCTGCCTCCAAAGACGCCCCGATGATCGCCTATCCTGCCCGTATCCTTGCCACGCTGCTCCTGGTATCGACGGCCGGCGCTGCCCCCCAGCGCGGCGGAGGTGACGTCTTACCGCCGACCTGTACGACTGCCCAGCCCGCACCTGGGCGCGTCGATGGTGAGGCGCGCGATGATCAAGTGGGCGATACGGGGATCCAGGCCATCACCCTGGACCCACGGGCGCTGAATGTCGTTCTGAGCGTAGCGGCCTTCAACGCCGGGGACGCGGTCGTGACTTGGACGGTCGGACGTCTCGACTCGCTGGCCCCGGGCTTCGGGGAAGTGGTGGTGACGGACATGGCGGGAAACACGATCAACTGCACCGTGGAGCTGGCGCCCGAGGGCGACTGCAACGGGAACGGCATTGCCGATTCAGTGGACCTGGCGTCCTTCACGTCGTACGACTGGAACGGCAACACGATCCCGGACGAGTGCGAGCAACTGGGCATCGTTTACTGCTCACCGCAGAACCACAACTCGACGGGGCAACCCGCGTTCCTGATCGTGACGGGTAGCAACCGGGTCGCGGACAACGACGTCCGCCTCACCGCGCACAACCTTCCGCTGGAGAGCTTCGGGTACTTTGCGCTGTCCCGGTCGTCCGCCTTCATCCCAGCGTCGGTTGCCACGTCGAGCGGCAACCTCTGCCTCGGCGGGCCGCGCGGCGGATACAACGCGAGCGTGCTGCGTAGCGGGACCACGGGCATCATCACTATGCCCCTCGACCTCACCAGTGGGCTTCCGTACCCATCGGAGCCCGGCGGACTGTTGACGGTCCTTCCTGGGACGACGGTCTTCTTCCAGACATGGTTCCGCGACGCAGCCGCGCTCGTCCGTGATAACAACTTGAGCGACGCCGTCGAAGTGTTGTTCCTGTAGGCGACCCGTGACCGCGGGGCGCTGACCGGCCCCGGCGGCCAGGTCGATCACGACCCACTGCTCAGCCATGTGCTGGCCTCACGGCCGCGTTCGAACCCTCAGCGGGCTCCGAGGGCAGCACCGTTGAGCGCAACGACCGGCCCGACGAGAACCGCGTCTGCGCCCCGAACGCAACGAATCGCGCTCAGGCCCTTCGCGGCAAGTCCAGCGATCGCGCGGTCGCCTAGCTCAACCTCGGCGCAAGGCACCTGCGCCCATTCACCGTGCTCCTCGAGGAGCACCAGCGGCTGGCGCTCAAGCGCCAGCTGCGCTTTGAGCGAACTCGGCGCTTGGCCCTGGTCGGTGGCCGTCCGCCCGAAGAGCTCTGCGACGCCCCAGGCTCCAGATCCCCAGGGGCAGTCGTCGCGGGATAGACCCCCGAGCTCGTCGAACTTCAACGAGTCGAGCGCTGCCCCCCGGGGCCCGTATGGCATCCGCATGGGGAGGCGATTCACGACAAGCGCCACCTGCCCCGCGTGCTCGCGACGGGCCGCTGCCCAGCCCGTGCCAGCCTCCGGACCCATCTCGTCGGTCCAGAGATCAGGATCCGCGTCGATCCTGTCCGAAGAACACCCTGCGAGGCGCGGATGGGCGTCGGCGACGAGCACGCCACCCTGTTCGTCGACCCCTTGTGCGAGGGCAGCGAGTAGCTCCGCGTCCTCGGGGGTGGCGTCAAATCGATGGAGCACGACCACGAGGTCGGCGCGCGCGCCCTCGCCGCCCCCGCCGAGCACCGGCAGGCCGGAGGCGCCGTTCGCCTTCAACAGCTCTTCGACCGACACATCGAGCAGGCGCACCTCAAGCTGGGGCCCGGTTTCCAGTGCGCGCGTCAGGCGATGGAGCCCACGCCAGGCGTCCTCAACGGAACGGAAGGCTGGATCGTGCAGCACCGCGCGCACGTGCTCGCCAAACGCCCGGTCGACCAAAGCGAGAAGCTCGGGCAGTCGCGGGTCGCCCAGGGGCTCGACGAACGGCGCAACAATTTCACGTGCAAGCTGCTCGGCGAACGCCTGCCCGTCAAGCTCTCCTACCGGTTGACTCCGTGGCACCGTCGCCTCCAGAGCGGCCGCAAAGAGGTCGTCGGGAATCGGGATCCCCGCCGGCGCGTCCCCAGAATTCATATTCGCGTCGACGCCAGAGTCGCCCTGGTCCTCCGCCTGCGAAGGCCCGCTCGCGCGCAGCTCCTCCGCCGCCGCAGCAAACGACTTCGGGTTCATCAGGCGCGCGCGCAGCGAGCGCAGCCCATCGAACGAAGGCAGGGTGTGAAGGAAGGCGTCGGGCTCCAAGTCGTCGAGCTCTCGCACCTTCAGGATCTCGCCGGAACGCAGCCGAACCTCGACGCTCAGCTCGCTCAACCTTGCCTCGAGGTCGTCACGATCCACGGGAAGTCGCCGACGCACGCGCACGGTGCCAGGGTCGCACACGCCACGAGAGGCGCGGCCGCTGAAGTCTCCAAGGACTAGAATACGTGTCGTCAAAATGGGCTCGCAGCAGGCATCAGGTAGGGGTCGTGCTCGGAGTTCGGATTGTAGCCTCTCTGCCGTCCAGCCGTGCCATTGAGCACTCCCACGCCGCTACTTCGCCGCCACTTCGACAGCCTGCCCTGTCGCCACGCTGCCACCCTGGCGCGTGAATTCGAGCACGTCCCGCCCGTCGCCTAGGCGCTCGCTCTCGACCCTGAAACACTGGACGACGTCGCCGAGGAACTGGTCGATCTCTTCGCCAGTGCAGGTCGGCAGATACGCCCGAAGCACCCGTGGATCATAGAATCGGAAGAACGCCTGCTCGCCGTCTGGGAGGCGCGCCATGGTGAACTGCTTCAGGTGCTTGCGGACACCCTTGAGCTCTAGCTCGCTGAGCAGAAACACGCCGGCGTCCTTCCCCCAGTATCGCTCGAGCAACCACTCGGAGAAGGAGCCCCCTGGCTCCAGCTCGACCAGGTACGGCGCCACCAGTGCGACGCTCGGCTCAATTTTGCCGGAGAACAGGCAGGCGCTCGGAGGCTCGAACTCCGCCAGGACACCGAGGAGATTCTCTATCTTCGCCGCGTCGAGTAGCGCATAGAGCTTCGACGACTTGTCGCCATCGAGCAGAATGCCATCAGACACGACACCATCGAATAGGACGTCGACTAGCTTGCGAGGGGGAGCGGTGCCGCTCAGATCGTTCTGGGGGTTGGTCATCTGTTGAGTTGGTCCCGACCGGGACCACGCTGCCTAGCTTCATGTTGGGCAGAAAGCAGCCCCTTGCTCAGAGGCGCTTGCGAGCGCCTCTGCCTGCGGCGAAGTCGCAGGCGGAGCTTCCTGTGCCTGCGGCGAAGCCCACTCGACAGACCCCGCCGCAAGGGGGCGCGGAGCGTTCGCCTCCCGGCTGCCAGTCGCAGCAGCCACCTTCTCCATCGGAGCCTGCGGATCCTCGGGTGCGTCCGGTGCAACGGCAGCAGCCGGAGCCTCCGGCTTGCATCCGCCACCCGATCCTGCCCCGCCGCCGCTGTTGATCTTGACCATCGGACCGGAGATGTCGACGCCGGCAGGACCGATCGTGATGAAGCCTGCGCCAGCTTTCAGCGTCAGCTGCATGCCGGCCTCGATCACCACGTTCATCCCACCCTTGATGTGGACGTTCATCCCGCCCTCGGCGGCGTAGTCCATCCCAGCCTTCTCGTTCACGTTCTGCGCGGCTTCGCGGTGGATATCCGCGCCCGCGGAGATCATCTGCGAGCCCTTGATCTTGAGGCTCTGATCGCCGTCGACCGCCGCATTCTGATCCCCGATGACGGTCAGCTGATCCCCGCCGCCGATCTTGACCTTTCGATCGACCGCCACCTCAAGGTTCGTGCTCGCCTCCAGAAGCTCAAACTGGTCGCCGGTCTGCGTTATGTGTCGGTCGCCCGTGGTTTTCTCGAAGGAATCCCCTCCCACCGTGCGGTGCGACGCATTGCCGATGTGCTCAACATGATCGTTGACGACGCGGTGGTGCTCGTCCTTCTGCGCATGGATGAAGATGTGCTCTTCGTCCTTCTTATCCTCGAAGCGGATCTCGTTGAACGCTTCAGCTCCGCCGTTCTTGGTGGAGCGCGTCTTGACCCCGCTCTGCGTCTTGTTCGCCGGCAGATCATGGATCGGCATGTTGTCGGCGTTGAAGACGCTGCCGGTAAC
>JBLIHL010000545.1:0-4283 GCA_047635895.1 Paracoccaceae bacterium | reverse complement strand
CGCGGGTTGACCCGTCGTGCCTCCACATCGAACCATGTGAGGCTCCGGGGGTAGCCTTGAGGTGCGCCCTCTCCTGACACACGCCCGCGCACGGTCAGCGGCTCGCGCGCGATCGGGCTCGTGGCCTCGATATCCAGTTGGACGAGCGATCGGCCAAACTCGGGCCCACCGCCGTTCGTGCGGATGCGGATGGTCCCGTTCGCGCCTTCGATGGGGATCGGTAGCTCGCGCCACCTGAAGCCCACTCCATGGAGGTCAGCGGCCAGGTCGACGCTGAGTTGGCGCCGATCGATCGACCGCCATAGCTCCAGGTTGAGGTCGATACTGCCGCCAGCCGGATTCCACGTCGGGATCAGGTCGGTGATCTCTGGGACGCCGTACAAGCCCCGCAGGGCGGTCTCAAAGTCACGGTCGAGTGGGAGTCGCTGGCTCTTTACGATCAGGTGGAAAGGCGAGGGGACGAGGTCGATGAGCGACTCGTCCGCAAAGCGCCAGATGGGGGTGAAGTGCAGCGAGCCCTGGACGTCCACCGGGCCCCCGGAGTGCGAGCCAGACATGTCGTGGAATCCAAGCTGGCCGGGAAAGCGTCCGGTGGGTCGGATGCTCCAGGTCACGTCGCCGACGACTCGCTTGATAGGCAAGGGGAAGCCTATGTCGCGCCGCCCCGTGCGGCGATCGATCCCCCCGTGGTAGGCGAGGCTCGCTTCGCCGCGAGCACGGATCAGCAGCACTCGTTCGAGCAATCGCTCGATCGGCTGATCGGGGATCCGGACCTTGGGGATCCTCAGGCCAATCGAAACGTCCGCAGAGCCGCTGGGAGTCAGCATGCGGTCGAACTCCATGATGCCCTCCTTCTCAGCCGCGAGTTCGCAGAGCCGCTCGCCGAGTGGAGCCCCGGGCAGATCGACCCACATTTCCAGACTCGAGCCCTCAGGGGCTTCGGTCCCTGCGCGGAACGCGGCTGTGCCCTCAAGCTCTTCCCAATTTGCCTGCAGCTTTCCGCGCGCGCTCCACGCTTCCGGGTCGAGCGCGCCTGTGGCCTGTTCAGGATCGAAGCCGATGTCTGCCAGGAGATCGACGCCCGTCACGCGGCGTGACTTGGCGCCATTGAGCCAGGGGAGTACCAGGCTGCCATCGCGCATCTCGACCCTGGCCGTGACGGCTGGGAGGACCGACCGCCCGACCTCGTAGGTCGCCTCCAGCGTGAGGTCGAGCCTGGCGCTCGGGTCGTACTGGTTGACGATTCCCATGAGGGCCACGTCGGTGACCGGAGAGACGGACAATGCCAGCGATTTCGCCCCACCGTGAACCCGCGCCACCCGGTCGGCGCCAATCGTGCCGCTGATCCAGATGTGCCCCTGGCTGATTTTAGGTGCGCTGTCCTGGACGGCGTCGGAGTTCCTCCCTGGCGCGGCCCCCGGTCGGGGCCCGTCGGTCAGGTTCGGAGTGAATCGCCCGGAGATGCGCGTCCCCGCGGAGCTCGGGGCGGCGGAGTCCTCAGGGTCGCCCGCCGGCTGCGTCAGAGATATGTTGGCGGATCCCAGCCGCAGGGTGTTGCCGTTGGGAAGAGAGAGGGAGATCGTGAAGTCGCGCACGGCGACCTCGGGGCTCCTCGCCAGGAGATCCACCGTCGAGCTGGCCCGGGGGGCCTCCGAATCCTGGAGGCCGTTCGAGAGGGACTCTGACAGAAGGATGGACCCGCCGTCCACGTCGACACGGTCCGCGTGGAGGCCGCGGCCTCGGGACCAGCCGAAGCGAAGGCTGATTCGTTGGGCGATAAGGCTCTGCCCCTGGTCTCCGCCGGTCTCTCCAGCGGAGCGGAGATCGTTTCCTTCCGTCGGGACAGGTCCCCCGCGCCGGCCCATGGAAAGGCCGGTGATCGCCACGCTTCGCCGCATCCAGAGGATATCGACGTCCTCAATCGCGACCGCTTCACCCAGTGGCCCTTCGATGCGTTCGGCCAGTGCCTTTGCGATCCACTTCTCGAGGTTCGGGTGATGCTCGACGATCGTGGCGACACAAATCACGGCGAATGAGAGCCAGCCAAGGGCGAGAATCGCCCGGAAAACGCCGACCTGAAGGGAATTCGCGACTTTCGCGCGCGCGCCCGGATACGACCGTTCACCGGCGCTACTGGCACCGGTCTCGTCGCTCTTAGTTGGGGCGTTATGGGGCTTCACGCAGCTCTATCGGCTGATTCGGGCCAATCCTCAAGGGGTAACGTCGACCGATACGGTGCGGACCATGACCTGTCATCGTGCCGATTCGTAGCCGAAATGCCAGATACGCTTCGATTCTGACCGTTGACATTGTCTTTTCCGATAGCCAATCTCGCCCAAGCGTCACGGATTCCAACATTGCCACCGCACACTGGAAACCACCCCCCAACCCCCCGCTGCTCATTACGAGCGGCCCACGAACCATGGCTAAGAAAAAAGCGTCGCGCGCAACGAAGAAGAAGGCCCCCGCACGCAAGGCCCCCGCACGCAAGGCTCCTGCACGCAAGGCCCCCGCGCGCAAGAAGGCTCCGGCCGGCAAGAAGGCTAAGAAGAAGGGAGCTACCGGCGACCTCATCATCAGCAAGAGCCGCACCAAGGCGATGGCGTCCCTCAACGTCTCGTCTGACTTCTACGCAGCTCTTGACGAGAAGGTCCGCGCGATGATCACGCTGGCCGAGCACCGCGCCACCGAGAACCGTCGCGCCACCCTGCGTCCTCAGGACCTGTGAGCGCAACAGGCCTGACTTCCTCCTAAGGCTCCCTTGCGGACCCCCGGGTGGCCATCAGGTCGTTCAAGTCAAAGGCCCCGCATCGCGTTAGCGATGGGGGGCCTTTGGCATGAATGGAGCATGCCTGTGGCGTAGACGCCGGGCAATATCAGTCCCGGCCACGCTGTCGCAGGGTCAGTACATCGAAGAGGCGGCCGTCCTCGTCCATCGCCTGGAGCTCAAGCTGGTCCCCGTGGATGGCGACGTGCAGGAAGTGGTGGCGGCGCATCTTCTTGTGCCCGAACCAGGTATTCGTTGCGTCGAAGTCCTCGAGCTGTCCGCCGGCGCCTGCGGCGGTGACGTAGATGACGCCTCCCTCTGCGTAGGGCGTGACCCTGCCGTTCTTGATGGGGAAGGTCCGCTCGTAGTCGTGGACGTGTCCCGAGAAGCAGAGGTCGACCCCGTGCTTCTCCAGCGTGCGCAGAATGTTCTGAACGTTGACGTCGCCGCGGGTGGAGCTGGTCTCTGCGGTGTCGCCGTAGTCGTTCGAGTCCGACGTGTAGGGCGGCTGGTGAATGACGGCAAAGCGCCACATGGCCGTCGATTCAGCCAGCGCTTCCTTGAGCCAGCTGAGCTGTTCTGACTGGTCGGCCAGCGAGCGATTGCCGTCGAGCATGAAGAACTCGGCGTGGCCGTAGCGCAGCGAGTACCAGCGCTCGGGCGCAGGCAGTGACATCAGGTCGTAGTAGAGGCGGGCATCCTGCTCGTGATTGCCGAGCACCGAGATGAGCGGCGCGTGCTCGATGAGCGGGCGCATGCTGGGGAAGAACGTCTCGGTCCAATCGGTGTGCGTGGAGCCCGTGTCGACGAGGTCGCCGCAGTGCACGACAAAGTTGGGGCGGTGCTCGAAGGCCAGGTCGGAGACGCGCTTCGCCACGTCGCCCTGGGTTTGCGAATCGCTGATCACGGTGAAGGTGAAGGCCCGATCGTCGGCGTCTGGCGCCGTTCTGAACGACCTCTGCTCGCTCGTCAGCGTGGTCTCCTCGCGTCCACCGATTGCCTCAGTCACGGACATGCGATAGAAGTACTTGGTGTCCGCCTCGAGCTCCCGCACCACGAACTCGTGGATCGTGCCCGGGGCATTCTCGGCGGGCTCGAATTCTCGCCATGCGGCATTCGAGTCTTTGCGGACGCTCAGTCGTGCCCGACCGGGCAGGCGGGTTTCTGCGAGAACGCTCACGCCGTCGGGACGCGGCCACGTGAGGTAAGGCGGGATCGTCCATTCGAAGACAGCGTCGGTCCAAGCTTCCCTCGTGGCGCGGTCTGCACCGGCGGCGGCAGAGACCTGGATCTCGGAGATGTCGAGGCAGGAGTCGTAGAGGCGGAGGTCAGCGATGCGACCATCGTGGGGGTAGAACTCGTCAGAATCCCGGTACGCGCCGATGACGAGCCGCGCTGAGTCCGCCATCACGACCGGCCCTTCGACGCCGGTGGACTCGGCGGTCAGCATGCCATCCACGAAGAGGCGCGCGACTGAGCCGTCGTAGGTCGCGGCGACGTGGTGCCATTGCCCCAC
>JBLIHL010000544.1:0-4291 GCA_047635895.1 Paracoccaceae bacterium | reverse complement strand
CGCAGGTGATGGTCCAGGTGCTTCGCGCTGAGCTTGTCCCACTCCGCAGGCGTTAGCTTCCCGAAGAATGGATGCGGTGCCTCCGGCATGCCCTCCGGACCTCGTCCACACAGCTCTACCGTAGACGCGATGAGCTTCTCCTTGAGTTCCGCCACGTGGCCTGCATCGACCGTCGCCACCTTGATGATGAGCCTGGGATCCGTCGGCGCGTTCTTCGAGAAGGGCTTGTCGCTATCGATCGCCAGGCGCTTGCCCAGCCAGCCGAAGAGCCGGCCAACCATCGTCCTCGAAAGCACCACCGTCCCGAGGGGCACCCCCACCCCGAGCACGCAGTGCTCCAGCATCTCTTCGACGTTCATCTTTCCCCAAAGCGCCGGACTCTCCGGGCTGAGAGCGTTGACCCGATCCGTGAAGTGCGCAGGTGAGGCCTTGTCGAAGAGCGTTTCCATCACCCCATGTCGCCGAGCCCGACGCGATTCGTCAAGTAGGCCGCGCGATTTGCCGAGACCGAGCTTAGCGCGATCCGAACCGACGCCCCTCGGTAGCTCGCTCCCCCGCAAAGAGCCAGAGAGCCACGGAAAGACCCCCACCGCGCCTGAACGCGATGGGGGTCTTCTCCATCCAAGGACGACGGTCTTCGACGCTCAGTAGTCGACGTCGCTCTTCGAGGCGATCAGAACGATCTCGGACACGCTGGGAATTTCCCCCATGGCCTTAACCAGCTCATCGGCGCTCCGCCCTTCCTTCAGGACGATGTCGTAGGTGAGCTGGAGCGATTCCCCGTCTCCCGAGTGCTCGATATGCAGCATGCTCGAACGCTTGGACATCAGGTTGATCTGCTCCAAGTGCGCGGAGCTGTCCGCGCCCGTGTCGTAGCGGAAGCGGAGAATGAACTCGCTCTTGTACAGCGCGCCGAAGTTGGTGGCGTGCAGGATCAGCGCAAGCGCAGACACCACCGCCGTGGCGATACCACCCAGGACGTAGTTGCCTGTACCCGCGGCCATACCCACCGCGAGAGCCCAGAACACGAACGCCGTGTCCTTGGTATCTTTGACCACCGTTCGAAATCGAATGATCGAGAGCGCACCGACGAGGGCGAAGGCACGGCTAAGGCTGTTACCGATGACCATCATCACGATCGCCACGATTACGGCCACGAAGAGGACCGTCAGCGTGAAGGACTGCGAATAGGACAGGCCCTTGTGGGTCTGCCGATAGATGATCGCGACGATCAGGCCAAGTACGATCGAGACGCCAAGGTTGACCAGGATCTCGTACGGGCCGTAAACCGCTGACGGGGGCGCGGCGAGTGACTGCTGGAGCTGAGGCATGGATGAGAGGCACATCGCGGAGTTCGATGTGAAACACTGGGGGGTGTCTGGACGGAAAGGGACAGGGAAAGGATCTCGGGGCCGCGTGCGCCTTCTCTGACAGGCTGCATGACCGGGTGACGAATGGAGGGAGGGGTGCCACTAGTCCATGACCCGCACCACGCCGAGCGTTTGCATACATTTGCAGTACTTGGACACAGAAACGCGCTTCAACTCCATGGTCTGAATCAAGCGGTGGAACCACTTCGGCACGTGATACCGGAACTTCACCTCGAGAATCGTATAGCCGGACATGACGCTCATGCTCTTCGCTTTCCCGGTGGGATCTAGAAGATCCGTTTGGGTACCGCGAAGGCTGTCGTCAAAGGTCATACGGAACTCAGGGTCATACTTGCTGATGTAGGGTCGGCGCAGGTAGTCGACGAGCATCTTGGGCTTGAGATGCTTGCGGTGCAGGTCGAACTGGAACGCTTCCCGGACGGCGCCGTCCGGGAGGTGAGCTATCAGGTCATTCGTGGTCTTCGACCAGAGCAGCGACGACGAAGCGTCCTCGCGTGGAGCTTCGAGCAGCGGCACTCGGTGCTTGAACACCAGGTTGTTGTGGCGCCCCTTGATCTCAAGGAAGCGCGGCGTGCCGTCCGAGGGGGTCTGGGTGTAGGTCCGTAGGCGGAACTTCTGCCGATGCTTCTTACCGTCCTCCTTCTCCCAGTAGTTGGTGTGCAGGTCGTTGTCGAAGTAGAGGCTCCTCACGAAGTACTTCTTGCCAGGCTTCGTCGCGACGTAGGGATCGAGCTCGACGAAGTACTGGAACTGCGCCTCCAACTCCTCGCGCCGGTCTATCGGGAGGATGTATTTGAACTCAAAGCGCGAGAAGTGGAGCTTGGCGCCCGTGTCGGCATCTGCCTTCTTACCGCTCGCGCCTGGACGGGGCTCTGGCTCGGACACGGAAGAGGGCGGGTTAGATGAGGACATGAAAGGGAAGGGAGCCGAGGAGAGTGGCCTGCAGATGGACCTCAGAAGGCTAGCGCGATCAAGCGTCGATGCAAACGCAGGCTAGATTCTGTTAAGCACTTACTGGTGCGAGGGCCCCAGGATTGAGCTTTTTCCGGGGCGTGCTACGCGGATTCAGCCAGCCGCGACACGCTCCTGGGCACGTGCCCATCAGGATTTGGGCTTGAGCCCCCGGAGGTCCGGTCGGGCCTCTTGCCAACCGGCCTCGAAGTAAGACGGGCTGATGGCCTCCTCACCGGGGAAGCGCTTCAACTCCCGAAACCGGGCCTGCCGGCCGGCGCCCGTCGAGCTGGTGGGGTCGATAAAGATCCGCTTGGACTCCTTCACAGGCCCCCTGAGCCCCGAATCGTGGACCATGAACCTGGAATGCTTGTCCGCACCGAAGGTCTCGTCGTTGTCCAGCAGGAGGGACTTGTAGACGAATCCGAGGCCACCGGCATCGTAGCGCCAGTTCTTCTTGTAGGCGTCGAGGCCAATCCCGTTGCCAGAGACCTCGCAGTTGTAAAAGGTCGCCCGCGAACGGTCCTTGATCTGCGCGCCGATGAGGCAATCCTTGATCTTCGTGTTGATGAAGAACGCCTGAGTGTCCTCGCCAATGGAGGCTCCCTTGTCGCCGCTGCCTTCGATCCAGCAATCCTTCACGAGGATCGTGGATGTCATCAAATCGAGTCCGTCGTTCCCACTCATGTGGAAGCGACAGCCCTCAACAGTGCCCATGGTGATGTCGAGGTCAAGCGCATCAAAGAGTGACCTAACGAACCCACAGTTCAGGAAGTGCACGTCCGAGTAGACCGCGTGGACCATGTCATCCACGACCTGACTGTCTTCAAACAGGCAGCTCCTGACCGAAATGCCGTCGACATCGTGAATCGACAGCATCGCGCTGAACTCCGCCGTCGCCGTCTTGAGGCCGCTGCCAAACTTCATGTGGCAATGCGCCAGCTCCGAGCCGTCGGCGCCTGGGCCGCGGAGGGCAATGACCCCCCACCAGTCCTGACCTTCCGTCGCCGGAATGACCCTGATCGGGGCCGCTTGAGTGCCTTGGGCAAGGACGCGGCCCTCAAAGATGATGCTCGCCTTGGGCTCCATCCGCAGGGTCGTACCGGGGCGGATCACGACGTCGGAGCTGATGTACTGGACGCCAGAGACGATCCGCTCGCCCTCCCAGATTTGCGCCTGAATCCTGGGGACGGGCTCTAGCACGGACTTCGCGTAGGCGAAGGGTTGAGGCAGGATGGTTCGCACCGCAGTGCCGCGAACCATCTGGCCGTCGCCGTATTGTCCGGTGACTTCGAGGACGTCATTGCCTTCAAAATCCGCCCCCTGGAGGATGATCTCGAACGATCCTGGCATCGCGCGGTACCCGGGGCTCAGCCAGGCCTGCCCTGTGTAATCGGGGTCCGGCTCGAGCTGGCCACGGAACGGGAGCTCGATCCGAATATTGGCGCCCTGCTGCATCATCGCGCCCGTGACGTCGATCCGCTGGACCCCCGCACCCGTCAGGAAGAACGCCTCGGCCGTCAGCGCCGAATTGATGGGCTCGGTCAGCCTGAACGTCACCCCATCGATGCCGCGCCGACCCGTCAGGGACAGCCGCACGCGACCGCCAAGGGCCGGACTCGTCGCATATTCCAAGCGAGGGACTGCGAGGTAGTCCTCCCGGCAATGATCGAGCGTCGTCTTGACCGCCCAGCGGAACCTGACGAGGGCCTCTTGGACCTGATCAGGGGTCAGCGCCTTGATCTTGTAGGTCAGGCTCGGATCCGTCGCGATCGAGGGAGCGGCCATCGCCGCCACTCTGTCGAGTTCGGCGAGGAGATCCTCGTCGCGGCCGTCTGCGTAGTAGTCCTCGATCGCCTGCTCGCGCTCCGCAAGGAACTGGTGATCCTCCATCAGCGCCTTGTCCAGGAGGCTCGACACGATGTCAGCGCGAGCACGCCGATCAGACT
>JBLIHL010000543.1:0-4307 GCA_047635895.1 Paracoccaceae bacterium | reverse complement strand
ACCTTCTTCACCGACTTGGAGTCACGCCCCCCCATGGCCGTGATCGCCGCCAGCTGGACGATCACGTCATCATCGACGGCCAGCTTGAGCAGCGCAGCGTCCGCCTTTTGCGACGTATCCGCGGCCAGCCCCAAGGCAGCCTGCTCGCGCTCCTTCGGGTCCTTCGAACGCGCCAGGTCGAGCAGCTCTTTCTGACGCGCCACAGCCGCGGCATCTTCGTCCTGAAAGGCAGAAGAGAACGCTGCGTGGGAGTCAGTGGATACCGCGGCCCCGAAGGTCGGCCCCGCGAAGGTCGCGGTCAAGAGCAGTAGGCCGCCGACGAGCGAAGCGGAGGCGGTGTAGATGGATCGATCAGGCATGGACTGATTTTGAGTCAGCACGCCCGCAGGTCCACCCATTTATCGCTCGCCTGTGAGCGCTCTTGGAAACAGCACGTTGTTCTCCAGGTGAATGTGCTGCATGAGGTCCTCCTGGAGCTGCTTGAGACCCAGGTAGAGCGCGGTCCAAGTGTTGCACGCATCCGCGGGCGGCTCGTAGCCGTGCGCCAGGGCCGCGAGGCGCTCCAGGTTGAGTCCGTGGTCGCGGTGTTCAGACTCCATGACGCGGACAGGCATGGCCGCCTCGGGCCCCCGGCCTGCCTCGATGGCGGGGAACAGGATCTGCTCCTCCTTCTGCATGTGATCTTCGAGGGACTCCATCATCATGGCGAGGTGCTTCGCCAGCCCCTTGGGGCAGTCAGGCTTCTCGGCGTGAACCGACTCGACCTTCTCCGCCATCGCGATGAGGCGCGGGAGTTCCTCCCGGTGATCGGCGTGAAAGCGGTCGAGGAGGTGCTGGACCAGGTCATTCAGGGGCGCCTCGGCCCAGGACGTCTCGTGCGTGGAGAGGGCCGCGGCTGCTTCGAGTTCGGACGAGACCTGGGCAACGTCGAGTCCGGCTTCCTTGCAGGCGTCCGCGAGGCTCACGCGGCCGCCACAGCAGAAGTCGAGTCCGTGTTGGTGAAACACGCGGGTCGCGGTCGAGTCGGCCACCGCGAGATCGGCCAGGGTGCGCTGGGAGAGCGGCTGAGTGGAGGGTTGCATGGAAGACCCAAGGCAACCGCTGTGCCAAGGGTTGAGAGACCCCCTAAGCCCATAGATGGTCATTTCGACTACACGCGAGGCAGGTCAAACGGATAACGTTGCAGTCAACATGACCACACCCGACCTGCAGAGCCTGCTGCCTCTGGCCCTCGACATGACCTCGACCCTGACCGGCGAGAACCGCCGACTGCGGCTCATCGAGATCGTCGCTGAGGCCCTGCCCTGCGACTGCGTGGCCCTCCTCCGCCTCTCCGGACCGGCGCTGATCCCGGTCGCGTCCGTCGGACTCTCCGCGGAATTCCAGGGCCGACGCTTCCCGCTCGAGCTTCACCCTCGCCTCGAGGCCATCTGCGCGAGCGCTACGCCCATCCGCTTCCCGGCCGACTCCGAGCTCCCCGATCCCTACGACGGACTCGTCATGGCCGAGGAGCAGGCGATGCTCAGCGGCACGGTGCACTCCTGCCTCGGGTGCCCCTTGATCGTGGAGGGCGAAGTGGTCGGCGTCCTCACGGCCGACGCGCTCGCGCCAGGCGCCTTCGATGGCCTCGACGACACCTTCCTCATCTACCTGGCCGCGCTCGCAGCCGCCAGCCTCAGCACCGCCGACCTGATCGAAGCACTGGAGAGCACGGCGACGCGCCACCGGCTTGTCGCCTCCCAGCTGGCGGGCGATGCGCTTCACCGCGAAAGCGGAACCATCGTCGGGACGTCCAAGGAGATTCGCGCCCTGCGCGACGAGATCGATCTCGTCGCCGCCAGCGACTTCCCCGTCCTCGTCTCAGGCGAGACCGGCGTCGGCAAGGAGCTATGCGTCCGCCGGCTGCACGCCTATTCTTCCCGGCGCGATGAGCCGTTGGTCTACGTCAACTGCGCCGCGCTGCCGGAGTCCATCGTCGAGAGCGAGCTCTTCGGGCACGTCCGCGGGGCCTTCACGGGCGCGGACAAAGACAGGCTGGGCAAGTTCAGCCTGGCGGACGGCGCGAGCCTCTTCCTGGACGAGATCGGCGAGTTGCCCCTGCACGTCCAGCCCAAGCTTCTGCGTGCGCTGCAAGAGGGCGAGGTCCAGCGCGTCGGTTCGGACGAGGTGCTGCACGTCAACGTCCGGGTGATCGCGGCGACCAATCGCCGGCTCGCCGATGAGGTCGCGGCCGGGCGCTTCCGCAGCGACCTACTCCACCGGCTGGACGTCGCCCGCATCACGGTTCCACCGCTGCGCGAGCGACGTGAAGATATCCCCGCGCTGGCAGGCTACTTTGCCGACCGGACGCGCGCGCGCCTCGGCACGGGACCGATCCGCTTCACGGGGGCGGTGCAGAGCGCGCTGATGGAAGCACCGTGGCTTGGGAATGCGCGAGAGCTTGAGAACGCGGTGGCGCGTGCCACGCTGCGCGCCGCCGCGCGGACCCGCCGCGGGGATACCGTCGTCCTGGAACTCAGTGACCTGGACGGGATCGGTCCCTCCCAGCCAGCGAACCCGGAAGCCGACTCTGGAGAGGGAAAACCGGAAGCCGCCCCCCTGCCGCTACGCGACGCCGTGGATCAGCTCCAGAGGCGGCTCATTGCGGCCGCCGTGGAAGAGCACCATGGGAACTGGGCGGCCGCTGCGCGCGCGCTCGACGTCGAGCGCAGCAACCTGCACCGCCTGGCCTTGAGGCTCGGGCTCAAGTGAGCCGAGGGCCGTGCCGGGAAGCAACGCGAACGCTACTGGAGCAGTCGCACCAGGGTCGGCTCCATGGCCTCCGCCCAGCGCCGGTACCCCTTGAGCTGTGGGTGCAGAAGGTCCGGCATGATCTCGCGGGAAAGCACGCCGTCGGCCTCCAGGAACGTCTTCGAGAGATCCAGGTACCAAACGCTCTTCTCATCGGCGAAGCCGCTGATGATCCCGTTGATCGAGTCGTTGAGCTTCCGCAGTGGATCCTCCGACGTCCCTCCGCGCGGGAAGACGCCCAGCAGGAGCACCTTCGTTTCCGGAAGGCGTA
The DNA here is from genome assembly GCA_047635895.1 of Paracoccaceae bacterium. Lineage (GTDB taxonomy): Bacteria > Planctomycetota > UBA1135 > UBA1135 > Saltatorellus. Next base: position 1,246 of record JBLIHL010000543.1, on the reverse strand, counting down.
GACGCAGCTCGGCGATCACGCGCTGGACCCCGGCGGCCGTGTGCTCCGCTTTTTCCTGACGGTGCCCCGTGTTGTTGGTGCCGATCATCAGCACCGCCAGCTTGGGCTGGATGTCGTCGACCGCGCCGTTCTGGAGGCGCCAGATCACGTGCTCGGTCCTGTCGCCGCTGAAGCCGATGTTGAGCGCGTGGCGGTCGCCGTAGTACTCATCCCAGACTTCCCGACCGGGGTTCTCCCATTCGTGCGTGATCGAATCACCGATCATGAGAAGGTCGACGCGCCCCATGGACTTGCGCGCCGCGAGCTTGGCCTCGTGCCGCGGCATCCACCACGACTGCGCCCAGGACGCGTCCTGGACCTCGGGCATGATCGCTAGCTTCGGCGTCACCCCCGGGGCGTCACGCCAGAGCCAGCGCAGCGCATCCGGCAGCATGGCGCCGCCGTGCTCGCCGCCGTGCCCGCCCAGGCCCCTGTCGAAGCGCACGTCGTACTCCTTGAAGCGCAGCGCCGAGTCCATCTGGAGGTTCCCTAGCCACCAGTTGCCGTGCTGGTTGTCGAGGTCCCCAGACCCGTCCTGAAGGTAGACACGGATGGGCTTCTTCTCAGTTTTGCGGATGATCCCGGGGTAGGTGTCACCGTGCCGGATGTTGGTGAAGCTGCCCACGTGACTCAGCACCTTGCTGAACTGATCCGGACGCTCCCAAGCGGCGGTGAACGCGCAGATTCCACCGCTGCTCAAACCACCGATCGCGCGCAGCTCTGGATCGCGGCTGATGCTGTAGGTCTCCTCAATCATGGGGAGCAGATCCTCCACCAGAAACTGAGCGTACGCCGGCCCGAGAGAGTCGTACTCCAGGCTGCGGTTCTCGGGTGAAGGCTGCCAGCCCCGCGCTTCGGGAAGCTGATCCTTCACGTGCCCCGGATCCACGAACACACCGATCGTGACCGGCATCTCACCGCGGTGGATCAAGTTGTCGAAGACCACGGGCGCGCGGAGCGGGCCACCCGAGCTCAGGTAGGCGTGGCCATCCTGGAAGACCATGAGCGCGGCGGGCTTGTCCGCGCTGTACTGCGCCGGCACGTACACCGAATAGCGACGAACCGTTCCGGGGAACGCCTTGCTCTCCAACAGCTCGTGATCGGTGACCGTACCGACGGGCACATCGGGCTGAGGTCGCGCGTCGGCGCTGAGCGGAAAGACGCCCGACTGGGGAGCCGCCGCAGCGAAGGAGAGCGGGAGCAGAAG
>JBLIHL010000542.1:0-4311 GCA_047635895.1 Paracoccaceae bacterium | reverse complement strand
GGCGGGCACCTGGCAGCTCCTTGCCCAGCCCTTCGCCACCTTCGACATCCCGAAGGAGAACGGCGCCCCGACCGCCCACCGCTCCTCCGGCGTCCGCGGGTTCGCCTTCGACCCCGACTTCGCCAGTAACGGCTTCGTCTACGTCTTCTACATGCAGGACAACCCGCGCCAGAACCGGGTCGTCCGGATCCAGCGCGACCCCGCGAACCCGGACCTGGCCCTCCCGGGCGAGACGCTGCTCCTGGAACTCCCCTTCAACGGCTCCGCCGCCAGCGGCAGCCACAACGGTGGCGCCCTTCGCTTCGGCCCCGACGGGATGCTCTACGTCACGACCGGTGACGGCTGGTCGGGCGGGGACGGAGTGCAGTCCCTCAGCACCTTCACGGGCAAGGTCCTGCGCATTCGTCGGGACGGATCCATCCCCACGGACAACCCGTTCTACAGCCAAGCCACCGGCGACTACCGGGCCATCTACGCCCTGGGCCTGCGCAACCCGTACACGCTCACGCTCAACGAAGCGAACGGCTGGATGCTGATCGGCGAGGCCAACGGCGGCAACAAGGCCGAGATCCTCCGCCTGGAAGCTGGCGCCAACTACCGGCACCAGAACTACGGCGGCATCGGCCTCTCGCGCGGCCGCTGGGTCGACGGCGGAGCTGCGGGCAACAAGATGGTCGCCGGCGGCGCGTGGTACCCGAGCGGTGGCACCTTCCCCAGCCAGTACCACGGGGCGTACTTCATGGCGCTCTGGGGCACGAACGGCGCCAATGGCGGCCCCCCGGGCCAGCTCAGCTACGTGCGGTCCGCCAGCGATCCGACCGTCGCCTGCTTCGATCGCAACGTGGGGCTGTTCGATGGAGCTGGCACGCGCCTCAAGCCTGTGCACCTGCGCGTCGGACCGGACGGCGCGCTCTACTACCTGATGACGAGCTACCTCACAGGCGCAGGCAGCATCATGCGCGTGAGGTACGAAGGCACCGCCACCGTGGCGACGCCCACGTTCACGCCGGACGGCGGCAGCTTCCCGGGCCCCATCCAGGTAGCGCTCAGCACCGCGACGAGCGGCACTCAGATCCACTGGACCGTCGACGGCTCCGAGCCGACCGCCGCGTCCGCGCTCTACACCGGGCCGGTGCCCGTGCGGATGACCGCTACGATCCGCGCACGCGCCTTTCTCGGTGGCGCGTCGAGCTCAGCTGCCGCCGCGGACTACACCATCGGAGCCGCCGCCAACCAGCCGCCAGTCGTGAACGCTGGCCCTGACCAGTCGGTGGCCGTCCGAACGCTCGTCGTCCTGAACGGCGCCGCTACGCACGACCCTGATGGCAGCGAGCTCTTCCTGAGCGAGAACTGGACGCAGGTGAGCGGACCGCGCGCCGACCTGTCGAACATCGACGAGACCGCCGCATACTTCTATCCCGTCCGGACGGGGCGCTACCGGTTCCGGCTGGACGTCACCGACGGCACCGACAGCCGCAGCGACTTCACCATTGTGACCGTGCTCCCCTGTATCCATGACGTCCAGGACGGACTCGTCGCTCGTTGGTCCATGGAGGAAGGTGAAGGCTCGATCGCACTTGATCGCGCCGCCGGCATTTGGAATGGAACGCTCGAGGGTCCAACCTGGTCCACCGAGGGCGTGGGCGCGGGAACGCCTAACCCAGCGACGGGTGCGCTGCGCTTCGATGGCGTGGACGATCGAATCGCTGTTGGAACACCGGACGTCGCTGGGGCAGAGCTCACGATGACCGCTTGGTTCCGCGCGGATGACTTCGGTGTGAGTGACGCTCGAATCCTCTCCAAGGCCACGGGCGTGGCCGAGCAGGACCACTACTGGATGCTCAGCACCATTCAGAGCCAGAGCGGACCAAGGCTACGCTTCCGCCTGAAGGCCGGCGGCTCCACCACTACGCTCATCAGCCAGGGCCCGAGGCTCAGCGCGGGCGAGTGGATCTTCGTGGCGGCCGTCTACGACGGCGAACGCATGCGCCTGTACCTGGACGGCGAAGAAGTCGGCAGCACCGCCAAGACCGGGATGCTCGCCACCTCACCGTCAGTCCCTGCTGCCATCGGTAACCAGCCAGCCGGTGACCGCCCCTTCGATGGACTCATCGATGAAGTCCGCATCTACTCACGCGCCCTGACGCGTGACGAATTGACGATCGTCGCAGGAGAAGGCCGACGCCTCGACTGCTCCCAGGACCGCGCTCCCCGCTAAGAGCGACAACCTGATCGCCGAAACTCGTCACCGCGAGCTAGACTCCCATCACCTCGCGGCACACGGTTCCTACCGCATTCCCGATCAGGGCGATCGGGATGGCCCAGTGCAGCTTCCACCCGAGGACGCCGCGGAAGGCTAGCGCTTCCGCCAGGAACACCGCTCCCTCTACGGCGAGCGTGACGTCGAGGACTGGCCCATGCAACATGGGCCAGTTGGCCTCCGCTGGGCTCGGGTCGGAGTCCGCGTCCGGGCTTAGGAAACGTCGCAGGGTCACGAGCAGGGCTAGGCCGAAGACAGCGACGCCGGCCAACCGCAGGTAGTAAAATTCCGGGTTCACCGGCTGCCCGTGCTCGTCGCTCACGACTTCCTCGACACGTTCCAACTCTATGCCTGTCGGACCTACGGAGAGCAGCTTGACCGTCGTAAGGCACCCGTGGATCGAACTCACGTTTGAGGGCGCTGGGGCCGCCCCCTAGCTCGACCGCACACGAGGGCTAGTCGGTGGCCTTGAAGGAACTCGTCGAGTCCAGCTAGACACCCTCAGGCACGGCGAACACCTTCGTGCCGTACTTCAACGACTACCTGAATGGCTGGCCCAAGACGACCCCTTCCAACCATCCGAAGCCGACAGCACTTGCTGCCACTAGCCGGCATGTTTCGAGGGCGCCGCTTGCTACGAAAACGACTTGGTTGTCCACTCGGTGATAGCCCATTGGAAGCATGTTGGGGACAGGCGATGCAAGCGCGGCGGCAGCGAGGGATCAGCGGCTCGCGAAGAGCTTTCCCCCACCTGACTGCGCAGCTGTCCTCTTGTGACCGTTTCGCACGGACTCTTCGGCGGTACCGGACCTCTGAACAGTCGAGATGTGCGGCCGCGGAGGCTGATGACGTACCGTGGGGCTTTGAGTGCCGCTGGTCGTGTGCCCGCTTGGACTTCCTATTTCTCTGGGAAGAAGAGGCTGCCTGCGATCCAAGGACCAAATATGCAACTTCATGCCCACGCAGAGAATCAGTGCGCTGTCAGGTGGCGACATGTACAGGCCCATGATGTCGCGCACTTTCTGGCCCTCCTGCTCTCTTGTGGAAGCTGATTGCTTGTATGCCGACCCGCAACGGGCGTTCTCGCTGGCGCCACGGCATGTCCACCTGACGAGCAGCTCCAGGACCGGAACTTTTGGGGAGGGCGCAACCGGCACCAACGGCACCCGGGCCTTGTTGCGGCCCTTACAGCGATCGAGAGCTTCCACCTGAGGAGCAGCTCGATGGCCTCCTCGGTCTTGCCCGCGTCGTCCGGCTCGGGTCGCGTCTGGAAGAGGAGAGAGTCGATGTAGCGGCTGCGGATCGCTCGGCACACGCGGACGGGGCGTTTACCAGCCTCCACGTCGGGTTGCGCCTGCTGTTCGATAAGTGTGCTTCACGTATACCGCGGAGCTGAGACACTACGGGCAGGCCCTGCGAGGGCTTTCGCTTTACGACCTCTCCGCGGAGACTCGCACTTCGGAGAAGGTGTGCTAAAATCAGCGCGATATTGGTCCTCGCCAGCACGGCACCCGTCTCTGGGTGCGTCACTCTGCACGCCTTGATTCGAGACATCAGAGCTTTCTCACCAATGTCGCGACGGCTCGAGCGCGGGATATCCGAATGCCTCCACTGGCCGGGGAGCTCACTCCCGACGACTCTCAATGGTAACCACTATGCGTACTTGGCTCCGAAACTCAATGCTCCTGCTCGTCAGCCTTGGCATCACGGCATGCAGCACGGGCAATCCGGCGGATCCCTCAACAGACGCCCCTGGCGATCCGCCAGGTTCCACGGGGCCCACCCTCGACCCGCCGGCGATGCAGCGAGCATTTTACGTATCTATCTCCAATGGGAACGATGCCTGGAGCGGCGATCTCCCGGATCCCAACGCCGGGCTGACGGATGGCCCAAAGGCGACGCTCGATGCGGCCGCCGCGCTTGTCAACGGCGCGGCGCCCGGGACCCACGTCCTCTTGCGACGCGGAGACGTATGGAACGGAGCCGCTCAGCTAAGAATCTCTACGGCTAGCGGTACGGAGGCGGCCCCGATCGTCCTCGGAGCCTATGGA
>JBLIHL010000541.1:0-4330 GCA_047635895.1 Paracoccaceae bacterium | reverse complement strand
CCGCTCGTCGAACCAGGCCAAGTCGAGCCCGCCGCCACCGACGATCACATGGCGATCGAACGGCGCGTAGGACCACGCACGGTTCGCCGCAAAGGCCATGTTGACATAAGACCGGAAGCGGGCCATGTCCCACCGCTCCTCCGCATCGGGTCCAAGGAACACCGCATCCAGGGCCATATGACCAAGGTAGACATCCGCATCCGCATCGGCGGCTGAGAGGTGCCAATCATTCAGCATGTCCTTGGCCTCACGAACAAGGCGCCGCTGGGACGTTGTCAACGGCGCGCGCACCGTATCTGGCCGACCGCCGCCCGCTTTCTTCAAGGCCGCCTCACCGGCCGAATGCGCCGCTGCCTTCGCCGCAGCCGCGGCGCGATCCGTCCCAAGTTCAGGACCACCGATCGCGCCGGACTCCCCATTCGCCCGGGCCACGCCGCCGGCCCTACCCTCGAAGGGCGCCGGGCCAGGCTCAGTGATCGGACCCACTGGCGCCACCGGCTCTAGTGGCGCGGGCGACGTGGACGGCACGACGCACCCCCCACCGATGGCCACCCAGAGCGTGAGGCACGCCGCCACGCCGCGCCGTTCCCAGGAGTCTCCGCAAATGCTCTTGTCCCCAATCGTGTGCCCAATCATGTATTCAGTCTAAGCACACACCCCCGCAGGACCATCGAACTTCCGAGCCCTGGCGCCCCTGATAGAATCGTACGCGTGACCAGACCTCCCACCAGCCGCCCGAGAACGTTCCTCGCCCTCCTCCTCGTCGCCGCGGGCTGCTCCGAGGCCCCGGCCCCGGACATCACTCCTCCTGGGACCCCGGTGTCGGACCTCGTGGTCTCGGAGGCCGCCGCCACCGCGATCGAGCGCTTCCTCTCCGAAGAGTTCACGCGCCCGCTCGCCGCGCGCTCCCTCTTGGACGCAAACACCAGCCTCGTCGACTCGGGGTTCCGCGCCATCGGCTTCGAGCCAGGGGACGTCGCTACCGCTGGCTCCCTCCGCGCTCAGTGGCTGCGCCCCGCCGCCCGCCCCGCCGCCTCCCCCGCTGAATTCCTCGCCTCGCTCGACGCGCTCAGCCCGCTGCGAGACCCTGAGCGAGTAGAGACCGAGCTGATCCGCTTCGAGCTCGAACCCTCCGGGAACCGCGCGACGGGCCTCATTCGCCTCCGCTGGGCCGGCATCGCCGCGGCTGCCCACCCCGCACCCGGCACCCGCACGGACCTAACCCTCTTCGCTGAGATTGAAGTGCTCCAGGGCGCACGGGGCTGGCGCCTGTCCGCATTCCGGCCCGCCGCTCCCAACCACCATGCCCACGGATCCGGCCTTCTCATCACGGGTCCACCTCATCCTCTCCTCGCCGACCGCACTGACTCTGTCGGCCTCACCCTCGGCACCTCCCGCGCAAACCGCGAGCTCATCCAGAGCTTCATCAACCGCCACCTGACCCTCGCGCTCGGCGGCCTGAGCGTCACCGACTTCAACGGAGACGAGCGCCCCGACCTCATCGCGACCCGCAGCGAGGAGACCTCGCTCGTTTTCCTCAACGACGGCAACTCAGGCTTCGTCCCCCAAGCACTCCCCATCCAGCGCACCGGCGACCACCCCGCCTTCCTCCTCGCGGTCGACCTCGATGGAGACGGCCTCGACGAACTCGTTTCCTCCCAGGTCAACGACTACGAGGGAGCGCTCGCCTACGCCGGTCTCTGGACCCGCACCCAACTTCAGGCCCAAAATCCGGACCAGGACCAGACCCCAGGCAACACCGTCACCGGCTGGAGACACATCCCCCGCGCGTTCGCGCTCCCCAACCCAATCGGCATGCGCCGCGTTGCCGTCCAAAACGTCGTCCCGGTGGACGTGGACGGCGACAACGACCTCGATCTCTACTTCGCCGTCTACGGCAACGCCGAGTCGCGCGGCGAGCACTACAACTCGGTCGAAGCCCACGATGGAGCCGACAACTACCTCCTGATCAACCAGGGCCGCCTCGCCTTCACCGAGGAAAGCGACGAGCGCGGAATGACCGGCACCGGCTACACCTACGTCGGCCTCAGCTTCGACGCCGACCACGACGGTGACTTCGACATCCTCGAGGGCAACGACTTCGGGCCGAACGTTCTCTGGCGCAACGAGGGCGGCTATTTCAAAGCCGATGAGACCATGGGCCTCGGCGGAGTCAGCGCCTACACCATGGGCGCCGCTCTCGCCGACCTCGACGCCAACGGAGCATGGGACCTCTACGTTTCGAACATGTCTTCCGAGGAAGGCATGCGCATGGTCCGACACGCACCAGATCTGAGTGATCACATGCGCTCACGCGTTGACACGATCGCTCGCGGCAACCGGCTCTACCGTGAGCCAACAGGCGGCGCTGGTCCATGGGAAGAGCGCGCGCAGACGCTTGGCGTCCACGAAGGCGAGTGGGCCTGGGGCTGCCAGTTCATCGACATCGACGGGAACGGCACCGAAGAGATCCTCGTCACGAACGGCTTCGCGTCGCACGAAGACCCAGAGCTTGGAGACTGGCAAACCTACTACTGGCGCCAGGTGCTCGATGACGCAGCGCGCCTTCAGCGGGGTGAGACCACCGCCGACGTCAATACCCAGGTCCGCTTCCAGGGGTCATTCAACGGACACGAGCGCGACCGGCTGTTCCTTCGGGTCGACGGAACGGACCCCGATCGGCCCTGGATCGACGGCGGATACTGCCTCGGCTTCGACGATGCCCACGACGGCCGCGCGATCGCCCCCATGGACGCGGACGGCGACGGCGATCTCGACCTGGTGATGCTGACGCTCGGCGGCCTTGAGTTCCGCGAGAACCTGTCCCCTCGCTCCGATCGATGGATCCGCTTGCGCGTCCTGAACGCGTCCGGAGGGCCTGCCCTCGGAGCCCGTATTCAGCTCACGGCGAGCGGCCAAACGCTCGCCCGACACGTGGCCATCGTCGAGGGTTTCCAGAGCCAGGTTTCCACGGACCTCCATATCTCGCTGCCTCCCGGATCCACTTCTGGGATCGAGCGCCTCGTGGTGCAGTGGCCCGACGGCTCCACTGAGCCGCTGGCAGCCCCTCCCACCGGCAAGCTCGTCACGGTGACGCGCGGGGACCCATCTCCGTCCACCGTCGAGGTCGCGACACTCCCTGGCTGGAGCGCCGATGCCCTTTCCATTCCGCCCGCGTGGCGCGGGGAGATTCGCGAGCGGGTGAACAATCAGCGCAAGACGAAGGCAGGCTCCGCACCTCGCCTGATCGCCGTCGGCAAGGCACGCCGGGGCGAAGCGACCACCGGCTCCGCCCCCGAGCCTATGGCCACGGCCGTCGTCGATAGCGACGGCGAGGTCCTCCGATGGTTCGCGGGAACCGGCGCCCCTGATGCCATGGAAGCCTTCCGGCAGCTTGGCTTCGCAGAACCCTCATCCACAGCGCTGCTGATCGAACACGGTCGCGCCGCGCTTGCCGAATCACGCTACCGGGACGCGCTCAAGATCTTCCGTCAGGCCGTCCAGGGCCGCGACGACCTCGGCGTCACCGACGCGCCCGCTTACGAGGGACTGGCCCGCGCCCACGTCTACCTCGGCCGCACGGACCTGGCTGAGGCAGCCTACAAGCGATCGGTCGAGCTGGACGCGGACTACGCCATCGGGCACTTCAACCTAGCCGCAGGCCACGCCCAGCAGGGCCGCTTTGACGAGGCCATCAAGTCGCTCCGTGAAGTTCAGCGGATCGAGGGCAACACCGACCGCGTCGTTGGCTCCATGGTGGAGAACGCCGGTAGCTCCAATCGCACCGAGCTCGCACGGGAGTACGGTGCGATCTGGATGGACTCCCATCCAAAGGACTCGGCGATGCTGACGCTCCTTGGCAACGTTGAGGCGCTGGCACGGAACCTCAAAGGAGCGAAGACGTGCTTCGAGCGCGCTCTTCAGATCGATCCCAGGAACCGCGCGGCACGCGAGCTACTCGACGAAACCCTCAAGCGTCTATCGGGACAATAGCGACTCGATGTCCTGATCTCTGTCCGATCACGAGTCGATTCTATTGGCGGTCCAGTTCGGGGGCCATTTGGGGGCCCCATCCGAGCCGAACACGGCTCTTCTCTGGCGACCCATGGCGCGACCAGAGATACTGCCCAGCATGAATAGCCCCCAGGACCCAAGCCGCGCGGCGAACGAAGCCCGAGACTCCCTCAATCAGCGGGCGATCGACCTTCACCGTGCCCACCAGGGGAAGATCGAGATCGCGCTCCGGGCCCCCCTCGAGACCAGTGACGACCTCAGTCTCGCCTATAGCCCCGGCGTGGCAGCCGCCTGCCGCGCCATCGAGGCCGACCCG
>JBLIHL010000540.1:0-4335 GCA_047635895.1 Paracoccaceae bacterium | reverse complement strand
CGGGCGGCATCGGCTTCGAGCTTGAGCGCGTCTCCGTGGCCTTCTCCGGCAGGGCCGCGCTGAAGGACGTCACGCTGGCCCTTAGCTCCGCCAGTACCGTGGCGGTTATCGGCCCTAGCGGTGCGGGTAAGACGACTTTCCTCCGCCTGCTCGCGGGCGCCGTCGAGCCTACGAGCGGCGCGCTCGTGGACACCGGCGGCGCAACGCCCGCCCAGCGGGCGGCCGCGACTGGGTTCATCCACCAGGACCACGCGCTCGTCCCGGTGCTCCGGGTGCTCCAGAACGTCCTGGCCGGACGACTCGGGCGTTACGGAGCCATCCGGGGCCTCAGGTCCGTCTACTTCCCTTCCAAGGCGGACATCGAGTCCGTCCATGCCACGCTGACCCGCGTCGGGATCGGTGACCTGCTCTATCGCCGGACCGATCGCCTCTCGGGCGGCGAGCAGCAGCGCGTAGCCATCGCGCGGGCGCTCTTCCAGGAGCCCTGCCTGCTCCTGTGCGACGAGCCGGTGGCCTCCCTCGACCCAGCCAGGAGCCAGGACGTGATTGAGCTTCTGATCGGTTTGGCCGGGGAGCGCGGCGCGACGCTGGTGACCAGCGTTCACGATGAGCGCCTCGCCGCCCGCTACTTTGATCGCGTCATCGGGCTGCGCGCAGGGCGCGTCATGATCGACTCCACGCGCTCCCCCCAGGGGCAACACGACGCTCTCACGCCGGAGGCCCTCGAAGCGCTCTACGGCATGGCGTCCGGACGCGACCGCGCGTGATGGGCGGACCGTACGAAGGCCTCGCGAGTCCCGCGCGGCGATTCCCCCTCGGTGCGCGCGCAGGGACGCTCGCGCTGATCGCCATGGTGGGAGTCATAGCCGCTCGCTACCTGGGCCTCGACCTCGCGGGCCTGTGGCCGCGCGAGGCGGGCATGGCCATGGCTAGCGATCTCATGGGGGCTGCGCTCTCACCCGCATTCGCCTACGAAACAGACGTCCCGCCCGGCACCCCCGCGTTTGGCTGGAAGATCCTCGGAGCGCTCGCACGCACGGTTCTCTTCGCGGCCGGAGCGATGTCCATGGCACTCCCGATCGGGCTTGCGCTGGGCATTCTCGCGTCGGATCGCTTTTGGGAACTGCGGCGGCGCAGCGGCGGCAGCCGTGCCGTTCGCTCGATACAAGCTCCCATTCGCGTCTTGATCGCACTCATGCGATCCCTCCACGAACTCCTCTGGGCGGTGTTGTTCCTGGCGGCGCTTGGGCTGAACTCCGCGGCCGCGGTGATCTCGATCGCGATCCCCTTCGCCGGGACGCTCGCGAAGGTTGGGTCCGAGATGATCGACGAGACGCCCGTCAAGGCGCCGCACGCGCTCCAGGACGCGGGCGCGGGCCGATTGACGGCGCTGCTCGTCGGGGTGCTTCCGGCCGCCATGCCGGACCTGCTCAGCTACTCGTTCTACCGCTTCGAATGCGCGATCCGATCGGCGGCTGTCCTTGGGTTCTTTGGCTACCCCACGATCGGGCTGTACGTCGCGCAGTCGTTCGAGAACTACCAGCTCCATGAGGTATGGACGTACCTCTACGCACTGATCGCGCTCGTCGTCGCCGTCGAGGCCTGGAGCCGCGGCGTCCGCAGGAGGATCAGTTGAGCGTCTCCAAGGTCGAAGAGCTACGGCGCGCGCGCGAGCGCAGCCCTTATCTCCGCTGGACTGCAGGGCTGCTCGCCGCGACCGTGGCGCTCGCCTGGTTCAGTGGAACGATCGACGCTTCGGGCCTGTTCGAGTCGCGCCGCGCTGACAACTTGGTCCGTTTCCTGACCGTGGACGCCGTGCCGCCGGCCGTGCGCGATGCGCCGGAGGGTAAGACGCTCAGCGCCTTCTGGGGCTGGGCCCGCGAGCAGGTGGCGAGCCGCTACCTATCGGCCGCCGCCGCGACGCTCGCGGTCGCGGTCGTCGCGGCGATCCTCGCCGCGATCGCCGGAGCCTTCCTTGCGCCGCTCACCGCGCGGACCGTCGTCGGGAAGTCTTCGCGCGCCCGTCGCGCCGTCTCCCACGTCGCGCGCCTGATCTGCGTACTGTGCCGCGCGGTTCCGGAGTACATGCTGGCCTTCATCCTCGGCGCGCTCGTGCCCAGCGCCGCGTGGGCCTGCGTCCTGGCGCTGGCGATCCACAACGGCGGCATCCTGGGCCGGCTCTACGGGGAGACGATCGAGAACGCGGACCAGCGCGCGGCACGGGCCTGGTACCTCTCGGGTGCCGGACGCTCCGTGGCCACGGTCGGCGCGGTCTTCCCGGCCGTGCTCCCGCGATTCCTGACCTACTTCTTCTATCGCCTGGAGACCTGCGTCCGGGAGTCCACGGTGCTCGGGATGCTCGGCTTTGTCTCACTGGGGCACTGGATCGTCCAGGCGCGCGCCGCGGGCCACTACGACGAAATGCTGCTAGCCTTCGGCATGGGAGCGCTCATCGTCCTGGCCGCGGACCTTGCATCGTGGCTGGCGCGCCGCGCCGTCCGCGACGCCAGCTAGGAGCGAGCCCGCGCATAGCTGAATCCGCGTAGCATGTTCCGAGCAAATCCATCATCCCATGACCCGAGGGAAATATTCCCGGGCATGCGTCGCATTGGGGTGCTCCATCGCCTCCAATCACGCGCGTCCTCTTCCCGCCCCTGCGACTCCCCCCTCCTTCCAACTCCCCCATGACCCAAGAGCCCATTGTCCGCATGCGCGGACTCGTGAAGCACTTCGGCGACGTCCAGGCGCTACGGGGGATCGACATGGATCTACCTCGCGGCCCCGTGGGACTCCTCGGCCCCAACGGCGCTGGCAAGACCACGCTGATCGGGCTGCTGCTTGGCCTGCTCGAGCCAACCGCGGGCGAGGCTTCGATCGCCGGGCTCGTCCCGAAGTCGAGGGCCGATCGGATCGCGATCCGGAAGCGCGTGGGCTACATGCCAGAGAGCGACTGCCTGCTTCCCGGCATGACCGGGGTCGAGCTCGTCTCCACGCTGGGGAAGCTCACCGGTCTCTCGCGGGAGGACGCGATGACGCGAGCCCATGAGGTCCTGGACTACGTAGAGCTGGAAGAGGCGCGCTACCGGCCCCTCGACGGCTACTCGACCGGCATGAAGCAGCGACTGAAGCTGGCCCAGGCGCTCGTGCACGACCCAGAGCTGCTGCTGCTGGATGAGCCCACCAACGGACTCGATCCGAAGGGCCGCCGGCACATGCTTTCACTGGTCGATGACCTGGGCCGCAACCAGGGCAAGAACATCCTTCTCTGCTCGCACCTCCTGCCCGACGTGGAGAAGACGTGCGATCACGTGGTCGTGGTCGTCCAGGGTCGCGTGGCTCTCGATGGCTCGATCGCCGAGTTGACCGCCGCCGACGAAGCGAAGATCCACGTGGAGGTCGAAGAGCGCACCGAGGACTTCGCCGCGGCGCTCGAAGCCGCCGGCATGACGCTGACGAAGGGCGAGAGTAAAGGACTCATTGTCACGGTCCCGGATGCCGACGACGCCGACGACATCTGCTCGATCGCCGCCGCCGGCGGCTTCCACCTGCGTGCGATCGACCCCGTGCGTTCGACGCTGGAGCAGGTCTTTCTCAAGGCCGTGGATGGTGCCGACGTCTCGGCAACCGGCTCTCGCCCAGTCCCTTCCAAGCAGAACGCTGCCGCACAGGAGACGGCCAACAGCCCTTCATGAAAGCCGCCACCCATACCGAGGTCTACCGTCCCTTCAAGGGCAAGCTAAAGACCTACCCGCTGCGCGCGCTCACGCTCGCGTGGTCCGGCGTGAGGATTGGCTTCCGCAAGAAGCTCCCCGCGCTGCTCCTCTTCGCGATCCCCGCGATCTCGACGATCGTCACCTGTTTCCTCGTCCAGCTCACGTTCGAGGCAAAGAACCCTGAGCTCCTCCAGGGAGCCATCCCCCAGGCCAAGATCCTCGGCGCGTTGCTTCAGGACCAGCTCGGCAAGGTCGAGAACCAGGTGCTTGGCCTTCTACGCCAGGTCCAGGCCTTCGTCGTCCTCGCCATGGGCTGGTACGGAGCCGGATTGATTGCAGAGGACAAGCGCCTACGCGCGAACCTGCTTTACTTCGCACGGCCGATCACGCGCTGGACGTACTTCCTCGGCAAGCTCGGCACCGTCTGCTTCTGGGGCTTCTGCGCGGTCGGCATCCCGGTCCTCATGGTCTCTAGCGTTGCGTCATTCGCGTCGCCCAACTGGAGTTTCCTCACGGAACGGTGGCCCGTGATTCTGAAATTGGAGGCCTACGCGATGATGTGGGTCCTGCTGCACGGACTCCTTGTGCTCGCCATATCCTCGGTCTGCGAGCGGCGCAACCA
>JBLIHL010000539.1:0-4336 GCA_047635895.1 Paracoccaceae bacterium | reverse complement strand
AGACGAAGGCCTTCGGCCTCCGCCCGCTTCGCGGGTTCGCTCACAGGGTGCTCACCGGGCCTACGGGCCCGCTTCCGCTCCATTCGCGAATCTGCCTTGCCACAACGTCGTTTGGGCCCACTCGTGGTTTCATCTCGTGAATAGTCCGGGCTAGGAGCGTGCCCGAGAATAGCTAAATCCGCATAGCGCATTGCCCGGAGCGCTGCGCTGCGCTGCCCGAACCCGTACGTAGCTACGGAGCGGAGCGCCAGACCCGTCCTACTAGCGGGGGGAATGGAGGCGCTATCGGATCCCGAAGCGGGAAGGTTGCGACGGCCTTTTCTTCCGTGACCCTGAAGATCCTTCCGGATCCTTTCTTGGGGTAAGGCCCAGGGGGCCATTCAGGGGCTTGGCATCCGCGTTGCTTATACAGCGGCGATGGAGTCCACGAAGTCCCAACTCGTCCTCCGTTCCATGGATATGGATGGACGATCGCTCGGCACGGAGCGATCGTCCACGTTCCCGGGCGGAAGGTCACAAGCAGAATCTGCATCCACGATCCACCAGGCCCTCGGGGATGGAAATCGGTTCGCGGCCATGCTCAAGAAGAGCGCCGATAGCGGCGTCAAGGACGTCGCGAGCGCCATCTCTGCCCGCATCCGGGAAGGTCGTACGGACGCCGCCGATCGGACCTACAACTCCCGTGACGCCCAGGCGCAGAGCTGGAAGCCACGTGAGGAGAGGACGGTGTCCCGCGGGGACGAGAGTTCTTCCGGTACTGAGGCGGGCGTCCGGGCTGAGTCCGGAAAGGGCGCACAAAAGTCCGGAAGGGGAGCCAGGGAAAGCTCTCCGACGTCCACGGCGGACGCTCCGGACACCTCGAGTCCGTTGGATGAAGCACCTGGAGAGGTCGCTCCTGAATCCGTCGCAGCCGAGCCAGATCCAAGCGACGCCCAAGGGCAGGCGGCTCCGACCGCCGTGCCGCTGGCCGACAGCGCTCCGATGGGCTCAAGCTCCACACTCACGGCGGGAGGGCCCGCCGCGTCGGGCGCCGCCGCCACGAGCCAGGTGGCCGTCGCGATGGCGGCCGCTACGCAGGCCGCTGGCAGCAAGGGTTCTCCGCTCCAGCCCGCACAGTCCATCCAGCCCGCCGCGGCCGCTAAGGCGGCGCGCGGCGTCGAGGGGCCTGCCGCACCACGCGCCAGCGTCCCCCCAGAGGAAGCGCGCGCCATCCTCGACCAGATTCGCGTTCAAATCCTCGACGGCAAGCGCGAGGCACGCATCCAGCTGCGTCCCATCGAGCTCGGCCGCTTGGACATGTTGATCCGCGTCGATGGCTCGGCTGTCTCCGCCCGTATCGCCGTGGAGAGCCCCGAGACGCTCAGCCTTCTCGAGGCGCATGCTCCCGAGCTGCGCGCATGGCTCGCGCAGGATGGGGCCGAGTCCGTCGAGCTGGAGTTCTCCCTCATCGATCCCGACTCCACCGAGTTCGCCCACGACGGTGACCCAGCTCAGTCTGCACCCGACGGCGGAGCCAGATCGGACCGCTCCGCCGCACGTGGACGCTCAGGAACCAGTCTCGGGTCGGCGCCCACCGCCCTCGATCCGGCCGACCTTCTCCCAGCCCTTGTTCGCCGCGTCGCTGAGGGCGGCGTGGACTTCGTCGCCTGAACTCTCCTGCGACGCGCCTCTTCTCACCTGGATTCAATTCCCAAGGCCCAACTAACGGACCCGTCCCATGATCGAAGGAATCAGCGTAGCCGCCGCGCAAGATAGTGCGAGCGCCGTCAGCTCGGGCAGCCAGCTCGACAAGAATGCTTTCACACAGCTCCTTGTCGCCCAGCTGCAGAACCAGGACCCGATGTCGCCCCAGAGCAACGATGAACTTGCGGCGCAGCTCGCCCAGTTCTCGTCGCTGGAGCAGATGGAGCAAGTCAATGAGAACCTCGTTGGGCTCGCGCGCCTCCAGCAGGGGAACGCGCTTCTGGATCAGATCACCGGCGCCAGCGGCCTCGTTGGGCAGACCGTCGCCTACACAAACTCCGAGACGGGCGAGCTCGTCAAGGGCGCAGTCGAGTACGCGAAGGTCGAGGACGGAGCCGTCTTCCTTGGTATCGGCGGTGTCGACGTGCCGCTGGCCCAGGTCGCCGAGGTCCTCGGCGAGGTAGGCGATGGCGATGAGCTCTTTGACGACGAAGGCACCGCGGAGAGCGACGGTGATCTCCTGGCGTCAGAAGACACCAGCGCCTGATTCCCGCTTTCATTCCACGTTTCGTATCCCCGATCCCCGCACGGCTGACGCCCAAACATGTCTTCATCCTTTTATTCCGCACTGTCTGGCATGCGCACGCACCAGCAGTGGATCGACGTCATCGGTAACAACCTGGCGAACCAGAACACGCCGGGCTACAAGAAGAGCCGCGCGTCGTTCTCGGACAACTTCTCGCAGAACTTCCGCTCTGCAAGTGCTCCTAACGCGGGCCGCGGCGGCATCAACCCGATGCAGGTTGGCTACGGCGTCGGGATCGGCAGCATCGATAAGACCTTCACCCAGGGCTCGTTGACCGACACGGGTCGCGTCTTCGACCTGGCGCTTGAAGGGGGCGGCTTCTTCGCTCTCCAGACGCCTGAGAGCCGCTCATACTCCCGCGTCGGCACCTTCGGCATGGACGCATCCCAGAACCTCGTCGATCAAGCGTCGGGCGCCCAAGTCCTCGATCCCAACGGCGTCGCGATCAACCTCGACGTGAACTCGCTCTTCCCGCCGCAGATCACCACCGAGGTGACCGTCAAAGGCAACCTCCCGGCCGTGGTCACAGGCCCGCTTGCGGAGTCGCTCGCCGGAAACAGCGCCTACTTCGTCGGCACGCCGGCCGAGAAGCGCAGCGCGAACGTCGCACCCTCCTACAACATCTCCGCCCTCGGCGGCGTCCCCGGTGACATCGCCTCGATGGAGATCATCGCTAACGGCGGCGTGCCGCAGCAGGTCGTGGTCCCCAGTGACCCGACAACGGGCGCCATTCCCGCTGCATCGATCGCAGCGGCGATCAACGCGCTCCAGGATATTAATAGCTACGTGGACGGGGGGAGCGGTGAGATCGTGATCGAAACCGACCGCAAGGGCGCGCAGTTCTCGATTGACGCGAACCCGCCGCTGGGTGTCGCTGACCTCACACAGCTTGTGGGCTTCTCGACCACTCTCGCGAACGGTTCGGAGACGCCGATCCCGAGCGATCTCAGCACCGCTGCGATCAACGACCTGACGGGTAACCTCGTGGAGTACGTGGATGGCGACCAGCTCCAGGTCGTCGGTGAGGACACGGATGGTATGCCGATCAGCGCGACGTTTACCTACGGAGGAGGGAACGACGGGACGACCATGGAAGACTTCGTCGGCTTCCTGAATAGGTACTATGAGGACGCGGAGGTCATTGTGGATGGCTCTGGTCGGCTCTCCGTTACCGCGGCGACCGCAGGCGAGGCAGACCTCCTGCTCAGCGTTACCGATGATCCTGCGAACACCGGCGGGACGGACTGGAACGGCTATGCTATGTCGGTGACGACCGACGGCACGGGACCCGACACGGTCACCACGTCCACCGAGGTCTACGACGCGGCGGGCGTCGCGCACACGGCGACGCTCAGCTACGAGCGGCAGGCCGACCTGACCTGGAATCTCTATGCCCAGGTCCCAGAGGGAACGGGCACCGTTACCGCGGGGGGCATCGACGATCCGATCACGGGCATCACATTTGCGCCGAACGGTTCACCGACCGGGCTCGGATCCGTGTCGAGCCGCTTTCGGATGCAGTTCACGGGTCAGCCCGTCCAAGAGGTCACGGTCGACCTCGGGCTCGACGGTGACGTCGAGGGTGTGACGCAGTTCGGCAGCGCGGGCACGGCCTACGTCTTCGACCAGAACGGATATGGGGACGGCGAGCTCGCGAACCTCTTTGTGTCCACGGATGGCCAGATCGACGGGTTCTACTCGAACGGTCAGACGCGGGAACTTGGCCAGCTGGCCGTCGTAACGTTCCAGAACGACGAGGGTCTGCGAGCGTCGGGCAACAACATGTTCGAGGAGACGCCCAACTCCGGCGAAGCGCGCTTCGGCGAAGGTGATATTCGCAAGGCGGGCGCGGTGATCTCAGGATCACTCGAGAACTCGAACGTGGATACGGCTGAGCAGTTCGTTCGCTTGATCGAAGCGCAGCGGGGCTATCAGGCGAATGCGCGAGTGGTGTCGGCCCAGGATGAGGTCCTGGCTGAGACCGTGAACCTGATCTGATCCCTGGCCTGAAGCTTTCAGGCCAGACTACGACTCCATGAAAGCCGCGCGCGATCCCCAGGGATCGCG
>JBLIHL010000538.1:0-4344 GCA_047635895.1 Paracoccaceae bacterium | reverse complement strand
GCCGTAGGTCGACACCGCCGCGCGCCCGTCCGGGAAAAAGTCGAGAGCACTCGTTCGGATCCACGCGTTCCAGGGGTTCGTCTCCGGCAGGGTGAGCGTATCGAGGGCGTAGGGAGTCTCTGTGCCGAGCTTTCCTTGCGTCACGAGTTCCTCGGCCCAGCGCGCGGGGCCGCCGGCCACCTGAGCGGCGGGAGACACCGGGAGCGGGCGCTCGCGCAGGTTATCGAGCATGAACTCGAAGCCCTCCAGGTCGTCTGCGCTTTCGCTGGCGAGGCGCAGCACAAAGAACTCCTGCACGGCGCCGGACGGAGGAACGTGGAGGACCACGCGCCTCTCATCATCGAGTGTGAGACGGCCCTCTCCGAGAACCGCCGCGGCCGCGAAGTACGCGAGATTCTCACCCTCCGGCGCACCGCGCGCGATCATGTTCCACGGCAGGTAGCCGTCCTCGGATCCGGCCTCGCTGAATACGGTTTCCGGCATCTGGGGAGCCTTGGGGGCGTGGCAGAGCTCAAGCACAAGCGGCTGCTCCCCTGGCTCCACGCGGATTCTGTGCGTGATCACTGGAAGGCCGGCGGAGGCGTCGAGGCCCGGTCGCTCGAGCACCTCGCGGCCGTCGATGGCGTAGCTCAAAATGACATCGCGCCCGTGCAGGTAGTGACCGTGGTAGTCGAGCAGCGAACTCGGCAGCGGCCCGCGCGGCGGCCGCACGGAGCGGTCCCAGTCGAGCGTCCCGCCGTGCCCCCAGCCATAGCCCTCGAGGCCCTCAAGCGGTGTGCCCTTCGGCTTCGCGCGGGCTTCGCCGCGCTGCTGGTAGTGCTGGGTTTGTTCAAGCTCCAGGAAGCCGCCCGTCCATGCGCCGGGGGATTCGAGCAGCTGCAGGTCGTAGGCCATCGATATCTGAGGCCCCAAGCGCACGGTCAGGCACGCACCCACGTCGTCACCGAGCTGGGTGGCGAGGACCGGACCGAAGTCGCGGTCCACTTGGCTATCTGTCTCACCGGCGCCCGCCCCGTGCTTGCGACCCTTCGGCAGGGCGGCCAGATATTCAGTGCTGACATCGAAGTACTGGGAGGGGTTCTCGTCCCGGAGAAACGACTCCCGCAGGAAGTGCACGAGGTCGTAGGTTTGCTCCG
Organism: Paracoccaceae bacterium; assembly: GCA_047635895.1. Lineage (GTDB taxonomy): Bacteria > Planctomycetota > UBA1135 > UBA1135 > Saltatorellus. Next base: position 3,208 of record JBLIHL010000538.1, on the reverse strand, counting down.
GTGCGAGCCAGCGGTTGCTCGGCATCGTGCGGAAGCCCTCCATGATCGTGCGGTACATGCTGAGCGGATCGGATCCGCGCTCGAGCACGCCGGTGGCGAACGGTCTCGCCTGCGGGTTGGTCGGGCGCCTGCCGTCCGCGCCGTGGCAGTTCACGCACGCGGACATGTAGGTCTGCTTGCCGCGCTCGAAGCTCTCGTCTCCCCAGGTCGCGATCAGCGCAGCGTGGTCGAGGTCGGCGAGGGGCTTCACCCATACATTGGCGAAGCGCACTCGCGACGAATCTGCCTGGAGCCGGATGGGGCCGCGCAGCGAATCGCCGCGCGCGACCACGGGCCCGGCGCTCACTTCCTCACCCGTCCACGCGAACGACGCCGTCCGCTTGGGAACCGTTCCCGACGACAGCGCGCGCGCCTCCGTGGGGGTTAGCCCCTTCCCAAAGAAGCGAACGTCACTGACCTCGCCTCCGTAGGCGCCTCCGAAATCCGCGTTCGCCGCCCCCACCTTGAAGACAAAGTCGCGGCGGTCCTCTGCGCCGAAGTCTTCTTTCTCGGCCTGCAGCTCGCCATCGACCCAGATTCGCGCGTGAGCGTCGTCGCTACTCAGAACCACCTGGTGCCACTCTCCGTCATCGAAGCGGCGCCCCGTGCTGGCGGCTCCGATCCAGCCGATGTCATAGACGAGCTTACCGCCGCGCAGGAAGAGGGCCTTCGCATTCGGGACCCATTTGCCGGACGGCGGACACTTCGAGAACAGCGTGCCACCGGCGCGCGACCGGAACCGGGCCGAGACCGCGAAGGAGTCCGCCGACCAGTCGATCTTCTGGCTCTCGACTCCAGGCTTGCTCGCGAAGCGCGCCTCGCCGTCTCCCACGGACATGCCCGCCAAGGGTTCCCTGAAGCCGTAGGGGGTGCGCTCAACCAGCGCGACATCGTCCTGGACGAGCACGCCGTTGAGCCACACGGAGGCCTGCGCTGGGCCGCCAGCCGCGTGCTCGTACGTGACGTCGAGCGACTGCCAGACGCCCGCAGGACGCGCTGCGTCCACAAGGGGCGCACGCTCGCCGTAGATGGCGCCGCTGCTCGCGTCCGTCAGCTCCGCTCCGCCCGAAGCGGCGAGCTGCACCTCCCAACGCCCCGAGAGATACACACCACTCGCACCGCGGAACCCGGCGGCCGCCGCGGCGTCTTCCCGCGGCACGAGGAAGTCGAGGTGCAGGTGATAGTCGCCGAACTCTTCCTTGGTGACCAGGTCTCCGAAACCGGGGCGCGCCACCAGTGCGCCACCATCCGTTTCCCAGCGTGGAAAGTCGTAGCGCGGGCCACCGCTCGAGGAGTCGGCGCGCGTGTCGATTCCGATCGCGCGCGGCTCCACGCTCGGGTCCCAGTGCCGCCAGGCCTCGAGCGATCCACCAGAGGAGAGGCCTGAGTTGAGACCCGAGAAGAGGCTCGATGCGCCATCGGGCAGCTCAGCCCGCGGCGCGGCTGGCGTCTCCATGGCGGGCTCCAGCTGCCGCCCGGCGCCACCGTACCCCGGCGCTCCATTCGCCGGAACTTCCCGGTCAAGCCCCCAGAGAACGGCGTTCGCGAGGAGCAGCCGGAAGGAGTCGCGCTCAAAGTTCCCCTTGGACCCGAGCGACGTGTAGAAGCGCCGCACGCCGGGTGCCGGCTCGAACGTCCAAGCGACCGGCTCGGCGGGCAACTCACCGGTACGGCCAAACAGCAGCGCGGTCGCGCCGTCCATGAGCGGCTGGGCGTTGTACGTCCCGCCGTACCCCATGGAGTCGCCGTCTGGCATGCCGCGCAGAATGGCGTGCCCTGGGGCGGAAGCGGCGATCGAGGTGCTCGTCCCAGCGCCGTTGGCCGCGTGCGCTTTGTAGTGCCCACCGAAGCGCGGCGGGAACCACCCCTTCAGCTTCTTCTCCCAGAACAGGTGGCTCGTCGTGCGCAGCGCGAGCGCAGGCTTGCCGGCGTCGAACCAAGCGTTGAGCGCCGCGAGCTGCGCGTCCGTTGGCTCACGAAAGCGCAGGTACAGCACGAGCAGATCAGCCTCGTCGAGCGCGGGAGGCTCGGGCATCAAGCGGCCGCTAGCGACCCGCACATCGATGTCGACGCCCAGCTCGCGCTCAAGCCCTTCGGCGAAGCGCGGCATCGTCTCTTCCGAGCCATACTCCTCTTCACCGACCAGAAAAACGATACGGGGCTTGTCGTCCTGGGCAAAGCCAGCGGTGACGACGATCAAGGCCGTGAGTGCGAGTCGGAAGATGCAGAGAATGGTGCGTGTCATACTGCACCCCATTCTTCCGACCAAGCCGCTCCAGCGCACCCCCACGGATCGATCCCCCATTATGCGACGTCACTCGGGTCCCCGATCAGCCCGAATCACCCAGGCCAGGAGGATGGGGACCGGAGAGCCAAGCGGCGTATTTTGGGGTGGTGCGTGTGTGTGATAACTTCTACCCCATGTCGATCATCTCCTCCTCGCTGCTCCCAGCGCTCCTCCTCCTTGCCTCATGCTCTGATCCGAGCGCCCCTTCCGCGGGATCCCGGGTCCAGGTGCAGTTTCGCCGGGACGCGCTTGGCGGCGGGATGTCCAGCCCCGTGCCGCCCCTGAGCAGCAGGCACAACGGGGTCACCGTGGCGCTCACCGGAGAGCTTGCGGTCATCAACGACGACTGGATCGCACTCGATTCCAAAAGCGAGCGACACTGGATCCCGATCCACTCGGTTCTGCTGCTCACTGAGGCGCTCAAGTAGGGCCCCGGTCTGCGCTGCTCGAAGAGCCGTCCGGCTCCGGCAATACCCTTCCGGAATCGAAGCTGCGGGAACCGGACTGAGTACAGGTGTGAATACTCGCCGCGCCGCCGCGTACGGCTCCGCATGTCCCAACCCCACATCGACGACGACCTGCACACACGCCTCGAGCATCTCGAGAACCGCATCGAGGCCTTGCACAGCAGGCTCAGCACCTCCACCAAGAGCGGCGGAGGCATCGGGTGCCTCGGCTTCGCCCTGTTCGTTCTGCTCTTCCTCAAGCTCGACCAGGTCCTCGACGCGGTGCAAGCGCTGGCGCCCTGACGCTCCCTATCGCAGGTGACCGCGCTCTTGGCTATGGTACCGCGATGGGCTTCGTACACCTCGTCGACAAGACCAACGCCTGGATTGGCAGGCTGGCCGCCTGGCTGGGACTTCTCATGGTGCTCATGGGCGC
>JBLIHL010000537.1:0-4386 GCA_047635895.1 Paracoccaceae bacterium | reverse complement strand
GCGCACCCTGCCGTTCTTCCCATGGTCGGCCGCCTTGCGTGGCCCATGGAAGCCTGTTTGGACTGCCCCCGCAGCGAAATGCAGGCCCAAACAGTTGCAGATCCCGCCCGGCGCCCTGATGCTGCAGACATGGACGGGAGCCACTCCACCGACGAGACCAAATGGTCGGCCGCGCAGTGGGAGGCCTTCCTGAAAGGCCGCTTCGACTTCCCGATCCGCGTGATCTACGGCCGCTCGCGCAGCGCCCCTGTTCAGGCCCGGGCGCTCCGCGCCACCACTGCCGCGGCGCACTCGCGCGGCGGCCCCCGCGCGATTGAGGGCTGGGAGCTCCGCCTGCACCACAGGTTCCAATCCGCTCCGGACAACGTCCGCGACGCCCTCGCCACTTGGCTCCGCGCGGGTAGACGGGCGACCAAAGCTGGCCCCATCCTCGACGCCTGGATTCACATCGAAATCGCCAGCCTCCCTCCGCGCAATCGCCACGTGACACTCGATGATGGCGGCGAGGCTCACTCGCTGAAGGACATCGCGGCACCGCTGTTCGGCACCGAGTTCCGCGACACCTTCGAACCGAATGGCTCCATCGTGCGGCCGAGGATCAGCTGGGGACGCCGCGCACCGAGCCGCTCACGCCGTTCGCTCCGACTTGGTAGCTACGAGCCCACCGGACGCATCGTCCGCGTCCACCCGGTCCTCGATCAGGATGGCGTGCCAGAGTGGTTCGTCCGCTTCGTTCTCAAGCACGAGCTGCTCCACGCGGTGATCGAGACGTACCGCGATAGCAGCGGTCGCTGGGTGCACCACGGACCCGCTTTCAGGCGCCGTGAAGCGAGCTGGCCCGAGTACGAGGCCGCCGTCCACTGGGAGACCCGGAATCTAGCGCGTCTCATTCGATCGGCGCGTGAAGGCACCAAGCTTCGAATCCGCGCGGAGGATCTGATCGATCCAGACCCCACAGCGGCGGCTCCTCGATCCGCGCCGCCACAAGTGGCCATGGAGGACACAGCACCGGCTTCCCCCGAGGAGGCGCAGCTGCCTACGCGGCCAGGACCTATCGTGGAGCCCGAAATAGGGCCTATCGAGGGCCTTCGTCAGCCCGAACTGCCGTTCGGCTGAGCGAGCCCGTCCACACGGCGAGCTCAGCGTGAGCTGTAGCCCTGGGCCGTGTCTTCGAGGTTAGCACCGGTCAGGCAGGTCCCGAGAACGTTGCCCCCGAGCCCCTCCAGCGCGTTGATCGTCTGCTCGACGTAGTGCCGCGGCGTCTCGTTCAGGCGCACGACAACGAGGATCCCGTCGGCCATGGCGCCGAGGAGGCTCGCGTCAGAGATCGTCATGGCCTGGGGCGTGTCGATGATCACGTAGGTGAAGCGCTGGCGAAGCGCATTCAGCACGGTGCGCATACGCTCCGAGCCGATCAGCTCCGAAGGGTTGCGCGGGAGCGCTCCCGCCCCCATCACCGAGACGCCGTTCACGGAGGTCTGGCGGATCGCCGCGCCGATGGATAGTCCGCCGCCGAGGACCTCGGTCAGGCCCTGGCGCCGCGGCAGGCCGAGGTAGGCCTCGACCGACGGGGCATGGAGGTCGGCGTCGAGCACCAGCACCTGCATGCCAGGCAGCTCCGCCAGGGCGAGCGCGAGGTTGAGTGTCCCAACGGTCTTGCCCTCCCCACGCAGCGCGCTCGTCATGACCAGCGTGTGCGAAGCACCGTCCGGATTCATGGCGTGCACCGAGTTCCTGAGGCTGCGGAATTGCTCCGCAATCTGCCCACGTGGATCCACGTGGACACTCAGCTCTTCGCGACGGATGGGCGTTTTGCGCGCCTCATCCGGCTCTGCGGGACGGAGGCCGCCCGCCTTTGCTCTGGAATTCAATGCCATGATCTGTGCTCATCTTCCCCATCGACGCCTCCTCCGGAAGCCCTGATGCGGATTCGTTGAAGAATAATGATGTCGGCCCAGATCGAATGCCGTCAGTCGAACCAAAAGACGGGCGGATGAACGGGCTCCAGCCGCTCGAGATCCCTCGGCACGGCCTTCGCTCCGGGCGGCCAGTCCACCTGGGAAAATCGCTGGGCCAGGGGATGACCCGCCGCCTGGGCAGCTTGCTGCAGGGTCTGCTGCAACCCGACGGCTTCGACGTCTAACCGGGCTTCTTCTAACGACCTGAGCGCCAGCTCGGCCGCGTAAACGAGCATCGAAGACGTACCAGAGGACCCCGAGGGTCCGGCTGCCATCGCACCGACGAGTGATTCCACCAGCTGGCGACGGGCCCTATCTCCCAGGTCCACGTCCCCCACGAGGGCCGCCAGGTCCATCCAGGCACGCTCCACTCGCTCGGGGTCTGCCGCCCCAGCGCCGCTGGAATCGGCCTTGAGGTCCGCCAGAGCCCGCTCCATGACCCGGTTCCGCGCCTCCGCTCCCAGTGCGCCGACCTGCACAAGAACGGACTCCAATTGCTCTCCCTTGCGGGTCCCAAGAGTCCCACCGACCCAGCGGAACAGCGCTCCAAGGGGCTCCCCACCGAGCATTCGAAGCTCGCGAGCGGCCGTCCAAAGGGCGGACCGCTCTACCCGCCTGACGTCGGGCACGGGGCCCGAAGCTAGGTCGCTCATGGCGGCACGCAGCGTCTTGGCGGCCCAGCCTGGCCCCTTGAGGAAGCGCGGGCGCGTTATGGCGGCCCCGGCTGGCCCCCCGAGGGCGGACTGGCCTCCAGCGTCCTCGGAGACTGTACCCACCTTGCGGTCGGCCACAAGCGCTGCCAAGATCAGTACCTGGGTCAGGGACTCGCGGTTATCCAGGAGCCGGCGCCCGGGGAAACCGCTCGGCAGCGCCACGTCGATCCGCGCCAGCTCAAGGCCCAGGCCGCTCAGGTCACGTGCGCCCGGTCCGTCGACCTGAAAGAGCTCGCCGAGCCGCGCAATACTCACAGGCTCCGTCTCGATCCCACCGGCCAGACCTGCATGGGCCAGCCCCCCACGAGCCTGCACGATGCCGAGCGTCCGCAGCGCCTGCCGTCGAACCGCCCCCCATCGCGCTGCCTCCGTGGGGTCGAGGTCATTAGCGCGCGGCACATCCTCGAGCGCGGCACGCGCCGCCCTGGCCGCCTCGGGAGACTCGACGCCGAGTCCCTCGGCCACCGCCAGTCGCAACCACTGCCCCTCGGCGCTCACCTGCTCGAATTGTTCGAAGAGAACCGACCCCACGGGCACCACGCGCTCCTCGCTCGCGACCAGCATGGGCACGAGCTCGCGCAGCCCGAGGCTAACCCTCAGGAGACGCGCCTCCAGGGCCTCCGCAGCCGCCGCATAGGCGTCTCCAGTCTCGCGGAGCGTCTTGGGAGCGAGCGCCACCGACCGCGCCGCTCCGAGGCCCTTCAGCTCTGCCGCGCCTCCCTCGACCAGCTCGAGGATCGACCGCAAGCATCGCGGGTCCTGCAGCGAAGGCGCGACGCGCCCGCGCGCGGCCGCGGCCATCAGTCCCTCCAGCGCGACCACGTCGCCGTACCACGCCCAGCGCCGTTCCAGCCAGTACACCGCTGCCGGCCAGTCGAGCACGGCGACCGCGCGGGCCGCCGCCGATTGCCGGACCGAGTTGCCTTCGGTCAGCACGCCCCGGCACCAAGCCGCAATGCGCTCGGCGCCCCGCTCACGCAGCCCGCGCCCCTGGGGGGTGAGCTGCGTCGTGCCGCTCTGAACCACGTGAATCCAGGCGCGAGGCGGCGGAAGATCATCTCCACCCTCAATGCGATCCGCCGGGAACGACTCGTCGGGATAGCGATAACCCTGGAGCTGATACGCGCCCTTGTGAATCTCGCAAAGCTGCTTGAGCAGCTCATCCCATGAGCCTTCGATGCGCGCTGCGCCGAGCCGAGCCGCCGGACGGCGCGCCATGCTTTCCACGAACGACGGGTCCACGACGATCGGAATGGGTGCGCCACCGCTCCGATCGAGAAGATCGAATGCGGAGGCACCGCTGCTAGCGCTGACGGAATCCGGCGCGCTTCCGTTGGGATCGAGCGCCACGTGGAAGGCCGCGCTCTTGAGCAGCGGATCGGGGAGCGCCTGTGACTGACGCGGCAGGTCGAACACGCCGCTGGAGGGCTCCGCGAGCGCGCTGCGGCTCCAACGATTGAGCTGGGCCAGAAGGGCGTCCTGCCCCACCGAGCGCACCGCGGGGCGCCCGTCGGCCGCAAGCCGCACGGCAAATCCCAGCAGCTGGTCGTCGCTGCCGAGGATCACGCTCAGGCGTCGCCGTGACGCCGCAGCCCCTGGGGCATCCGCGCGCAGGTCGGCGGATTCCACGAGGCTAGCCCGGAGGACTCCGAGCGCGGATTCGTAGGCATCGCGGCTCGACAGCGCACGCGCCCTGCCTGCGCCCTCCACCACGT
>JBLIHL010000536.1:0-4396 GCA_047635895.1 Paracoccaceae bacterium | reverse complement strand
CATGGCGGAAGAGAAGCGGACGCCGTACCGCGGCATCCGCCGCAAGATCGGCGAGGCGATGACGCGCTCCAAGCACACGGCGGCGCACTTCACCGTCGTCGAGGAGATCGACGTCACCGAGCTCGTCGCGACGCGTACGCGCGCGAAGGCACTCGGCAAGCAGCACGGCGTCAACGTGACGTACATGCCCTTCATCATGAAGGCGGTGGCCAACGGGCTGACCCGCTTCCGTTCGCTCAACGGCCATCTCGACGAAGAATCTGGCGACATCATCCTCCCGGCCGAGGTCAACATTGGCGTCGCAACGGACACGCCGAACGGCCTCGTGGTTCCGGTAATCCGCAACGTCGAGCGTAAAGGCATGCTGCATCTCGCGGCCGAGCTTTCGGACCTGGCCCAGCGCACGCGCGACGGCAAGGTGACGCCTGACGAGCTTCGCGGTTCGACTTTCACGATCACGAACGCGGGTAACATCGGGGGCACGCTGGCGACTCCGGTCATCAACTTCCCCGACATCGCCATCCTTGGTGTTCACCGGATCGTCAAGCGCCCCGGCGTGATTGAGACTCCCGACGGCGACGAGATCGCGATTCGTCAGTACATGAACCTCTCCTGCAGTGTTGATCACCGTCTCGCCGACGGCGCCGACGCGGCCCGCTTCCTCGCCTGGATGCGGACCTTGCTGGAGAACCCTGGTCTTCTGTCGCTCTAGGCTAAGATCCATTGACCGCCTCCCTCCAGATCCTGGCACCTGACGGCACGCTCGTCGGGAAGAAGCCCAAGCATTCCGATGACGAGCTGAGCTCACTCTTCGTGCACATGCTGCGTATCCGGTGCCTCGACGGCCGGATGCTCAAGCTCCAGCGCGCAGGACGAGTCGGCTTCGTCGGAACGGCGACGGGTCTGGAAGGAACGCTGGTCGGCGCGGCGGCGCCGCTGCGTTCGACGGATTGGCTCTGGTCCGGACTCCGCGAGGGCGGCGCCGCGGTCATGCGCGGTCTACCTCTTTCCGAGTACGTGGCTCAGATGTACTGCAACGCCAACGACACGGCGAAGGGCAGGCAGATGTGCAACCACTTCCAGCACAAGGGGACGAATTACCCGAGCTGGTCGAGCGTGATCGGGACGCAGATCACCCACGGTGTGGGGGCGGCCTTCGCCTCCAAGCACCGCGGCGAAGATGCGGTCCACGTGATTCACTTCGGCGACGGCGCGACGAGTTCGAGCGGCTTCCACTCCGGTCTGAATTTCGCTGCAGTCTGGAAGGTCCCGGCGGTCTTCGTTTGTACCGACAATGGTTGGGCGATCTCCGTCCCATCGTCCCAGCAGACCGCGGCGAAGTCCTTCGCTGATAAGGCCAAGGCCTACGGCATGCCCGGCGTTCAGGTGGACGGGAACGACGTTCTCGCCTGCGAAGCGGCGGTCGGCGAAGCCATGGAGCGCGCGCGCTCCGGCGGCGGCCCAACCCTCGTCGTCCTGAAGACGTATCGCATGCTCGGACACTCCAGCTCGGATGACCCGACGAAGTACCGGGCGGACGAAGAGGTAGAGGCCTGGGCGCAGCGCGATCCAATCGAGCGCTTTGAGCGCTACCTCCTCGAGCGTGGCGTCCTACAAGAAGGCCGCCGGGCCGAGATCGAGGCCGACCTCATCAAGGAGATCGACGCGGTCATCCACGAGCAGGAAGCTGCGCCACCCATGGCGCTCAAGACGCTGGTCGAGGACGTGTACGCTGACGTCCCTTACCATCTCCGCCTGCAGTACAACGAGTTCATCGCCATCGCCGAGAAACTGGGCCACGCCCAGCAGGGTGACGGCGCCTTTCCGCTGTAAGCGTCTCTCTGTAATCGTCTCGCTGTAGCCAGCTCGCTTTCATTCTCTCACTGTGATTCTTTCACTGTAATTCCTTCCGGAACCTACTCCGGAACATCCACCGGGGCCTCCGCCCTGGGACACGGTCAAGTCCATGTCATCCAATCGAAAAGTTGTCGTCATCGGCGCAGGCCCGGGCGGATACGTCTGCGGAATTCGCCTCGCCCAGCTCGGAAACGACGTCACCGTCGTTGAGAAGCAGTACTGGGGCGGAACCTGCCTCAACGTCGGCTGCATCCCGTCGAAAGCGCTCATTGCAGCTGGCTCTCTCCTGGACAAGATCCGCCACGCCGACGCGATGGGGATCACGACGAAGGGCGTTGACCTCGACGTCAACAAACTCGTTGCGTGGAAGCAGGGCGTCGTTGGCAAGCTCACGAGCGGTGTCTCCGGGCTGCTCAAGCAGAACGGTGCCAAGGTCGTCAACGGTGCCGCAAAGATCGTCGATAAGAACACCGTGCAGGTCTCCGGCGGCTCCGACGGCGATGTCACGCTCACGTGCGATGACATCGTCATCGCCACCGGCTCCGAGGTCATCAACATCCCCGGATTCACGTGCGATGAGAAGGACGTATGGTCCTCGACCGGTGCGCTTTCGCCCACGGAGATCCCCGGCCACCTGCTGGTGATCGGCGGCGGCTACATCGGACTCGAGCTTGGGATGATGTACCGCAAGCTTGGCTCCGAGGTCACGATCCTCGAGGGGACGCCAGGTGCGCTGCCTGGCCAGGAGCGCGACTGCGTCAAGGTGATCGAGCGGTCGATGAAGAAGATGGGCATCAAGCTCATCACCGAGACCTTCGCCCAGGGCTGGGAAGCCAAAGGCAAGAAGAAGATCGTCACCGCCAAGACCAAGAAGGGCTTGGAGAAGATCGAGTGCGATCAGATCCTTTCCACGGTTGGCCGCAAGCCCTACAGCGCCGACCTCGGCCTGGAGAACGTCGGGCTTACCGTCAGCAAGCAGGGCTTCCTCGTGGTCGACAAGAAGATGCGCACCAAGGTGCCTAACATCTACGCGGTCGGCGACATCGCCGGTCAGCCCATGTTGGCCCACAAAGGCTCCCACGAGGGCCTGGTGGCCGCGGCCGTGATCTCTGGCAAGGACGAGGAGTACGACGCGCGCTGCGTCCCCGCAGTCATCTTCACGAGCCCCGAAATGTCCTCGGTGGGCCTTACGGAAGAGCAGTGCAAGGAGAAGGGCCTCAACTACAGGACGGGCCAGTTCCCGTTCGCCGCTTCCGGGCGCGCCATGTCACTGATGGAGACGGACGGCTTCATCAAGATCATCGGTGACGCGGACACGGACGAGGTCCTTGGCGTCCATATGGTCGGCCCAGAGGTCACTGAGCTGATCGCCGAGGCGGCGCTCGCCATCGAAATGGGCGCTACGGTCGAGGACCTTGCGCGCACCATTCACGCACACCCGACCCTTCCTGAGACGATGATGGAAGCCGCTGAGGCGGTCCACGGCACGGCGATTCACATCTTCCAGAAGCCGAAGCCGAAGCCGAAGTAGGGCGTAGGGTTCGTCAGGTTCCATGACCGAACAGGGCAATACCGAACCGGATAGAGACGAGGCGCCGCTCGAGATCATCGATCTCGGGCGGCGTTCGTATGAGGACGTGTACCAGCTCCAGCAGGAGCGGCTCGCTGCCCGGATCCAGGGCGACGTCGGGGATGCGGTGCTGCTCGTCGAGCATGACCCAGTGGTCACGCGCGGGCGGCGGTCTGCGGAGGGGGACGTAGCGGACGTGCCGTTCCCCGTTGTCTCGATCGAGCGCGGCGGAGAAGCGACCTACCACGGGCCTGGCCAGATCGTGGCCTACCCGATCGTCTACTTGCCGGAGGGGCGGCGGGATTTGCACCGCTACCTGCGCGATCTGGAGCAGGCCGTTATCGACGCGCTGGGGGCGCTCGGCGTCGAGGCGCGACGGGAGGACGGCCTCACAGGAGTGTGGATCGCGGACAAGAAAGCGTGCTCCATCGGCGTGGCGGTCAGGCGCTGGGTGACGTGGCACGGCCTGGCCCTGAACGTCACGACGGACATGGAAGCGTTCCGGAGCTTCGCCCCCTGCGGTCTCTCCGCGGACGTCATGACGCGCGTGCAGGATCACCTTCCCCTGGGGGTCATCGGGGGCGCCGACTCTCGATTCGGGAGCGATGAGGAGCTGATGGCAGCGGTGAAGGCTGCGCTTGCGACGGCACTCTCGGCCGTCTTGCGATCGGCTTGAGCCTGCGTGAACCCCGCCCAGAGGCTCTGCCTCATCGGAACCCGGCCAGAACCTGGCCAGAACCTGACAGGTCATGGTGCGCGGCGTCCGGGGTTGGGGGTGATTGCCCGCGTGGAGAGGGGGAGAGGATTCGGCTACCAGGAATCGTTTTCCGGGTCATCTCGATGAATGGGTTTCTCCCCGAGGTAGCCAAAAGGCTCGCATGCCGATCTGCCGATGACCACTCCAGTCTCCTGTCAAGACCAGGCGCCCAGGGGGGGCGCGGCCGCCATGCAATCAAACTCATCTAGTAT
>JBLIHL010000535.1:0-4414 GCA_047635895.1 Paracoccaceae bacterium | reverse complement strand
GGGGGGGAGGACTCCGCAGCACCGGGGATATCGACAGGACAGGGCGCTCGCTCTTCCCCAGACCTGGCGAAATGCCGTGGAAGAATGCCACAGGAGGTCTGAAATGGCTGCAGCGAAGCCGGATCGGGGCTAACTTGGGCGCGTGCAGCACCCTGCCCTGGAACTCACCTCGGAACGGCTCTTCGTTCAAGTGCCGCCGACTGCGGCCGCAGGTCGCATGGTCGACTACTGCCTTCGGAACCGGGACCACCTCGGCCCCTGGGAGCCGCCCCGACCCGACGAGTACTACACCCCACGATTCTGGCAGCAGCAGATTTCGTCCTCGCGGGCCGAGTTTCAGCGCGGGCACAGCGTCCGATCCGTGCTGATCCGAAGGGATCCAAGGGCGGCCGACGGCGGCCGTTCGGGCCCGGTGATCGGGGTGATCAATCTCAGCCAGATCATCCGGGGTGGGTTCCTGGCCGGAATCGTCGGATACAGCCTCGACCGAGACCACGAGGGGCAGGGGCTCATGGGCGAGGGACTGGAAACGCTGATTGAATACGCCTTCCTTGATCTAGGCCTCCACAGGGTAATGGCCAACTATCGGCCTGAGAACGAACGGAGCGCGCGCGTCCTCGAGCGGCTTGGCTTCGAGAAGGAGGGATTCGCCAAGGAGTACCTCTACATCGACGGTGCCTGGCGGGACCACATCCTGACATCGCTGATCCGCCCCCCCCACGGCATGCCGTCGAAGATGGAGCGCAGGGCCGCGACCGGTCGCCCGGAAATCGGCCGATAGAAAAAGGCCTACAAGAAAAGGCCCGCCGGCGCAAACCGACAGGCCTCTTTGACTCGTGAGAGTCAGGATCCCCAGCACAGCTCATTGCTGTGCGTGTCAGAGCCAGGGAGCCCGTGGGACCGAACGCAGAAACCTGCGACGTTGCGCGAATTTCTTCCCGGCCCGAACAGCGCGCGCGATCGACGCCAAAAAAACCGCCCCGGATGGCGGACCATCCGGGGCGGCTGCTTCTCTCTTTGCAATCCCGGGCTCTCACCTCCGGAACTGCCATTCTCCACTCTCATTCAAGGCCTGCCTTTCTCAGGGGCTGACCAGGTTGTCCGGCGACTGCCTCGTGCGTCGGACACACACAGAAGCCGCAGACACCTAGAGACCGAACGGGAAGATTGCGGGTTTCACGGAACCCCGTGATTCTGTGCGACGCTGAGGATCGGCCGATGCCCAGGAGAGAGACTTAAGGAGCGTGGTTAGCCGCGACCGAACAGACTGACGGACTCCGTCTTGCGGATCGGGACCTCTTGCGACCAGAGGATCTCCCCCGTGTCGAGGTTCACTGCTGACATGAAGAACTGATAGAAGAGGTCCTTCTTCTTCGAGCCGAGGCTCGCGATCGAACGACCCTTCTCCTTGTAGATATCGGAGAGGTTGCCGTAGATGCGAACGTCTGCGCCGAGCTGGTTGTTGCCCGCCTTGGCCATGTCCTCGCGCACCTTGCCGCTGTTCTGGAATCGAATCTCCTCGGCGATCTCATCCTGGCCGTTTGACTCCTCGCGTGCAAGGAAGCGGAACTTGCCGCTGTTTTGGAGGTTAGCGAGGATCTTGCGCGAGATCTGATCGGTGTTGATGTGCTCGCGCGTCTCATTGGCGATACCACCGAACACAGCGATGATGCGCTTGTCCTCGCGTTTGCCGGGTGCTTCGAGGTAGTTGAGGTTGGGGTTCTCCAGCAACGACGCTGACATGGTATCGGCGAAGGTCTGCAAGTCCGTCGAACCGAAGTCGATCGTGAGCGTCTCGACCTTGTTGGGGTCACCGTAGTCGACCGAGTTGCAGGCGGAGCTAAAACCAGCGCCGAGAGCGACGAGGCCTGAGAGGAGGAGAGTCTTCATGGTGTTGAGGGGTTGGCGCCAGTGCCGATCCGCTTGGGTGACAGACAGTGACAGGGGATGGGTTCAGGGTGCCGTCGGCGCGATGGAGACGGCCGGGGCTTCGATGCGCTCGCCGCCGACGACGTGGGCCACAAGGCCACTGTCGAGGTCGCGTGCGAGGATGAACAGAGTCTCGCCTTCGAGGAGCTGAAAGGTGCCCAGCTGCACGACGGCGCCGCCGACCTCTGCGAGCTCGATGAGTATTGGCTCGTTCGGCGCCACAAAGGCGCGGGCCGCGGACCAGCGATCGGGCAGGGTGCGCCAGGCCCGGAGATCGGCGCGCTCGGTGGCGACGGTGAAGACGTCGGCGAGGATGCCGAGGGCGGCGCCGCGCTTGTTGTCGCGCATCTGATCGGCGAGCTGGCGCTTGAGGAGGCCCCGGCCCGCGGCGCGCGCTGTAATCAGGGCGATGCGGTCATCAAGGTTCTTCTTGGCGACCAGGGAGACGTTCTCGACGACGGCCGTTCGGACGCGGGTGTTCGTCTCCGGAAAGCGAAGTTCCAGGGCCTCGGTAGGTGTGCGGCCCTGGGCGAACTTAGGCACCGCCATGGAGAAGACGCCCTGGGGGAGGGGGATGTCGAGCTTGAACTCCTTCTTGGCGGGACCGATGCCGAGGCCAGCGATCACCACGACGCTGGGCCAGCCTTCCGGGACCTCGGCGCCCTCGCCGTACTGTTCCTGAAGGAGCTTGAGGTCATCGTCGCGGCCGATCGCTTCGGCGAGGCGCAGAAGAGCGCTCGAGACAAGGGCTCCGCCGACGTTCTTGTCCGCGAGGCGCTGGTAGTCGATGTAGGCCTCGCCCGGCTTGCCCATGAGCTCGTAGGCCAGGGCCGACAGGAGGTGCCCGATGCCGCCAGCTGCGTACTCGGTTTCGTAGAGCGCCTCCTCGGTGGTCAGGATCTCGTCGACCCGGCGCGCTTCCACGAGAACGTCTTCGGCACGGCCCTGGGCGAGGTAGGAGAGGCCGAGCATCGCGTGGAGCATCACGCGCTCGTAGCCTTCGCCGTCGTAGGCGGCCTGACTCTCGTTGATCGCGAGGGTGGCGATCGACTCCCGGAGCGAATTGATGCCGATGACGGCGCGGTCATCGATGCTCTCAGAGGCGCTCTGGGCGCGGTGAAAGTGCACCAGCGCGCCCTCGAAGTTGCCGCTGACGAAGGCGGCCATGCCCGCCTCGGCACCCGAGAGGAAGGCGGATCCCGTGGTATCCGGGTCCGCGAAGCCTTGCTCAGCCACGTCGAACTGACCGCGCTCGAACGCGCTCAGCGGCGCGGCAATGCGGTCGTTGTAGGTCGCGCAGCCCGTGAACGCGGCTCCCAGGAGCAGCGCTGCGGCGACCTTCAAGGGTATCCAGCGGTGGCCCGGGCCACGAAGGCTCTGCCGGACGGACGCCGGATCGATCGTTGGAGATACGTAGAGCAACTGAGGCAAGCCTGATTAGGTCAAGAAGCGGATGGGCTCCGACCCGTTATGTAGGGCGTCTTTCGTGTGTGATGTCGGCAGATTCTGGCGCAGAGCGGATTTCTTTCTGTAAATCAGCCCCGTGGTGAAGCTGAGGACACCATTGGATGGCTCTGTAGAGACCCGGCTGGCGTCTGCCCCTGCCCGCCGACCGGAGTTTTCGCGTGGAAACGGGCGTCTCGTCCCTATCCTCTCGTGACATGAAGATCAGTGCGTTTTCATTCCTGCGGAACGGGGCCAAGCTCCACTATCCAATTGTGGAGTCGATCCGCTCGGCGCTCCCCTTGGTCGACGAGTTCGTGATCGCCCTGGGCAATTCCGATCCAGAGGACGACACTCGGGCGCGGATCGAGGCGATCGGCTCGCCGAAGATCGTCCTCTTCGACACCGTCTGGGATCTTGAGAAGTACCCGCGGGGCATGGAGCACGCCCACCAGACTGATCTGGCGAAGGAGCGCTGCAGCGGAGACTGGCTTCTTTATCTCCAGGGCGACGAGGTCCTCCACGAGGACGATCTGGAGACGATCCGAGAGTCAGCCGCCCGGTGGCAGGACGACGAGCGGATCGAGGCGATGCTCTTCGACTACCTGCACTTCTGGGGCGACTACGACCACGTCCACGACAGCCACACCTGGTACAAGCAGGAGGTCCGGCTGATCCGCAACCGCCCGGAGATCCACAGCTTCAAGTCGGCCCAGAGTTTCCGCCGGATCCCAAACTTCGATGGGGTTTCCTACCGCGAAAAGGCGGGCACGGAAAAGCTGATGGCGGTCCATTCAGGCGCCCGGATCTTCCACTACGGCTGGGTCCGCCCCCCCGAAGCGATGCAAAAGAAGCGCGTCTACTTCGAGGTCAACCACCAGGGCGAGCGCAGCGCCGCCCAACTGGAGAGCTCCGAACCCACCGCTTTCGACTACGGCCCCCTCACCCGGGTCCCGCGCTACCAGGGCACCCATCCGGCCGTCATGGACGACCGAATCGCCGCCATGGACTGGCAGCCCCAGCTCCGCGAGCACCCCAAGGC
>JBLIHL010000534.1:0-4421 GCA_047635895.1 Paracoccaceae bacterium | reverse complement strand
ACCCTCCCTCGGCCCCACGATCCGGTCGATACTTTCGTCATGCTTCGTTCCGGCCACACGACCCGCGTCCTCGCCCTTTCCGCCGCCCTCGCCCTTCCCATGGGTCTCATTCTGGCGCTCACCGCCGGCGAGACCCTGGCGAGCTCGACCACCGCGGCGGCGACGAACCCCGCCGTGACCGCCCCCCAACGCGGTCGGTCAGGCGGTAAGCCCCGCACAAGGAAGGGCGCCCGCACCACACCACGCGGAATCGGCAAGCCCACGGCCCTCGAGGCGATCCGGAAGACACGGGAGTCGTTCGGAGGCTCAAGCGGCAGCGCGGGCGGCGACGCCTCAGATCCGGGCGGCCCCCTCTTCGGGCACCCGCCCGAGCGCGACCAGATGATCTGGTTCAGCGTCGCTGACCCCGATGGAAGCGGCTGGATCTCTTTCCGCGAGGCCAAAGCCTCGATGCGCTTTAACGCGCCGCGATACAAGGCCTTCGACACGGACAACGACGGGCGCCTGACCTTCAAGGAGTTCAGCGACTTCGTGATCGCCGAGACCTCCCAGAACAGGCGCTTTGTGGAGCCCAAGCTGGTCAGCCTTGATGGCATGCCTCGCAGGCGCAACGCGGAGCAGCTCCGCGCGGCGTACGACACGGACATGGACACCGAGATCAGCCGATTCGAGTTCGAACAAATCCTGCGGGACTACAACCAAGAATCACAGGCCTTCAACAAGAGTGAAGTCTTTGTCCGGATGGATGCGGACGGCTCCAAGACTCTCAATATTGAGGAGCTCCGCCGCATCGCCTCTTATCTCACGCCGCCCAAGCTCGGAGCGGCTGGTCATCAACCTGTCATGCCCGGCGCCCGGACGGTGCTCGATCTGTTCGGTAAGACCGAGGACATGGGCGATTCCCACCCGCCCCGCATCGCTGGCCCGGTTCCGCCGTTCCGTCGACTCGACGTGAACAATGACGGTTTCGTCGATATCGACGACCTCGAGCGACTGGAGGGACGCTCGTTCAACCCGGTACGGCTGAAGAGCGTGCTGA
Source organism: Paracoccaceae bacterium (assembly GCA_047635895.1). Lineage (GTDB taxonomy): Bacteria > Planctomycetota > UBA1135 > UBA1135 > Saltatorellus. The sequence goes on along the minus strand of JBLIHL010000534.1, from coordinate 3,382 downwards.
ACACGCTCGACATCGACTACGACGGGCGAATGAGCGAGGCCGAATTCCTCGCCAGCATGGCGCCGCCGCGCTAGCCAAGCCCCAGGCTACACGTGCTCGAGGTTCTCGAGCAGTAGAGCTGTAGATCGAACGTTGGCTTGCCGTCGGCACCCACGAGCGTGGGCTGCCACCACCGTTCCCGGGGCGACCTGGCCGCGGGAGAACCGGCGCGACCTTCTTTTGGCCAGCGGCCGTTCCGAGGAAGAGGCCCGCGGCTGCAGCCGCAGCCGCGCCCCGAAGGAGCGTCCGCCTTGACGGCGAGCCCGTAGAGGCGGAGGAGAGGGCGTCGGCGCTAGCAACAGATCGGGAAGCGTGCGACGCAGGGTTTGCTCCAGGGTTTGCTCCAGGGAGTCACCCAGGAATGGATCCAGCGGCACGACCGACTCGCAGGGAATCAGCCGTCGCTTCCGAATGAGTCGAGGGACCGAAGGCCGTCGAACTCAGGGAGGTCTCGGCCATCCGCGAGGGCGCGGAGCCACTTCTCTGCACCGACAAACCAGTCGACCCAGATCTCCCGCAGGCCATCGGGGGCCCCAGCGGCCGACGAGGCCTTGAGGCGCAACTCCCGCTCGATGGCGAGCGAGTCGAGGTAGCGCTGGAGGTCCATAGGGCGCGCATCCGCGACCGCCGCCGCGGCGGCGATGATCGCGACCGACGTCCGACGAAGCTCCTCCTGGTCGACCAGGTCCATCCGGTCAAGGCTCGTCGAATAGGCGAAGTCCGTGAAGTGCCAGACCAGCGCTGCGGGAATGCCTCGGCCCAGGAAAGTGTCGTGGTCACTGCCACCCTCCCAGGGGTGCTCGCGGGTGGACCAGGGAACGCCAGAGTCCTTGGCCATCGTGAGGCCGACGTCCACGAGCGCCTGGCGCAGGACGATCGCAAGTCCGTTGGGGAGGATGTCCTCCTCCGCTACGCTGCCCGCACCCCACGGCGTATGGGTATCCGGGGGAAGGCTAACGATGGCGCCGGGATCCCAGCCGCGCTCGAGAAGGCAGATGGCCCCCGTCTTCGCGTAACTCGCGCTGATCATGTCTGCGACTACGCCCGCAACGGGCGTGTCGTCCATTGCCTTGAGCGCCGTACCCCCGGCCTCAGCTTCCTTACCGAAGACGAAGTGCAGCGTACGACGCGGCCGCTGGACCTGACCCGTGGCGATGAGACGCTTGAGCGCGCGCACACCCTCCATGATTCCGGCGGCGCCTGCGGCGTTGTCGTTCGCGCCCACTCCGCTCACGGCGGAGACCACGTAGACCGCCTCGCTGGCTCGCTCGGATCCGCGGATCGTCGCGACCAAGGTTCGCAGCTCGCGCACCTCGGTGCGCACGTTCCCGATCAGCTCGAAGAGGGAGCCCTGCTTGGACGCATGCTCCATGACGTCCGCCATCCGCGGCGAGACGTAGAAGCTAGGGATCGTTGCGCCGGGCCGAACCGTGCCATGGAAGATCGCGTCGATGTCGCGGTCAGCGCCGGTGGGATCGTCGCAGTAAGGCAGCTGGAACCACGACACGATCGCGATCGCGCCCTTCTGCACGGCTTCCTGCTCGACGTTGCGCACCGACCGGTCGGTCACCAAGATCGTCCCGGGCACAACGTCCTCCACCCGATAGACGGCCGGTCCCTGAACTTCGCAAGAAGGCGCGCCCTCCGCGAGCAGCAGGCGAAACTCATCGCCGGGCTCCTTGAAGACCGCGATCGGCGCGCGCGCAACCACCTCGCCGCCCCGCAGGCCCACGACGCTGACCTCTGCAGAGAGCGGCGTCCACGCAGGCGTGGCCATCGCCTCTTTGATGACTTCAAGCTCGTAGCCAGGCTCGGCCCCAAAGCCCGCGCCGTAGAGCCCGGCCAACATGCTGTTCATCGCGTGCTCGTAGCCTTCACTCGCGGGCGAACGATAGTAGCCGTCCATCTCGGCGGCGACGGCCATGGCGGCTGCCGGCTCGTAGATCCCGAGGAGAGGCTGGATGAATCGCGCCGGACCGCTTAGCTCGGAGGCCGAGCTAGTTCCTGAATTCGCGGATGCCACCGCGGGCCCGATGTGCCCACCGAGGCGCATCTCGACTCCATCCCCGCCGGTCGCCCCGTCCCCTGCACCGGTCGAGCTGCAGCCCACTCCGAGCGGAAGAAGGGCGCAGACCGCCAGGCCTGCCCACGCGAGGCTTTCCTGCGCGAAAGGCCTGCGGGCCAGCCGCGCGACCCCCCGTCTGGACCAACGGTGAAGGGACGAAGAAATCGCGACGGTCCGGCGGCGGCGCGGCGACAGTGAAAGGTGGTCGTCCATGGGCTCAAGCGTTCATTGAACGCGATTCAGGCGGTGGGTCAGGATGGACGCGAACCGAGGGGCCGCTCGAGGAGCAGGCCCAGGCGCAGATGCGCTTCTTCGGAGATCGCGTCTGGGGAAGTAAGGATGGCCGTCTCGAGAGATCGATGACAGCCACATTCGCCGAGCGCATGGGCACGGGGCGCAGCGAGGCGGACGGCTTCCCGCGCGAAGCCGACATTCTTGGCCATGACGGCGAGAATGGCGTCGACCGTGACGTCGTCGTGCCCCTCGTACCAGCAGTCATAGTCCGTGGACATCGCCAGGGTGGCGTAGCAGATCTCGGCTTCACGCGCGAGCTTCGCTTCCTGGAGGTTCGTCATTCCAATGACGTGAGCACCGAGGCCTCGGTACATCTGGGATTCGGCGCGCGTCGAGAACTGCGGGCCCTCCATACAGACGTAGGTGCCACCGTCGTGCACCTTAGCGCCGGCCTCGGTCGCCGAGTCGCGGAGCGTTGCACGGAGGCTTGCGCAGACCGGATCGCCAAACATGACGTGGGCCACCACGCCGCCTTCGAAGAAGGTGTCGGCGCGGTGCCGCGTCCTGTCGATGAACTGATCCACGGCCACGAAGTCGCCCGGTGGGATGTCTTCCCTAAGGGAGCCGACGGCGCCCACGCCCAGGATGCGGTTCACGCCGAGGCGCTTCATGCCCCAGATGTTGGCCCGGTAGTTGATCTCGGAGGGCGAGATCCGGTGGCCACGGCCATGCCGCGGAAGAAAGACCATACGAACGTCACCCAGGCGACCGACGACGAACGAGTCACTTGGTTCGCCGAACGGCGTCGCCAGTGCGACCTCCTCGATATCGGTCAGGCCGTCAATCTCATAGAGGCCCGACCCGCCGATCACGCCGACGGACGGCTCTTCAGCGGGGCTGTTGGACGAAATACTCATGCTCCCATCCTACGCGCGCGGCCGGGGTTGGCGCGAGGGCTCAGTCGTTGGAGCGGAGCTTTCCGAGAAGGCGCAGACGTTCGATCGACCGCTATCTAGAAAGCGGGGCGGGGGCGGGACCGTAGTC
>JBLIHL010000533.1:0-4426 GCA_047635895.1 Paracoccaceae bacterium | reverse complement strand
GTGAGCGGTGATCCAAAAGAAGTTCCGCCTGTCCTCGGGCACGAACTCACCCAGGTGTTCACGCAGGGCGGGCTCCATGTTCGCCTTGACCCGCATCACGCCATTGTCCTCCAGGAACGCCATGAGCTTGGCTGCAGACTGGTCGGCCCTGCGGTCGTACTCCTCGGGGCTCGCAGCGGCGACGAGCTCCGGAAGGTGTTGGTTGCGTGCTTCTTCGAGGCGCAGGGACGCCCAGGCGCGTTCTAGCTCGCGCGTCAGGAGCCGGACCTCGTCCTCCCAGGTCATGGGGACCAGGTGGACGTGCTGCAGGTACCAGGTGTAGTTCTCCTTGCCGATGCCGGACGGGCCGGTCCTGGAGGGCGCTTCGCTCTCCAGCCACAGGACCAGTCCCTGCGTCGCCTCTTGCGCAGCGCCCAGCGCCGCGAGCATCTCCGCGCTCGCACCCTCTCCGACGCGCACACGGATGCTCTCCAGATCGGTGCCCTGGGTCCGGATGTTCTCAATACCGGCCTCAAAAAGTTCGCGTGCGTTACCGGTCAGATTGCCCCTCGCTTGCTCCAGCAGCGGCGGGATCACTCGGAGGTCGCTCAACAGTCTTGCCTCTTCGCTCTCCGTGAGCGGAAACTCGTACGTCCAGAGCTCAAGCAAGGCATGGTGAGTCGGCCCTTCATGCGCAGGGACGTCGCTCTGATAGGTCCATACGGACTGATAGAACGCCGGGTCGCGCGTCCACGGCTGCAAGACCCTGCAGTTGAAGTCGAAGCCGTTCATCTCGGCACGCACGATGTGCCAGTCGATCTGCTGTTCGATCGGCCAGCCCGCAGGGTCGATGGCGTTGAGACGGGCGACGTAGGTCTTCAGCTCCCGGTGCGCCGCGGCCATCCGCTTGGCGGTGTAGTCCGGAGCGCCGTTCCGCTGCGGAGGTCGCTCGAAGGCACGCCAGTCCTCGAAGAGGGCTACGAGGTCCTCGTTCGACTCCGAGGCTCCCGGCGCGGGGCTAGCCTGGTGCGGCGGCGTGGCGCAGGCCGCATGCGTCCAGGCCATCGTCCCAACCAGTGCGGCCAGCAGCAGGGGATGTCGCGGGTCTCCGCCCTGCGGTGAGCTATCTTCAGTCTGTTTCATGGGGCTCTCTCTCGCGATGGGCGTTGAAGTGAAGCAAAGGTACACGAGGCCCTGCCACCCGACAAATTTCGACCATCGGTGCTTCGTCGATATTGTGTCGCGTGCGGGCTAGGAGTCTGCGCCACAGAACGCGAATCCGGGAGCACCGCCGGGATCCGCGCCAGCGGCGTTGCGCCAAAACCCGAATGGCGTCCAAAGTCTGCTCGAGAACCAGCGGTCTGCTATGCGCGATACGCTCCTGGTGGGCAGCCAGGTGGCTAGATGCATGATCTTTCGCGCTTGACGGAGAATGCCCGTATACATGGGCAGGGTCCTTTCCGCTCAACTCATGGCTTCTGGAGACCGCTTGATGGTTCGTTTCTCACTCTTCACGATTTGCGCGATGGCCCTCATGGCTGGCGCTGCCGCACAGACTTCCCCGCAGGCCCTCCAAGCGGAGAGAGTTCCGGGCGCTATCAGGCACGCCGGTATCTACCACGTAGCAACAGGTACCTGGACCCGCACCGGTGGCCCCGTTGCGAACTTCGGTCCGGACACCATCTACAGCAACACGGCGCCGTCGGGTTACTTCTCCTCGGCCGGTGGTACGGGCGGCTTCGCGCCCCTCAGCACGAACTTCGATGAGGGCCAGGTCCCGAGCACGGGCAACACCAACAACCCAGGTAACCGCGACTTGTACCTCGTCAACTGCGTCGAGATCGGCTACTGCGACAACGGCGCAGCGGGGACGGGCGGTTGGGAGCTTTCGTTTTACGGCAGCTACGTTCCCTGCACGTTCGACCCGAGTCCGGACAACACGATCGCGACGGCTGGTCTACCAGCCAGCGGTTGCTGGACGGTCGCATTCGACCTCTCCGGGGGCAACGAAATCTGCCTTGAGGCTGACGGTGGCGACGGCTTCGACAACGACCTCGGGCTTGACAGCTTTGGTTGGAGCTACCGCTACACGGGTACCGACGGCACCGCGCCCGCTGGCTTCCTTCTGACCGGCGACCCGCAGTCGACCGACCCGAACTACGTCATCGGTGGCAACCCCATCGACGGCACGAATACGTACTACGGCGTGGCTTCGCTCTGCGGCCCGGACCAAGCAACGGGTCTCGCGACGCGTGACTTCTGGTGGCTTGAGGATCCGGCGGCGACGAACACGAACTGCTATTTCTTCGGCGGCTACAGCAACAACAACGCCTGCGGCGGCCCGTCGAACCCCTACGCGTCTTGGTACATGGAGCTTCAGGCTGACACGGGTGTTCCCGGCTGCGGCTACCACGGCGGCGGGTCCTACGGCTGCTCCTCGAACCCGAACTCGACCGGCGTCAACTCGTCGATGATCATTACCGGTAGCACCTCGGTGGCTGCTGACAACGTGACGCTCGCCGCTGCGGTACCGGTCAACTCGTTTGGGTTCTTCATCACTTCGCAAAACCAGGGCTTCGTCGCGAACCCGGGTGGCTCGGCCGGCAACATCTGCCTCGGCGCCAACGTGGGCCGCTTCCAGCAGCTTGCCGCCAACTCCGGCGCCTCGGGTATCATCAGCATCTCGACCGCCGCTGGCCAATGGAGCCTCACTAGCATCCCGCAGGCTTCGGGCCCGTACTCCGCCGTCGCCGGCGGCACCGCGAACTTCCAGTGCTGGCACCGTGATTCATCCACGGCGGGTCCAACGTCGAACTTTACGGACGGCCGCACCGTCACGTGGACGAATTGAACATCTTGACGGCGAACAGCGTTTGTGTATACCGGCCGTAAGCCGGTACGAGGCGTTGCCCCAACGTGATCTTGCGGGCTTCCGCGTGGTGTGGGCTCCTATCCCACCGGCTGGACTGCGACAAAGTGTTTCGTAAGCGCCGGTTCGATCCGGTGGTACTCACGGACAGTTTCCCGTTCGAAGCCCTTCTCACGATGGGCATCGGCTGGCTCACCCGCGAGCCACAGCGGATGAAGCAAGCAGCCGGCCATCCGCCTCGCTAAAGTCCCCTGACTCTGCGTCCTCCAAGGGACGAATAGGGCTCTCGAAAAGGACAACAGGATCATGAACAGACGGCACTTCTTTCAATCCGCGCTGGCGGCAGGCGTCGCTGCGACCACGGCGGCTCGCGAGGGGTTGGCCTCGAGTCTCCAGGCCGAGCGCCAGGGCGGCACGACGACCCTCTTCACCCCGCTCAAGATTCGCGGAGTGACCCTCCGCAATCGCATCGCGATGTCGCCGATGTGCCAGTATTCGAGCGAGGACGGCTTCGCGACTGACTGGCATCTCGCGCACCACGCGGCCCGCGCGGTGGGGGGCGCGGGACTGTTGATCGCCGAGGCCACGGGCGTGGTTCCGGAGGGGCGCATCACGCCGAACTGCCTCGGCGTTTGGAAGGACGAGCACGTCCCCGCGCTGCGCCGGATGACGGACTTCGTGACCAAGTACGGCGCGGTGCCCGGCATTCAGCTGGCGCACGCCGGGGTCAAGGGGTCGCGCCATCGCCCGCTCCACCCGAAGCGGAACAGATATGTGCCGCTGGACGAAGGCGGCTGGACTCCCGTGGGCCCGACGGGGAAGCGCTATCGCCCGGATGGCTCTGCTCCACGCGAACTGAAGGTGGCCGAGATCCGCGAGATCACCGGTGCCTTCGCGGCGGCGGCGAAAAGGTCCGTCGCCGCGGGCTTCCGCGTGATCGAGCTTCACTTCGCGCACGGGTACCTGGGCCACAGCTTCCTCTCGCCGCTCATGAACGAGCGCACGGACGACTACGGCGGTTCATTCGACAACCGTATGAGGTTCATGATGGAGACGGTCCGCGCGGTTCGTGCCATCCTGCCGGAGGACATCCCGCTCTTCGTGCGGCTGTCGTGTACCGACTGGGTCGAAGGCGGCTGGACCCTCGATGACTCTGTGAAGGCGTCGCGTCAGCTCAAAGCTGAAGGCGTGGACCTCATTGACTGCTCAACCGGTGGGGCATCACAGAACGCCAATATTCCCAGTGGCCCGGATTACCAGGTGCCGTTTGCGGAGCGTATCCGCAAGGACACCGGGATCGCGACGGGTGCCGTTGGGCGCATCACCGAACCCGCACAGGCCGAGGCGATCATCGCCGAGGGCCGTGCCGACCTGGTTCTGATGGGCCGCCAGCTTTTGCGCGAGCCGCACTGGCCTCTGCGCGCGTGGGTCGAGCTGGGGTCCGAAACGCCGGCGCCCATCGCGCCGGAGTACGCCTGGGCGCTCTCGGAGACCCGACGGTGATCGAGGCCGTTAGAGCCTACCGGTAGGACCCGTCGCGCGCTCAGCATGAGTGCCCACAGCGAAGCGAGTGTGTTG
>JBLIHL010000532.1:0-4472 GCA_047635895.1 Paracoccaceae bacterium | reverse complement strand
GTCGAATGAACGTCTGGCCAGACCCGGATCCGAAAGCCGCCCATCAGAAGCGCAGCGTCAAGAGATCGGTCAGCGGACGCGTTGCATCGAGCGCGCTCCGGTAGTCCGGCTCTCCCTCTTGGTCCTCGCCTTCCCAGATCAAGAGCTCGACCTTCTCGGCCGGCACGCCAAGCAAATCGACCCGCCCGTTCCAGTCGGTCGACATCGCCTCGCCTTCCTGGTAGCCAGCATCGCTCTGAAGCTCGACGAGGTCTCCATCCCCGTCGAGGACTGAGACGCTCGCGAGGCGGAGGGGACCGAACGGCGTCCCGCCAAACAGCCGGAGCTGGAGAGTCCGGGCTGGCGCGACCTCGAAGTCCAGCTCTTGCTCGCCGGCTCGCACCGTGAGCGGTCGGTTCTTATACGCGTACGGCGTCATGCCGGCGCTCTCGTTCTGATGCTCGATGCTCAGCGTGAACTCGCCTGGCTCCAGACCGGCCAGTAGATAGGCGCCCTTCTCGTCGGATAGACCGCGGCCGCGGCGGGCCGTATGGTCGCCACGTGCGTTGACCCAGAGGCCCGGGGCTGGCTCGCCCGTCACGGAGTCCCGCAGGATCCCGCGGACCGTGGCGAGGCCGTCTGGTAGATCGCCAATCTGAATCACCACGCCCATGTCGCCGCCGCGGGCCACGGTCATCCCCGGCGGAAGGCTCGGATCCTCCGGCTGGAACCAGATCCGGTGATAGTCCCGCGTGGCGCCGTTGAAATGAAATGTCCCGGGCGGCCCCGTGCCGATCCTCTCGATCCCTGACTTGAGGTAGCGTCTCGAGTCATCCAGTCCGGCGCCGGATGCCGCCAGACCGACGCGCTCGAGCGGTGTGAAGAGCGAAGCCCATCCATCGACCGGTGCGCCATCCGCGTCGACAGCGCGGCCCTCGAGCCGCTGCTTGGGCTCCATCGCCAGCGTGATGGGCTGACCTTCGATCACGCTCTCGATCGGGACCGCCGCCCACGCATGGTCGCGCTCGCGAGCGAAGAGGAACTGACCCGCGCGCCGGTAGACACCCGTCACGGTGAATTTCCCTTGGGCGTCGGAGCGAGGCTCGCCGCCCTGGCCGTTCTTGGGAAGCTGCCTGACCACCGATAGACTGGCACCGGGCACGGGGGCCCCCGTCATCGCATCGACGATAAAACCTGTCAGCGCGGGCCGCTCTTCCGAGTCATTGAGAGTACTGGCGGAACCAGCGGTTCTCCTAGACCTGGTCTCCGGGCGCGGCTCCAGGAGTAGGTCGACGGCTTGAAGCGGATCGCCGCCGGCGAGCCCCACTCGGAGGTCCCCGCGAAGCCGCTTCGTCTCGTCCGCCGCCTGGATGCGATAGGCGCGCGCGTCGAGGCTGAATCGAATCACCCCCGAGAGGTCCACCACTCCCTCAGCCGCCGAGTCGGCGGACCAGAGTTCGTTCAACCCCGGCGATAGCGGTCGACTGGCGATGGACTCCAACTTGACCTCGGCCCCCTCGGCCGAGCGCCCATTGGCCACGCGTACGCGGACCTCCAGCTGCACGCGTGCGGGCATGATGAAGCGAAGGAGCTGAGGATTCCGGGGGTCCCCGATGGACGGCCCTGAGTCCACCGTCCACTCGCCCTCATGCTCCGGCAACCTGACCGAGAGGTCTTCCACCTGAAACGCCGACTGCATGGACGTCTGGAACTCACCGCCGGCGTCGGTCACACCGTCCAGGCTGAAGTACTCGCCCCAGCCGCGTCTCCAATCCAGCGTCACGAGTGCACCTGGAAGCGGTAGCCCGGTGGCGTCTTCGATGCGGATCACCAGGCCGTCCAGCGTCTCCGCCTTTGACTCGCCTGAATCCTCTCGCTCGTCTGGATCTTCGGCGGGCTTGACCTCGGGGACAAGGGGCGCCACAGGCAGCCGAAGTGCTGCACTGGACGATACCGATGGTTCCCCTAGCACGACCTCGCTCGAAGCCACCGTCCCCGGCGCCATGGGGTCGAGCAGCGGCGGCGCCTCCTTCGGCGCGGAGGGCAGGAGGAAGCTGATGAGCCACGCAGCGCAGAGCACCGCCAAGGCAAGGATGAGGTTGCGTCGCGTCATGAGCGGAATCAGTTACGGTTTCATGCGGCGCCACACCATCGACTCAGCACCGCAGCTTCCTCTCTCGGCATTTCCCATGGCATCGTCCCTCGCATCGTATCGTCGACTTCCGCCTTGGATGATCGCCGTAGCGCTTTCCTTGATCGCTGCGTTGATCTGGGCCTGGTTCGGCGCAAATCGCGCAATGGGTCCCGACGTAGGGGCTTCCGCGACGGTCCTCCGTGACGGCGAACAGACTGCCGAGGACGGGCTAGTGAGCGTCCGAGACGCCTCGACGGCGAAGCCTGATCGAACGGCTGGATCGGCGACCGTGATGGCGGCAGAGGAGAACATAGACCCAGCACCGGCGACCGCCGAGGAGGTACAGAACGGCGCCGTGACGGTGCTCGTTCGCTGGAAGGACTCTGGCGAACCAGCCTCGGCGACCATGGTCTCCCTTCGAGCCGGAAAGTACACAGGCTCACTGCATCAGCGAGCACGCCGCATGACCGACAAAGATGGGCGCGCTGAGTTCACGTCCGTCAGGCCAGGCGAGCACCAGGTCTCGCTTCACGCGGGTCTTCGCGACAGCCAGTTGTCCATCGTGGTCGAGCCCGGAGTCACCCTCGAAGTGGAGCTGACTCTTCCCAAGGGTATCTCGATGGAGGGCGTCGTACTGGACGCCAAGGGTGCTCGCGCGCCTGGTGCGGAGATCGTCTGGATGAACTTCTTCGGCCATGCCGAAGTGGTCGCGCTGTCCAATGAGTCGGGCGCCTTCCTCTTCCAGGGTGTCCTCGCGGATGGCGATCTGTTCGCACGGAACTCCGACGAAGCTCCCTCCGCGCGGCGAGAGTGCCCGGTCTCAGAGGGGAGCCAGGCCGATATCATCTTGCGGCTGCGCGGACCCGGCGCCTCGATCGAGGGAGTGGTCCTCGATGAATCCGACCAGCCCATACCGGACGCTAAGGTGAGCCTTGGCACGTCCAAGAAGCACATCGACGGCCCGAACGGCTCGGAGACCGTGCATATGAACCGGCCCGCGCGTCTTCGTGCGCTGACCGACGCCGAGGGCCGCTTCGAGTTCCTTGGAGTCGCACCGATCGAGTGGACGCTGCTCGTGGATCGGCGCGAGTTCATGCCGCTGGATAAGACGGTGGCCCTCGTCGCTGGAGCGCGGGAGTCGGTGCGCTTGACGCTATCCACCGGTGGAACCGTTCACGGAACGGTGACGGATGCGCAGGGTGCGCCCGTCGAAGGCGTGAGAATCTTCAACAGGAAGGACCTGAAGGGAGGCCTTAGCTACTCTCGTCACACGCGCACGGATCGAGAGGGTGCGTACGAGCTGACGGGCCTTCCCAGAAGCCCTGGGCTTCCTTTCATGGCGGACCGCATCAGATCCTCTGACGCGGCGGACACCGTCCTGGATCTTGACTCAGCCCCGCGCGTGGAATGGAGCCCGGTCGTGAAGCCGCCGAGCGGACTGTCCGGCGTCGTGATCGGCGTCGCAGGCGAGCCGCTCTCCAAGCTGATCGTTGTGGCGATCGGCAACGACGGCGGGTGGAACGACATGGCGCTCACGGGCGCTGACGGGACCTTCTCCATGGGCGAGGACGTGCAAGACGCGCGCGATCTCAGCGTGATGCGCCCGGGCCGACCCGGGCGGCCACAGCATCCCCTGCTCTCCCTGCATCTGGAGAAGAACGTCTTCCCAGTGGCGTCGCCGATCGTCATCCAGATCTCCGAGGAGGACCTCGCAACGGGGTCCGTTGAGGGTCGTATTCTCGATGACACCGGGCGAGTCCCGAGCGGCAGCGAGCTCGCCCTTGAGCTTTGGAATTATCCCGTGGCCACCACGACGACCTTTGCAGCCGACGGTTCTTTCGCGCTCGAAGAAATCCCGGTCGGAACGTTCGACGTCCGATTCAGCGCACCGGATCGAGCGGACTGGAACGGGCGCGTGACCGTTGAAGCAGGGCGTGCGTCCGACGTTGGCGAAATCCCCTCGAGCCGTGGCGGCCTGATCCAATGGGAGCCTGCTTCACTGCAGACATCCGGTTGGCCCGAGGGGCTCTCCGTAGCCGCTTCGAGTGCAGCCGGTGGAGAGCTTGGCCCATTCCCACTCTCAGAGGCGGGTGAACATGGACCGCTCGCCTCCGGGGAGTACAACTTCCGCTTCGCGGCCGCCGGCTACTCGCTCACCGAGGTACACGTCCACGTCGGCGACGGGGAGACGACGCTCGTGGTGGTGCCCGCGGCCAACCCTCAAGAGGGGCCGACCTTCCGGGTCGAGGGTGCCAAGGACGCCTTTATCAAGGGGCGCGTCGTGCACGCCGGAGGTGGCACCGCCCTCACCGTGGAGTTCCTGGGCGATAATGATCCACACGAGCTTGCTCTGCCCGCG
>JBLIHL010000531.1:0-4483 GCA_047635895.1 Paracoccaceae bacterium | reverse complement strand
CGCTGGGACGTGGACGCACGCGGCGCCTACAACCTGAAGCCTTATCTGTCCATGCGTCGACCGATGGTCGATTCGCTCGGTGAGTCGAAGGACATCCGCGAGATCTTCCCCGAGATCGCCCGGCGCGTGGGTGGCTCCATGGCGGAGGCGTATCCCATGACGCCCGTGGAGGAGTACATGACCGAGTGGATCAAGGACGTTCCGTTTGACGCCGCCGAGCACGAGTCGCCGATGGCGTTCCTTGAGGACGTTGGCGCGTTCGAGGACAAGGACGAGGTCCCGTACTTCGAGCCGTACATGCGTCCGCTCGACGCGGACGTCGTGGCCGCCGCCACGCTGGACGAGGCGACAGGGATCCTGACGGATTCGGACGGCAAGGGCGTCGGCATCATGCACCGCGGTCGCGCGGTAATCGGCTTCAAAACGCCGAGTCGGAAGATGGAGGTCTACTCTCGCTTCGTCGCCATGACGGGCAAGAATCAGGACACGTCGGAGCTCACGAAGATCGCCAACTCCAAGGGCAAGAACCGTCCCGCGTACCACCAAGGTCACGAGTACGACATCTACCCCTGGCCCAAGTACTCGCCGATCGACGAGCACCAGGACATGAGGGAGGACCAACTGGTGATGACGTCGTTCAAGTGGAACGTGCACAACCATGGGCGGACCGCCAACCTGAAGTGGTGCTCGGAAATTGTGCACTCCAACCCGGCCTGGATTCACCCGACGACGGCGAAGCGATTCGGCCTTGAGGACGGTGACTGGATCGAGTTGACGGGTCACCGCTCGCTCTACCTCGCGAAGCTGACGCCGGGCCTCGGCCTCGGCAGCGGTGAGCTCGACAAGCGGCTGCGCATTCCCGTGTGGATCACCCCAGCGGTGCACCCGAAGGTGATTGCGATCTCTAACAGCCTCGGTCACTGGGAGTACACCAGCGTGGCCCAGGGCAAGAAGGGGAACGACAATCTGGGAAGCAAAGCCGAGGGCATGAACCTCACCGGATACCGCGACCCCGACTGGGAACGGAACATGTGGTGGGAGGATAAGTCGAAAGGCGAGCCGGCGAAGTGGACGAAGAACCGCGGCAACGGCTGGGCCCAGAACGCGGTCCTGCCGATCTCGGCGGATCCGATCTCCGGCCAGCAGGCCTTCCACGACACGGTCGTCAACGTGCGCAAGATCCAATGAGCGCAAGGAATTCAGAGCGCGGGACTTCCGAGCCTGGGGCTCCGAAGCAGGACCTGGTCGCCCTCGCGGGGGCGGCTCGCCTCTTCGGGGATCTCTTGCTCCATGAGGTGACCGTGGAGTCGCTGCGTGCGATGCAGGAGCCGGGACCGCTGGCGCTCCTCGCGTCCGTCGGCGTAGTCGTTCCCGATGCGTCCGACCCGTCACAGGAGTTCCTGGACGAGCTGGCGTCGGAGTATCACGCGGCTCTCCTCGCACCTACCGGTGGCGGTGCTCCCCCGGTGGCGTCCCTCTGGATAGAGGGGCGCTTCGAAGGGCAGATCGTTAGTCGGCTCCGCGTGCTTGCCACGTCGGCCGCTCTTGAGTTTGGCAGCGAGGCTGCACGCGGTGCGCCAGTGGATCACCTGGGTGTCCTGCTGCACCTGTGGGCCGCTTCGACAGAGCGCGCCCCCTGGGTGGCTGATGAGATTGCCGCGGAACACCTCGCCTGGACCCATGCACCGCTGCAGCAGATGCAGGGCCGCGGCGGGTTCTATGGAGGCGTGGCGGTTGCGGCCGCCGAGCTTGTCCAGGTGATCAAGTCGACCGTGGCGACGCCTGTGACTCCCTGAGAAGGTCTCGGTCGCGTTTGGGCAACGGTGGGTGACGATATGAGGGGCGGCGGTATCCACTGGAGGGTACGCCGCAGCCTCTTCCCAACGTTGCCATGAAGTTAGCCCTGGGCTTGTCCTTCGCCCTCGCCCTGCCCGCCGCCGCCCAGCGCACCTGGATCGTCGATGACGATGCGGGCCCAGGCGTCGACTTTCAGCAGATTCAGCCCGCGTTCCAGGCCGCAAATCACGGAGATATCGTGCTTGTGCGGAGCGGTCGCTACGCCTCGCCCGTCGTCCTGAACAAGGGGCTGCGCGTCATCGCCGAGGAGGGCGTGCAGCTCGGGATCCCGACGGGGTCCGGCTTCCCCCCTGAGCCTTCGTTCCGCGTAGAGGGACTGCCCAGCGGTCGTGTGGCGGCCGTTGCGGGGTTCGATGGAGAGCTCTTTCGCGTCGATACATGCCAGGGAGTGGTCGTCCTCGATGGCCATCTGGAGCGTGGCCTTGATGGGGGAAGCCCGGCGATCGTCGAGACCTTGCGGACGGTGACGCGGATCGTTGACTCAGACGACGTTCGCGTTCGCGGGCACCGAGTCGTTCATGTGGAGCGTTCGACCGTTGAGTTTGTCCAGGGCCGTGACCTCCTGTTCCAAACCCTGCGGGTCCGCGACGCGTCGAGTCTGCATCTGGTCGGGAACCGTCTGATCGGTCAGTACGGCGAGGACCCAGCCTGTCACTTTTGCCTGGGTGGGGACGGTCTGCCGGCCCTCGATTCGACAGGCTCCACGGTTGTGATGGCGCATTCGGAGATCGAGGGCGGTTCGGGTGGGGTCAGCTCGGCCCACCCAGGCAACGACGGCCAGGCCGCCCCGGCGCTCTTTGCCTGCGGCGGGAATTTTCGGATCAGCGACGTGCTCGCGACTGGCGGCATCCAGGGGGGCTGGTTCGAGGTGCCCGCGTATGAACTCGCCTGCGGTGCGGTGCTCGAGGACGTCGCACCGCGGCTCGACCCGACGCTTCGCATCGACGGGGACACCTTCCCCGGCAGCGTGCTGACGATTCGTATCGAGGGGACGCCCGGGGACAACGTGCGGCTTCTCCTCGGACGGGCTGCGATCCGCCAGTCCGTGCCAGGGTCGCCCGTCGACCTTCTAGTCCAGCCTGATCGGCTGAGCCCGCTGGGCGCCATCCCGCCGTCCGGCCGCATCGAATTCTCGATCACGATTCCGGTTCAGTGGACTACTGGAACTCTTCTGCACCTGCAGGCGTCCGCCGTCGAACCCGGTGGGCAGGCGACGATGACCGGAAGCGTGCCGCTACTCATTCGTTGAATCTCTTGGAGCACGGATCCGGAGACGATGGGAGATGTCCTGGTAGCGGCCAAGCTCAATGCGATTCGCAGCTCAACGGGGTGCAGGCCGGTCACCTGCAGCTAGCGGGGGAGCCGCCTCGCCTGGCGCGCGGCGCGTCGTGCTCGAAGATTGCAGAAACCTGGAGGTCGCTGATAGTCACTCTTCATCGATCGAACAGAACGTATCGCAGGCAATCGCTCAGTGGCCGCGGTCCGAGGACTGGTGGAGAGTGCGGGACACGTTCCTGGTCAACCCACCCTGCGAGCCATGGTCTCGTTTGCGTTACCGCGTTGGCGTGCGTTACTGAACCGCATGATCACTCAGGCCGGGGTGCCGGATAGCACTGGATTCCCCGATCGCTCGCTTCGGCCTGGCCGCGCCATCGCAGCCTTGGCCTGCTCATGTGCGCGCTCCCAGATGTCCTCCGGGATCTCGGCCTTGCGCCTCGCGATGCGCCCTTCGTAGTCACTCAGTAGGTCCGCGATCATGGGCGTGAAGTGCTGCCAATCGCCCGAATAGTGGGGGCCGGGCGAGAGATCTTGGGCCACGACGCCGCTGTTGGCGCTGCGGTAGAAGTTGATGGAGAGGAGTCTGTCGCCTTTCTTAAGCCCGAGGTCCTCGATGTCGTCCTCATGGAAGGAGAGCAGGGCTACGGCGTCGATGTCCTTCGCGTACGCGGCAACAATGACCGGCGCAGTCGACATCAGGAACGCAGGGTTGGAGTCGCCGAACCACAGGACTCGCCGCACCTCATCGAGGTCCGTCTTGTCGACGATCCGGAAGAGGCGCGCGATGTGCTTCATCCAGGAGAAGTGGAGCGGCGCGAGGAGCTTGGCGCGCGCCACTGACAAGGGAATCATGCCTGGACTACTGGCCCCCGCTCCGTGGGGATCATCGCTCCATGGAGACGGCGGCGGAACGGGAACAGGGAGGTGTGAATCGCGATCTTCAAGTGAAGGCGAGCTTGGGGCTCCTTCCTGCAAACCAAGAGCCAAGTAGACGCGCTCCTCGTTCGATGCAAAAGAATTCGCCACGAGCAAGCAATGGCTGCTCCAACTGAGCATGCCACCGATACCCACACCGAGGAGAATCCAGTCGGCGGTGCCGAGCCACGGTGGCACCTCAAGTGCTAGGAGTGAGACGCTCTTCAGGCCGATATTCTCGACTGCGATGGCGATCACACCGATGACGATGTCGCGCCTGCCATTGCTGAGAATCGTCGATTCGACGCCGGAGGCCTCGGCCACACCGGCCAAGCGTCCAGCCAGCTTCAAGGTGACCCGCAAGTAGAGCAGGTGCGACACGAAATTGATCGCCATGCCAACCGCGAACAGCTTGAGATTGACCTCCCCGGGT
>JBLIHL010000530.1:0-4496 GCA_047635895.1 Paracoccaceae bacterium | reverse complement strand
TTGTTCGTTGTGGCTGCTTCTTTGCCTGGCTGCGTTCTACCGATCAGCCCGGTATCGAATCACCCCAGCATCGAATCAGACGGCGGCCGTCTTCTTCTTGTCGCGCTTACGGGCGTTCTCGTCGAGAAGGCGCTTACGCAGGCGCAGGTTCTTCGGGGTCACCTCGAGGAGCTCGTCGTCCTCGACGTACTCGAGCGACTCCTCCAGCGACATGATCTTGGCGGGCGTGATCTTCGCGTTCTCGTCACGGCCGGAAGCACGCATGTTCGTGAGCTTCTTGGCGCGGCAGACGTTGAGCTCGAGGTCACCATCGCGGTTGTTCTCGCCCACGATCATGCCGGCGTACACGGATGTGCCGACGAGCGTGAAGAACGTGCCGCGGTCCTGGAGGCCGTCCAGGGCGTAGGCAACCACGTCACCCGGGCGGTCCGAGACCAGGACGCCGTTCGTCCGGCGGGGGATCGTGCCGCCGTCCTTCTCCCAGGATTCGAAGACGTGGCTGAGCACGGCCTCGCCCTGGCTGAGGGTCAGGAGCGCCGTCCGCGCGCCGATCAGGCCACGTGCGGGGATCTTGAACTCAAGGCGTGCCAGCGTACCGGACGTGTCCATGTGCAGCATCTCACCGCGGCGACGGCCGAGGTACTCGATGATGCGGCCGGCGTTGTCCGAGGGGACCTCGATGCTTGCGCGCTCGTACGGCTCACAGCGCACGCCGTCCACCTCTTTGAGGATGACGTGCGGCTTGCCAACGGCGAACTCGAAGCCCTCACGGCGCATGTTCTCGATGAGCACGGAAAGGTGCATGACGCCCCGGCCCTTGACCTCGAACGCGTCTGCAGAGCTCGTCTGAGCGAGCTGCAGCGCCACGTCGCGGGTGGCCTCCTTCTCGATGCGCGCCAGGATCTGGCGACTCGTGACGAAGGTGCCTTCTTGGCCGGCGAACGGCGAGTTGTTGACGTAGAACACCATCGAGATGGTGGGCTCGTCCATGGCGATCGCGGGAAGCGGCTCGACGTGCTCTGGGTGGCACAGCGAGTCGCCGATGCTGAGCTCTTCGATGCCGGTCACGATGGCGATGTCACCGCAGTTCACTTCTTCGGTGGGGACGCGGTTCAGGCCTTCGTAGCGGAATAGCTTCTTGGGCGTGACGATGATGGTCTTCTCACGATCGGGGTGTGCGAGCGCATAGCGCTTGCCCACGCGGAGGGTGCCCCGCTCGACGCGGCCGACCGCGATACGGCCGAGGAAGTCGTCGTGGTCCAGAGTCGTCGCCTGGAAGCGCACTGGGGCGTCCGGGGTCGGCTCTGCCGAGTGGACTTCCCGCAGGATCTGATCAAACAGCGGCTTGAGGTCGCCGCTCTTGTCTGCGACGTCGAGCGAGGCCCAACCGTCACGGCCGGAGCCGTAGGAAACCGGGAAATCGAGCTGCTCGTCGCTGGCGCCGAGCTCCACGAACAGGTCGAAGACCTCGTTGAGGACCTCCTCGGGGCGCGCGTCGGGACGGTCAATCTTGTTGACCATCACGAGGGCCTTCAGGTTGTGCTCGAACGCCTTGCGAAGCACGAAGCGCGTCTGGGGCATCGGGCCTTCGAAGGCGTCGACGAGCAGCAGCACGGCGTCCGCCATGTTGAGCGTCCGCTCGACCTGGCCGCCGAAGTCGGCGTGTCCGGGCGTGTCGACGATGTTGATCCGTACACCCTCGTACTGGATCGACGTGTTCTTCGCGAGGATCGTGATGCCGCGCTCGCGCTCCTGGGGGTTGGAGTCCATGGCCCGTTCGGCCACGTGTTGGTTCTCGCGGAACGTGCCTGCGTAGCGGAACAGGGCGTCGACGAGCGTGGTCTTGCCGTGGTCGACGTGGGCGACGATAGCGACGTTCTTGATGATCTGAGCAGCGGACATGACAGAAGCGATTGAGGCCCTAATGGGGGGCCTGAGAAGGGACGGAACGAGAGCCTCTTATAGGACTCATCCCAGGAAGCTCCTCGGTGTCTTCGCCGATGTCTGGCGTACCCTGAAGCTTTTTCGAAGCGGAAAAGAGTAATCGCGGCCCACGTCCGCTGGAACCTCCAGAATCCGGTCCTTGGGAAAAGTGGACGAACTCTCTTGCTCCGTCCCCTTATAGAGGCCCAGAGAGGGGCTCAGAGAGGGGCTCAGCGGGGGGGGCGCTTCGGGGCCAGCAATCGGGGTCCAGCAATAGGGGGCCAGCGTCGGGTCCAGCGCCAGCGCCGGGCCAAGGGGCGGCAGCTCGGGCGCCTCTGGGCCGAAGCGGTCCCTATTCGCTCACGGGCGGGCCGAGGGGCTTCGTGGCGCATTCTTCCGCCGAGCGGGGCGGCACCGCCTTGTAGAGCTGCTTGCTGTACAGGAGCGAGGGCAGGAGGGCATGGGCGAGGGCCCGCTTCTTCAGCGTCTGATCGAGGGTCATTGGCTCCAGCTTGGCGCCGCTCCAATTGAACTGCTTGGCTTCCTGGTGGGGCTGCATGATGAGCGCCTCCGTCGGCGTCAGGTAGCCCTGGTTCGAGCCGTATTGGACGATGGCCCGCCCCTCGGCTTCCTCGGGGAGAGCCGTCAGGTCGTAGCCGATCATCGGGTGCTCCGCCGAGATACCGATCAGCGAAAGGAGCGTCGGCGGCAGGTCGATCTGGCTCACGAGGCGCGCGTCGCGGCGAGACCGGACGTCGGCGCCCAAGATCACAGCCGGGATGTGGAAGTGCTCGATGGGCACGAGCGAGGCGCCGTGCACGCGGGCGTCGTGGTCGGCGACGATCAGGAAGACCGTGTTGTCCCAGTAGGACGACGCCTTGGCGTCCTTGATGAACTCGCCGAGGGCGAAGTCCGCGTAACGGACGGCGTTGAGGGGCGCGGCGGGATCTGGCTCGATGAGCTCAATCTTGCCGGCGGGGTAGTCGAACGGCGAGTGGTTTGAGACGCTGAAGATAACGCTGAAGAAGGGCTGGCCCGTCTTGGACTGGGCCTCAAACGTCTTGTGCGCCTGGCGGAAGACGTCCTCGTCGCAGACGCCCCAGGATCCGTCGAAGGTCACGTCATCGATCTTGTCGTGATCGATGATCTCATCGAAGCCATTGCCGCTGAAGAAGCGGCGCATGTTGTCGAAGTGTGCTTCGCCACCGTAGAAAAACTGGGTGAGGAAGCCGCGGCTCTTCAGGAGCGAGGCCATCGTGAAGAAGCCCGTTTGGGAGAGGCCGAGCTTCACCACGGAGCGGGCGGGCGTCGGGAGGAAACCCGCGATCACGGCCTCGATCCCGCGAACCGAGCGCGTGCCCGTCGCGTAGAGGTTGTCGAACCACCAGCTCTCATCCGCGAGCGTGTCGATGAACTGCGTGATCGGCTCGCCACCCAGCTCTTCGATGTACTGCGCGCCAAGGCTCTCCTCGAGGATGATCACGAGGTTGAGAGGCTTGTCCCGCTGGTGCGTCGCCTCCTGGCGGTGCATGGTGGGGCACTCATCGGACAAGAACTGATCTGGCCGAACGGTCAGCATGCCCGCACGGACCTCTTGGATGATCGTGGCTTCGCTGTCCAACTTGCCGTAGACGTCAGCGGCATCGCTCTCGTCTTTCATCTGCTGCGCCGCGTAGGCGACGGAGTAGAGCGAGCTCAGGCAGAGGTCGTTGACGAGGTGGTCATTCCACATCGCGACCGAGCTCGGGTTGGCCGGGCGGTGCTGGAGGCTAGAGCGGGCACCCAGGAAGAGCGCCGGCGCCGCCACCAGGAACAGCGCGGCGCGCTGGAAGATCGGAGTGCGGCGCGTTTGCGTGGAGCCTGTGCTGATCAGTCGGGAGCCCAAGTAAGCGATGGCTGCCGTGAGAAGCGTGACCACGATGACCGGCATCGCGTAACCCGTGATCAGCATCGAGGACACCTCTTCAGGGTGCACGAGGTACTCGATGAACAGCCTATTCGGGCGCATGTCGTATTCCTGGATGAACAGCGGAGTGGCTGCCTCGAGGAAGACGAAGAGTGCGAAGAGGATGATGAGATACAGCCGCACGACCTTCGCGACCAGCGTCCCAACGGTGCCAGCCCCGCCCAGGAAGACGGAAAGTAGAACGGCCGGGATCAGCGTGTAGCACACGATGATGAGGTCCATCCGGAGGCCGTAGGAGAGGATCAGCCCGAGGTCGCCACCTGAGTCCCAGCGCGCGTGCTGCCAGAGCGTGAGGCCGAGGCGGGTCAGCGCCAGCAGGATCAGGACCGAGAGCGCGTACCGCACATGGGGCGCAAAGATGTGCCGGCCCGGGGTGGGCTGGGGGGCAGGCAGGTCTGCATTCGGGGCAGAGGCGGTTCGGCTCATCTGGCCATTTTGCCTCGTAGCGGTGTCGTGCCCGCGGGCGGTCTTGGAAATCTGCGGCACTCCTTACTTGCGTGTAATCGGATCAATGCCCCTTCTCGATACGGGGCCCTCTCCGCCGCGTCTTTGGGGATTCAAGTCGTCACCATGTTTGCTATCAATGTGTCCCTATGCACGTTTGCCT
>JBLIHL010000529.1:0-4498 GCA_047635895.1 Paracoccaceae bacterium | reverse complement strand
CCGGAGGAGGAGACGGCCTACCACGCTGCTCGCCGCCGCCACGGCTCGGTGGCGTACTCGCTATCGGTCGGCTCCAAGACGCTGTCACGCGGTGGCGTGCTTGCGCCGCTCCTCGGCATGGCGTTCATCTTCCCTCTCATTGCGCGCTGCCTGGCACCGCGCCTGGCTGAGCGCCTTGCCCACCGGTTCGCCGGCGGCCCCAAGGCGTCGCCGCCCACCCGGCTCGCGCTCCTGCGTCACAGCGAGGAGCTCGACGAGGACGGCCGCAAGGCGGGTTACTCCTTTGAGGAGATGGCCGACGTGGTGGAGGCGATGCTGCGCACGATCGCGCTCGACCAGTGGATGAGCCGGCTGGTGCTGATCGTCGGGCACGGCTCGTCTAGCCTCAACAATCCCCACGAGGCGGCGCACGACTGCGGCGCCACCGGCGGCGGCCGGGGCGGCCCGAATGCTCGCGCCTTCGCTGCGATGGCCAACCGCGATGAAGTTCGCGAGCTCCTCGCGAAGCGTGGTCTCCCCATTCCGAACAGCACGTGGTTCGTTGGTTCGTACCACAACACCTGCGACGACGCGATGCACTACTTCGACCTGGACCTCGTGCCAGATACGTTTGCGGAGGAGCTGAAGAACGCCCAGGACTCTCTCCACGACGCGTGTTGCCTGGAGGCGCACGAGCGCTGCCGTCGCTTCCAGTCGAACACGGCGGATTTGCAGGTAGACCAGGCGGTCGCGCGCGCTCAGGCGCACTCGATGGACCTCGCGCAGCCGCGGCCCGAGTACGGGCACGCGACGAATGCCGTCGCGATCGTTGGACGGCGGAGCCGGACGCGGGGGCTCTTCCTCGATCGGCGCGCCTTCCTGGTCTCCTACGACCTGACGCCTGACCCGGACGGCGCGCTGCTCGAAAAGCTGCTCGCCGCGGTCATTCCGGTGGGCGCCGGCATCAACCTTGAGTACTACTTCAGCTTCGTGGATCCGCTTGGCTACGGGAGCGGCACGAAGCTGCCGCACAACATCACTGGGCTGATCGGCGTCATGGATGGCCATGCGTCCGACCTGCGGACGGGGTTGCCGTGGCAGATGGTCGAGATCCACGAGCCGGTACGTTTGCTTACGATCGTCGAGGCGAAGCGGGAGACGCTCGAGCGCATCCTGAAGGCGAACCCAGACACCGCGGCTTTCCTCGCGAACGGCTGGGTGCAGCTGGCCCGGTGGGAGCCAGGCACCGATCAGTTCGAGGTGTTCACGCCGAACGGTTTCGTCGAATACGTGCCGGAGAACCCACACATCCCCGTCGTCGAGAACTCAGCGGAGTACTACGCGGGGCACTCGCAGCACCTCGGTGCAGCGCGGGCGAACGCCGGGCTATCGAGTGACTCTTCCACGTCGCAGCGCGCTGGCGCGCGCGCTGGGGGTGCAGCGTGAGCGACGCGACTACAGCGCTTCTCTTGGAGGCCGTCTTCGGATTCCCGGCCCTCGGGGTCCTTGTCCTGGCCCTACCGGCCTGGTTCGGCGTGAAGATGCGCGAGCACTTCACGGTCGCGGTGCTCGGCGTCGCGTTCACGGCATCCATGGTGGCGAGCCTGCTCTTGATGGGGCACCTCGCCGTCAGCGGTGAGCCGTTCGTCGAGGCGCGCCTCGGCAGCTGGTTCCACGTCGACCACTACTCGTTCGAGCTGCGTCTCGTCGGGGACCATCTGTCGCTGCCCTTCGCGACGTTCTCGTCCATGCTCGTCGGGTTGGTGGTCGCATTCTCACGGCGCTACCTGCACCTCGAGCCGGGCTTCTTGCGCTTCTTCTTGCTGCTGGCGCTGTTCGGAACTGGAGTGCAGCTGGTTGTGCTCGCGGGAACGCTCGACCTCGTGCTGTTCGGTTGGGAGCTTGTGGGGCTCACGTCTGCGCTGCTGATCGGGTTCTTCCACGAGCGTCCCGCGCCCGTGCGGCACGGATTCCGTGCGCTCGTGACCTATCGCGCCTGTGACATTGGCCTCCTTGGTGCGGCCGTTTGGTTGCACCACACGACCGGCAGCGCGAGCCTTGTCGAGAGCGCGCCATGGCTCGGCTTCGCGGCACCACTGGACGGCTCGGAGGCGATGATCGTGGGCTTCCTTCTCCTGTGGGCGTCCATGGGTAAATCCGCGCAGGTGCCGCTTAGCGGCTGGCTACCGCGGGCGATGGAGGGACCGACGAACTCGAGCGCGATCTTCTACGGGGCGATTTCGATCCACCTTGGACCGTATCTCCTACTTCGATCGGGGCTGATCCTCGAGCAGGCGCCGCTCGTCTCGTACTGCGTGATCGCGATTGGCGCGGCCACCGCGCTGCACGGCACGTTCGTCGGGCGCGTTCAAACGGACATCAAGAGCTCTCTGGCCTATGCCTCGATGGCGCAGGTCGGACTGATCTTTGTAGAGATCGGGCTCGGGCTGCAGCTGATCGCGCTCGTGCACATCGTGGGTCACGCCACGCTGCGAAGCCTTCAAA
Organism: Paracoccaceae bacterium; assembly: GCA_047635895.1. Lineage (GTDB taxonomy): Bacteria > Planctomycetota > UBA1135 > UBA1135 > Saltatorellus. The sequence goes on along the minus strand of JBLIHL010000529.1, from coordinate 2,014 downwards.
TCCTGCGCTCGCCGAGCCTCCTTCACGATCACCATCACCTCGAGCAGGCTCTGGGCAATCGCCTGCCGGCCACAGGGCAGCACTTGGAACGACTCGTTCCACGGTTCTTTCAGCCCTGGCTGTACCGGCATGCGCTCGAACGGGGCTACCTCGACACTCTGATGGTCAACTACGTAGCAGGCTCGTTCAGGCGCGTGATGCTCAGCGTAGATTCAGTCGACCGCTGGTTGGCCGACCGATTGGGGCGTCCAGGACCGCGCAAATCTCGCTCTAGCAGCATGGGTACAGGCGGTCCGGTTAATTCCACCGCGGCCCCTATCGAACGGAAGGAAATCCGATGATCAATGTGGCTTCCCTGGTAACCGCCAGCCTCTTTCTCGTGGGCGCGAGGTTCGTCGCGCGGACTAGCGGGCCCGACGTCGCGCGGCGCAAGGCCATTGCCTTCGCGTCCGTCGCGTTTGGCTGCGCGAGTCTCTTCGTCTGTATCGAGATCGCAGGCTCGCATCCGCACTACGCGGTCTTCGGGCTCGACTTCCTCGTCCTGCCGAGCGGGCTCCTGTCGTTCTCGAACTTCGTGCTGTCGACCTGCGCGCTTGTGGCGGTCAGCCTCAGTCCGCTTTCGACGCATCCTCCCAAAACCCTGGGGCGCATGCTCCTGTTGTTCTCGATCGCCGCGGCCTACGTCGTCGTGCCGCACTCGATCGTGCTGATCCCGCTCTGGGCCCTCTCGGCCTACGTCGCGTGGACCGAGCTGCGTTCGAGGACTGGCCCGGAGGACGCCGCGGCGGCGCGCTTGTTCGGGCGATTCCAGTTCCTGGGCGCGGGACTCATGCTGCTGGGGGGGGTCTTGCTCGTGACCGGGCAAACGCTGGGGGGACTCATCGCGTGCTCGCTGGGGATCGCCCTGCGCGAGGCGGTGATCCCGTTGCACGCGTGGTTCCCCGCATTTGTACAGCGGGCGCCGCTCGGGATCGTCGTCGCGTTCGCGATGCCTCAGCTCGGCGTCTACGCGCATACGATGGTCCTGGCGGGCGAGCTGCCGAGTGCGATGACCCACGTGATCGCCGCGATCTGTGCGCTGACCGCGACGGTGGCCGCGTGCCTCGCGGTGGTCCAGAACGACGCGCGCCGTGCGCTCGCGTTCCTGATCATGAGCCAGACCGGCTTGATCGCATTTGGACTTGAGAGCGAGTCCGCGATCGGGGTATCGGGTGCGCTGGTGACGTGGGAGGTGCTCGCGCTCGCAACCACCGGCTTCGCGATGACGCTGGCGGCACTCGAGTCACGCCGTGGCACGCTGTCCCTCAAGAAGCCGTGCGGCAGCTTCGAGCGGACCCCGCGAATGGCCGTAGCATTCCTCGTCCTTGGATTCGCGAGCGTGGGCATGCCGCTCACGCTCGGCTTCGTGGCGCAGGATCTCTTGGTACAGGGTTCGATCGACGAGTTCCCTGCGATCAGCTTCGCGTTGATCTTTGCTACGGCGGTCAATGGAATGACCGTGATGCGGTGCTTCTTCAACCTCTTCTCGGGAACCCGCGTTCACAGCGGCGAGCGGGACCTCGTTCCTCGCGAGGTCTGGGCACTCACGATCCTGATGGGGCTCCTCGTCTTCGGCGGGGCAATGCCAGCCCGGCTACTAGACTGGGCGGAGCCGACCGGCCCGCCAGGTCAACCGTTAGCTCAGCCTGCCCCGCACGTCCCCGCAGACACGACCCCGAGCCCTGTGGGGGAGTAAATTCATGGCCGTACGGGATGCATAGACGCTTTGCGGCGCCACCCCATGCTCTGACCCCCCCGTAACCCGCTCCGCCCCCAAACGTTCATTCCCTTGGAATGGACGATCCACCAGAGTTCTTCCGCGGCACGGGAGGCCACTCCACGCTTCAGGAAATCGTCCGTTCACACTTCGGCGGCCTCCTGTCCGAATTTGAGGACGAACACGGCGGCCGCTCCCTCCCCGGGTACGTACTCAAGGAGTTCCAAGCGCTCCTCGAGTGCGGCGACCCGGCCTTCG
>JBLIHL010000528.1:0-4508 GCA_047635895.1 Paracoccaceae bacterium | reverse complement strand
TTCTGTCGCTGTGGCTGCGTTCCAACGGGAGCCTCGAGACCGCGGTGGCCCAGCTTGCTGGGATTGGCTCTAGCCTCTCGGTGCCGACGAAGGACGGTCGCATCATGTCCCTCGCGGATGGCCTCGCGACGGCGCTGCTGCGCTATAAGCGCGCCAAGGACGAGCACGGGCTTGAGAACCTGCTGCTGGGCCGCGTGGACCCGGCAGCCATCGAGTCGAATGAGCCGGTAGACCGTCGCAAGTCACCTTCGTCTGCGAACCAAGCGTCGCGCTACAAGCTGAAGTGCCCGACCTGCACGGGCAACCTGTCCTTCCAGGAGGGGTGCGTGAAGTGCAACTCCTGTGGATTCAGCCAGTGCTGATCTGGTTCTGATCATGCGGTCTGACTGACCGCCGCAACGCGCTCTTCGGAGCGTGAAACGGGGGAAGCGAAAGCTTCCCCCGTTTGTTTTTAGCCTCAGCGTCCGCCTCGGTTTCCTAGCGGCGCGCCGCCGGCTCCGGGTCCCTTGGGCGGAGAGCCAACAGGCTTCTTCGCCGGCGCTTCCTCTTCACCAGGTTGACTCCCCGGCTCTGGACGGTCGGGGCGCCCGAAGATGTCGCGTTCTCGGCGCTCACTGGCGTTCTTTCGTCCGTAGATGTCGGTGGCGCCGGAGTTGGTGCCAATCGGTCGACCGAAGACATCGCGTTCGCCGCCTTGCCTCGGGACGTACGACTCGAAGACGAGGCGGTTCTCTCTGCCCGATCCAGCCTGGAACGTCAGCTCCAGCTGGTTCTGGATCTCGCGCACCATGTACTCTCGTTCGAACCCCGTCCGCTCCCAGGTGAGCTCACCCGTGGCGTCATCGAGGTAGCTACCGATGACCGTCGCGCAGGTGAGCTTGCCGGTCGTGTTGAAGCTGTATTCCGATGTGAAGGTGGCGTGGATATCACTGCCGGGGCCGCCCGCTCCGCCGCCGTCCTCCCAGAGTGCGTGGATCTCCATGGACACGAACGAATCCCCGATGTGGAGGAAGCCCTGGACCAGGCTGCCGCTCGCGGTGATGCCTCCGAGGGTCATGGCGCTCAGGCGCCAACCTCCCTTGATGCGCTCCTCAAAGGTGTTCCCGCGGACCGTCGTGCGTCGACCGAAGATGTCGTAGGTGGTCTTGCCCCGGGGGTTAAAGCCCTCCGGCGGGGGAGTCTCGTCGCCCTCCTTGGCGGTGCCAGCCCCAGCGGCTCCGTCCTGTTCACCGGTCGGGCGGCCTGCTTGGCCTCCACGCTGGCCTAGCTGTGGATCCGGAGCCGAATTCCAGCCGGGAAGAACACCCAGCGCGGAAAGAGCGGGGATGGCGGCAACGAGGAGAGTGCTGGTGATCCGTTTCATGATGCAGGGGATGGCGGGCCTTCACGGGTCAATGTCGGTAGGGACGGAAGGAATCCCAAGGGGCAATTGTAGGGCAACTGAATCATTGCGGGCCCTGGATGCAAGGGCTCTGCAAACTCATGACAGACGAACTCCCGGATCGGACCGCCCCTCGTAAGCCTCTGTCGATAGCCTGACACGCCCTTACGCCCATTCCCCGCTTGATCTTGAACTACTTCCAACCACGGCTGGCCCGCGCTGCGGCGCTGCTCAGCCTCCTAATGGCCGTCCTTGTGGGCGCTGCCAGCCCCACCTTCGCCCAGACGGCGAGCGCCAAGCTCTACGCCAAGATCCAGGGGAATGACCTCCTGGTGGCGATCAAGGTCACGCCCGACTTTGGATGCTACTTCTACGACGATGGCCCCGGCGAGGTCGGCGGGGTGCCGACCGAGGTCACCCTTGGTGGGATCGACGGGGCGACGTGGACGGCGGTCCTATTCCCCGAGCCCAAGGTCAAGTACGACGAGGCGATCGATTGGACCTCGAAGGTCTTCGACAAGCCGACCGTGCTCTATGCGGCGGCCATCGGGGTCGGCGGGGACGTGACGGTCGAGGACATCACGGCAGAGATCGTCGGGCAGGTCTGCGACGCGTCCCAGTGCGTTCCGTGGCAGGCTAGCCTGACCTTCAGGACTGCCGGCACGGACGCACTCTGGGCAGGTTTCCCGCCGGCATTGCTCGTGGGGGACAGCGCGGCTGCTGGCCCAGAGGAGGAAGGCCCAGAGGAGCAAGGCCAAGGCCAGGGAGGGCCAGGCGAGGAAGGGCCTAAAGCGGAAGGTGACGGCGATCCCGCGGTGGAAGCCCCCGTGTGGAAGCCGATCTTCGCAGCCGACTCGAAGGCGATGTCCCGGGCGTTCGCCCGCAGTTTGGACGACGAAGCCGTCGAGCTGGTGATCCAGGTCGCCACGCCCGAGCACTGGCACATGTACGCGGGTCCCACTGAAAAGGACAAGGGGCCGGGGATCGCGCTCCACACGACCATCTCGGTCGAAGGCGGCAACGTGGACTGGGAAGCGGTCCAATTCCCCGAGCCCTTCCGCTACGTCCAGATCAAGGACGCTGACGACGGCTGGGTCTGGGCTTACGGGGAGACGTTCTACTTTGGCGTGAAGGGCGAGGCTTACGACGAGTTCGATCCCGAGTCGATCGTGATCACGGTCGACGGTCAGTCGTGCGACGACGCGAACTGTGTGCTCGTGAGCATGACGCCGGCGGTGGACGGCGAGGGCGAGCCGGGCATGTACGCGGCGGCCTTTGCCGACTGGACCCTTCCGGCAGGCGATGCACCCGACGCCGCGGTTGATCCTTCCAAGGCCAAAGGCGAAGGCCCCAAGGACTACGGCGGTGGAGGCGCGGATAGCGACAGCCTTCTCGGCTTCATGCTGCTGGCAGTCGGGGCGGGTCTCTTCACGCTCCTGATGCCGTGTACATACCCGATGATCCCGATCACGATCTCGTACTTCACCAAGCAGGCGGAGAACCGGGGCGGCAAGGTGCTGCCGCTGGCCCTGGCCTACGGCGCGGGTATCGTGGTGATCTTCGTGTTCCTGGGCGTAGCCTTCGGCCCGATCATGGGACGAGTGGCGGGTCTCCCGATCACCAACGTGATCATTGGAGTGGTCTTCGTGGTCTTCGCGCTGGCGCTCTTCGGGATGATCGACCTCAAACCGCCCGCCTTCATGATGAAGTTCGCGGGCAGCGCGAGCAGCACGGGCGGGTACCTCGGCATCTTCATGATGGGCCTGACGCTCGTCGTGACGAGCTTCACCTGCACGGGTCCCTTCGTGGGCTCGCTGCTCGCAGCCGGAAGTGGCCATGGCGTCATGCATACCGCGCTCGGCATGGGAGCCTTCGGAATGACGATGGCTACGCCGTTCGTGCTGCTGGCTCTTCTGCCAGGGCGTCTGAGCGCCATGCCGTCCGCCGGCGCGTGGATGAACACCCTCAAGGTGTTCATGGGCTTCGTGGAACTTGCGGCGTCCCTGAAGTTCTTCTCGAACGCCGACATCGCGATGCACTGGTTGATCCTGCCGCGCGAGGTCTTCCTGATCCTCTGGACGGGCATCGCCTTCATCGCGGGTTACTACCTCCTGGGCCGTATCAATCTCAAGGGCGAGTCACCTGACGGCAACATCGGTCCGGGTCGACTGATGGCTGCGATCGGAACCATTCTCGCTGGCTTCTACTGCCTGCTCGGCGCCATGGGCTACCAGCTCGACGGCGTGATCATGAGCGCCATGGCGCCGCCGCCGAGCTACACGCGCGGTCTGGTGGAGTCGCACACCCAAGGTGGCGGCCCCGCACTGGAAGTCCCTCGCGGCGCCAAGCTGGAGAGTGGCTCTCTGGTGGTCATCGACGACTACGACCGAGCGCGTGAGATAGCTATCTCGAAGGGCCTTGGGCTCATCGTGAACTTCACGGCGCACACATGAGTGAACTGTCGCAAGATGGAGGTCTCCATCTTTCCCGCGCCAGCTGTTCGCGCCCAGAAATCACAGTTCGTCGAGGCGCGTTTGCATGCCGATACCAAGGATCTCGTGCTTCGCGCTCGGATCGCTGAACTCGTCGAGAGCATGGCAAAGTCGACGGCTCAGCCGATCTACGTGGCGCTCGATGCCAAAGAAGAAGTTGAGCTAGGTCGCTTCTCCGGAGCGATCCTGAGTAGTCCGGATCCGTTCGCGAGCTTCCTCTCCGAGATGCTCGACGGGAGTCACTGATCCTGGTCCATCCATGTCGACTCACGAACCTCCCCCCGGTGTCCACATCCCGCTGGACCAGCTCACGGACGACGCGCTTTACGCCATCGTCGAAGAGTTCGTCACGCGGGACGGGACCGAGCACACCGAGGGTGACCGCAAGGTCGCCCAGGTGATGGCACTCCTCAAGCGCGGTGGCGCCGAGGTGTGGTTCGACGAGAAGACGAGGACCTGCAATATTCTCCGCACGGAGGACTGACGAGAGTTCCCGCAGTACCGTTCCGGAACCAAAGCTGCGGGAATGCATCTGGCGGTCCGGTACCAGGAACGATTCCACCACATTCCGTCACCCGTTCGACCCCCCCCGGAGGGGGGCGAACGTGACGGAATGTGGTGGAATCGTTCCTGGT
>JBLIHL010000527.1:0-4513 GCA_047635895.1 Paracoccaceae bacterium | reverse complement strand
GACTTCGAGTCACTCGACTGGCTTGCACGCTTTTTGCCTGAGCTGCGAGAGACGAGAGGCGCGCTATCCGGAACGGTCGCCGTAAAGGGCTCCGTCAAGGAGCCGATCCCCACAGGCAGGCTAGTGCTCAAGAACGGAGGCGCCCGCTACCGCGGACTGCCGCCGCTGGAGAACGCCCAGGTCGAAGTCACGATGAAGATCGGGCAGCTGAGCATCGATCGCGCTGACTTCGAGATCGGAGCGTCCCCCGTCTCCATTCGTGGCACGGTCCTGCATGACCAAGAATTCCCGCGCATCGACGCCACGATCACTGGCACCGAGGTGCTCCTCGCGCGCAGCGCCGACGCGCGCATCCGCGCCGACTTGAACCTGACCCTGACGGGCCGCACGAACGAGCTGACCGTCGGCGGCGACGTGCTCCTCGCGGGCGGTCGTATTCGCTCCCCCATCGAGTTCCAGAGCCTTCTCTCCGGCGGATCTACGGGGCCCCAGTCAGTGCGCCGCGGCATTCGCATCCCTGCGTTCGGGCCGGAGACGCTCAAGCTCAACCTGAACGTCAGCACGTCGGAACCACTGTCACTAAGGGGCCGGATCGCGCGCGGCAAGATCCGTGCAGACCTGCGCCTCCTCGGCACGGCGGCCCAGCCCACGCCCATCGGTCAGGTCTTCTTTGATCCGCTCGAGCTCGCCGTTCCCGCCGGCACGATCAACTTCCCGACCGGCCTCATCCGGTTCGACCCCGACAGCCCGGACATCCCGCGCATCGACCTCGTAGGCACCACGCGATTGGCCGGCTATGACATCACGGTGAACGTGGACGGCGACTACGACGAGCCGAACGTCGAGCTGTCATCTTCGCCGCCGCTGGCGCCGGAGGATCTCCTCTTACTCGTGCTTTCCGGCCAACCGCCGAGCAGCGGCGGAGGCATTGAGGCCGCCGGTCAGTCGGTCGCGCTCTACGTGGCGAAGGACCTCGTGCGCGGCTGGTTCTCGTCGGGGGGATTCGACGATGAGGACAAGGAGTCCTTCCTTGACCGCCTTGAGGTCACAACCGGGCGCGACGTGTCGCGCTCTGGCACCCTGACGCTCGAAGCCACGTACAAGCTGCGCGAGGGTCTCGCGCGCAAGCGCGACGCGATCTACGTCGTGCTTGAGCGTGACGCCTACGAGGACTACGGCCTGGGCCTTCGCTTCGTACTGAGGCTTCGCTGATGGCCGCCGCTATCCGAAAGGCCGCGGTTGCCGCGGCCCTCGCCCTGTGCGCCGCGAGCTGCGTCGCGACGGCACCGAAGGAGGTGATCGCTCCCGCCGAGCTGGAGTCGGGCGCGACCGGCGTTGCCTTTGAGGGCGCGCCGAAGGACCTGCGCGTGGAGCTGGCGCGAAACGTCGACGGACTCCTGGAGCGCTTCGTCAAGACGGGAGGGCGCGCGCTCATCGACGACGCAGCCTACGAAACCGAGCTCCTCCTGAAGGAGCGCGGCTACGCGGAGGCCACCGTCGACTACGAAGTTCTCGGGAAGGACACGGCGCGCATAGATGTCAAGGCGGGCAGTCGCTCGACCATTGGCGAGGTCACCGTGGAGGTCAATGAAGGCTGCCCGATCTCCACGGAGAGCCTGCGGCTGTACGTCAACGGCCCGCGAACCGGGCTGTTTGGAAACGGCTCCATGCTCTACGTCAGGGCGCGCGTAGCGCGTGCGTCCGGGCAGATCAGCCAGGACCTCGTGGCGCTCGGGTACCTTGACGCCACGGCGCAGCTCGACGATCCCGGTCCGCGCGCCGAAGGTGGAGCTGTGGACGTGCGGCTCACGGTGAGTTCCGGTGCCCGCTACTACGTCAGCACCACGCGCGTGGGGCTCAGCCGCACCGCGGAGCCCATCGGCCCCGAGCTCGAAGCGAAGCTAGAGCAGGCCGTCCGCCGAGCCACCACGGACGACGCTGGCAACCCTACCGACTACGAGCCTCGACTCGAGGGGAAGATCCGGACCGTCCTGTCGGACGCGCTGGGCCAAGGCGGGTTCCCAGACGCGGTCATCCAGGTCGACTCGACGATCGACCGCGAGGGGAAGAAGGTGAGCATGGCCATCGTCGCCACGCCCGGACCGTACGTCAGGCTTGCCGTGGTCCGCTTCGAGGGAGCCGAGCGAACGCGGGATTCATTTCTCTCGTCGAGGCTTCTGCTTGACACCGGCGACCCCTACGACTCACGTAAGGTCCGCGACACCGTGCGCGCGCTTTATCGCACCGGACTCTTCAGTCTTGTGTCACCCAAGCTGGACGGATCTGGGGACGCGCGCAACCTCGTGATCGCGATCCAGGAGCAGCCTACCCGCGAGTTCTACGTCGAGCCCGGCTTCGGTAGCTACGAGCTGGCGCGCCTCACCATCGGCGCGCGCAATCGAAGCCTGTTCGGGAACGGAGTGGCCGCGGCGGCTGAGGCCACCATCGCCCAGCGCGCGCTGCGTGCGGACATCTCCCTCACCGACCCGTGGCTCTTCCGGCGAGAGCTCATCGGCGACCTGCGGCTTGAGTTCAACCGCCGGCTCGAGCCGTCGTTCACGCGCGAGGCCCGGGGCGCCGGCGCGTTCATCACGAAGGAATGGACCCGCGAGACCGCGTCGACCGTCGGCTACAAGCTGAGCCGTTCGGAGGCGCGCAACGTTCAGGCGCTCGACGCGGAGGTGCTGGAGACCCAGAGCGTTGTGAACCTCGCCAGCGTCGTCGTCACCCAGCGCTACGACATCCGTGACGCCCTCTTTGCGCCCACCAACGGCGTCTACGCAGAGGCCTCGATCGAGTTCGGCGGCCACGCCCTCGGATCCGAGCTGGAGTTCATCCGACCCAAGCTCACCGCCGCCTGGTTCGAGCCGGTGAGCGACGACGACGTCGTGGGCCTCGGCCTCCGGATGGGCATCATCAAGCCCATCCTCCAAGACGAGTCCATCCCGATCCAAGAACGATTCTTCGCAGGCGGGGAGAACTCCGTGCGCTCCTTCCGCGAGAGTCAGCTCGGACCCAAGGACGCCAGCGGTGAGCCACTGGGCGGCGAGGGGTTCATCTCTGCGTCACTCGAATGGCGCCACGAGCTCGGCGGCGCGTTCCAGGCCGCGACCTTCTTCGACGCCGGCCTCGTGGAGGCCCAGGCCGAGAATCTGTTCAACTTCGACAACGTCCGGACCGGGGTCGGCGTCGGGCTGCGATATCTCCTGCCGATCGGCCCGCTGCGGATCGACGCCGCGTTCAACCCGGACCGCAGGAGCGACGAGTCCGAATGGGTCGTCCACTTCGGCATCGGCATGCCCTTCTGACCGGACTCCCGCCCGCGGGTGCCTGCACGCGCGACTTTGGCGCCCCTTGGTGTTGATCTACGAGCGGAAGGTGGCAGCCCTCACTCCACTTCGTAGAGCGAACGCTCCAGCGCATTCAGCGCTAGCTCGGCGTCAAGCCTCGCGATCTCCACGCGTATCGCGTCGCTGACGTTCGGCCCGAAGCCCTCCCTGTAGCGCAGCTCGGCGATCTCCAAGCGGCCGCTGATGTGGGCCCGCTCAACCTCCAGTTTCAGCCCCCGGGACGAAGCGTCCAGCAGGTGACCGAGGCGCACGACCGTCGACCGCGCGTGCTCGCCGTTCACAAAGGCGTGGCGCAATTTGAGCTTCGCCTCGAGCCGCTCGACCTCGTGCTGAAGAAGGTCCAGCTCGACCTTCTCATCAGCGGCCGCGGATATCGGCGCGAATCCGCTTTTCACGCGTTTCTCCACGAGCTCAAACCGACCATTCGCCACCTTGAGCAGGCGTCTCAGCGTCCCTAGCGAGAGCTCGATCCGTTCTCCTTCAAAGTCGCGTCCCGCCACCACCGGCGCGTCGATCGCCGTGTCGGGCTCGCGGCCAGAGGCGCGGACCTCTCCGGAGTCCACGCGGAGTCGGGCGAGGTCCTCCTTCAAGCGCAGCTGGTTCTCCTGCAGCGGCATCACGCTCCAGCTCGAAGCATATCCCAAGTCGACGAGCGACTGCTCTCGTGCGAGGGTCGCAGCGGCCACCTCCAGCTTCTTCTCCACCAGCGTGATTCGGATCGTCTGGGCATTGAGCAAACGCTCGACCACCTTCGACTCGCGAACCTGTTCAGCCGCCACGACCCCCGCGGCGCCGGCCATCATCGACACGAGGATGATGGCGGCGATCCGTGCGGCTCGCGAGATCCCTGGCCACGGCAGCCTGGCTACAGCCCTCAGCTCGGGGGCCCGGGACTCCTCTGCGGTCAGCGGAGCCGCGGCGTCAAAGCGCTCCGAGCGCCGCAGCGTCGTGCGGGTTTGCCACTCGAGAAAGCGTGTGAATTCTGGCGTGGGTGTATGCATGTCGTTCATGGTTCAGTGCAGTGGTGAAGCGCTATAGGAAGTCCTTGCGGGGGTCGCCCCCGAGGGCGCGGGCGAGGGCGGCGCGGGCGCGATGGAGTCGACCCTCCACTCCGCGGAGAGTCGTGCCATGGGCGTCCGCCAGCGCGCCTGCAGACAGCCCGT
>JBLIHL010000526.1:0-4529 GCA_047635895.1 Paracoccaceae bacterium | reverse complement strand
TGAACGCCATGCCGAGGAGCGGCGCAAGCACGCCACCGCGTGACAGCGTCTTGGAGCCGACCGATAGCGAGTACGCCACCGAGCCGTGGCGGCGGCGAGCAGCGTGGTAGGCCGTCTCCTCCTCCGGCCGTAGCGCCCGCTCGGCCACGAAGTGACGCGGGACAAGGTTCACCGGGCACAGGGGCTTGGCGCGAATGTCGTCCAACCCCTTGTACGCCATGGCCACGCCGAAGAAGCCCGCGTACCCGAACGTCTCGACGCTCGCGCATGACTCCTCGAGATGGCGACGCGTCGAGCACTCGCGGTCATCGATGCAGAAAACTGCCTGGAAACGAGGCTCGGTGATCTCTGGGATCGGCATGCGGCAGTGTGCGACCAAACCGTCGAGGACACCGGTTCGATGGCGCCGCTCGTAGGCGAGGTGCAGCAGGCGGCGCCGCTCGATTCCATCCAGCGCCGTCACCTCCGCCATCCACGCTTGAGCCTTTGCCTCGTCGTGGAAAGCGCGCAGGTTGACGTTCTTGACCTGGGCCATCACGAACGCCTGGAAGACGCGCTCGAGGTCGACACCCCCTCCGGAGTTCGCCTGGAGAGCGTCGAGACCGCGGAATCCGCCGGCTGTACGCCCTACGAGGCGCAGCGCGCGCTTCGCGGCGAAGACGTCGAATACGAGCCGAACCGCGAGGAAGTCGGCCAGCCGTGCCGGCCATGGCTCGACCGGCGCCTGGTCCGGCCGAGTTTCGAAGCGGCTCATCATGCCCGCCCAACCGCGCAGCGCGAGCGCCGTACGGCGCAGGAATTCGGCGCGGTCCCCCGGCGCGACCTCCAGCTCGCCCAGCGCCCACTCGATCGTGCGCGCTGCGTCCCAGCCCTCCTTCTCCTGACGCCGCAGCTCGCGCGCCATCCCCAGAAACCAAGGATTCGGAGAGGCTAAGCGTTGGCCGTACAGCCGTCGGACCGAGATCAGGAAGCCGTGCTCCCTCCCGGGCATCGACCAGTACGCCACGCCCTGATCGAGGAACGCAGCGCACAGCCGGATGAGTACCGGATGCACGAATCGATCGACGTCGATGTCGTCGACGGCAAGGAGCTGGTCGCGGCGCCGTACACCGACGGCCTCCGCGGGCAGGGAAGGCGCCACGCGCTCCAGATCGTCCCACAGTCGCTCAAGCGTCCTTCGCGTCAGCTCGGCGTCGCCCAGCGGTCCATGGACACGCTCGGCCGAGCGCAGAATCGCGGCGCGACGCCCGGCGTCGACCTTCCCGTGAAAGGTCGTCCGCCCACCTCCTTCGATCAGTGTCCACGAGAGCGCAGCGTCGCGGGGTACCTCGAACAGGTGGCGCAGCCGCGCCAGTCGAAAAGCGGACCGCTTCGGACCACCGTCGAAGATTGGCTCGTCACCATCCGCGAACTCAAGTCCCAGAACGGCATCCAGATCACTCTGCAGGATCCGCCCGCTCTCCAGGTGCTCCGCGAACGCTGCCTCGGTCATGTACGGCTCGGTACCGTACAGCTCCGCCGCCTCGACGACGGCCTTCTCGAACGGCAGGTGTTCGAACGCGTGGAGCGTATTGTGATGGACGAAAACGTTGAGGGGTCCCTGCGCGGGCAAGACAAGCGCGATCTCCTCGAGGAGCCCGTCCAGCCCGATCACTTTGGAACCCGCGGGCGCGGCAAGGACGCTCACGCGTGCCTCCTGCGCGTGGCCTGCGGGTGGTCCGAAGCGGCACTCAGGAGTTCCACGCCGACCATCTCGAATGACGTGTTGGGGAGTTCGTCGGCCATGGATTCAATGCGCGCCAGGAAGGTGTGGTCCACCAGCTGAACGTCTGCCACATCCAGTACGACGTGGTCGATGCCCTCCAGGGACATCAGGCGCCGCCTAATTCCGAGCAGGTTCGTGAAGGTCGCGGCACCGCGCATTTTGAGGTGTAGGCTCCTACCCTCACGGGACTCCTCGATGTCGGTCCGGAACATGGCGCGCAGCGAGACGCCGCGGAGGAGGTGGAGCGCGACCTTGAGCGCGATCCCCACCCCGACGCCGATCAAGAGGTCAGTGGCGAGCGTCACGATGAGGGTCGCCGCGAAGAGCAGCACCTGATCGTTGCCGATCTTGCGCGCGTGCATCAGCTCGGAGGGCGCCGCGAGCCTTGCCCCCGTATAGACGAGCATCGCGCCCAACGCGGCGAGCGGGATCATGTGCAGGAGCCCGGGCACCAGCGCGACAAACAGCAAAAGGAAGCCGCCGTGGAAGAAGTTAGCCCAGCCCGAGCGCGCGCCGGAGTCGATGTTCGCCTTGCTGCGAACGATCTCCGAGATCATCGGCAGGCCGCCGATCGACGCCGAGATGAGGTTGCCCACGCCTGCACCAAACAGGTCGCGGTTCAGGCCTGACGGACGCTTCTCAGGGTCCATCGCGTCGACGGCGATCACGCTCAGGGTGGACTCAACCGTCCCGACGAGCGCAAACATCACGATGTACTTGATCGAAGTGCCGCTGAATACGGCCGAGAAGTCCGGGAAGGTCACGGCATCGAGCAGCGAACCCGGCAGGGTGACGAGGAACTCAGGGCCGACGTGGTGCAGGTGGCCGAGGAGCGTGTAGTTGTGCTCGTGTTCGAGGTCGAAGATCAGCGCCAGCGGAACGGCCACCGCGAGCACGACGAGGGGCGCGGGGACCGCCTTCGCCCAGCCAGCCTTGAGGAACGGCCAAAAGAACAGGATGGCCAGGGATAGCAGTCCGAGCGCCATGATCTCAGGGTTGGCGTTCATCATGCTCTCCGGGATCTCGGCCAAGAGATGAAGCGGCTCTTTGCCCTCCGGCGACACACCGAGGACCGTGTGCGCCTGCTTCGAGATGATGATCACGCCGATCGCAGCGAGCATGCCGTGCACGACCGATGGCGACATGGCGATGCCGGCGGTCGCGGCGCGCACGAGCGAGAACAGGATCTGCACGACGGCCGCGACCACGCCGACGGCCAGCGCGCGCTTGTAGCCGACGAGCGGATCACCGTCGCCAAGCTCCTGCACAGCGCCGAGCGCGATGACGATGAGTCCGGCGGCCGGTCCCTTGATCGTGAGGCGTGCGCTCCCGAGGAACGTGACGACGAGGCCTCCGACGATCGCCGAGAGAATGCCCGCGACGGGCGGGAAGCCGCTGGCCATGGCGATGCCGAGGCTTAGCGGGAGCGCGATGAGAAAGACGAGGAAGCCAGCGCGAAGGTCTTCCTTCACGGGGCGGCCAGGGAGGATCCCCTGGAGATCGAGTTGGGACATGGACGGATGGCCGCATAGGGCGGCGCGGGCTGGTGAGCAGTCACCGAGTCCGTCGCGGAATCCCAGCCCGGAAACGGGGAGGATCGCAAGCGACGGCCCACGGGCGAGCCCAGACCCCCCGAGGGCCGGACTCACTGCAAAGCGGAACGGAACAGTGCGTGGCGCGTCCAGCCGAGGCGCGCACAGGGCGCACTCCAGCCGAAGCGGCTCACGCGCTGGGCGGTCCGCGGACCCTACGTGTGCGGCTTTGCCGTGTCCGTTGCGGCTCAGCGCGCCGCGCTGCGATCCCGGTAGCGAGGGCAGGCGGCGACCAGCGGAGCTCCGCCTCGCTCGCGTTACCGTCATGCTCCGGTTGCTCGTCGTCCTCGTCCTCGGTATCGAAGAGCGTCCAGGCAGCGAGGGAGTCGTGAGGGCCGCCGTTCGGGCCCTCGAACTCAGCAACGATGCCGGGTCCACTGTCAGCTGCCGGTAAAGCAGCCCCGACCGAGTCCTGTGTCCCCGTGACTCCAGCGCCAATCCAAACGGCCCACATCAGCAGGGTCAGCCCACCGAGGAGCTGCCGCAAGCGCGGGGTCAATGTTGGCGAGGGGAGCGACATCGTTGAGAGTCTCGACACGTTCCAATGAGAGCGCAAGGGGAATCTCCCAGCGCACCGCAGGGGATAAGAATTCCAGATCGACAGGTGAGGGCCAGCTTTGGGATCCAACGTGCCCATAACGAGCCAGCTGCCGGTGCGCTTCCGCGTTGATGCCAGCGCTACGCCCCCAGCGACAGGCCGGTCCCGAGGAACTGCGGAAACATGGGCGTGAGATCGACGGGCTCCCGGGGCTCGGGTGTACCGGCCAGCCAGCGCCGGACCGCGGCCTCAGTCTCGGGTTCAACCTGTTGATTGCGGACCGCATGGAGCTGCGCGATCCGCCACGTACCGGTGTAGTCCGGTTCGAGGCTGAGGGTCGCGCGCTCCGGTTCCAGGACGCGGTACACGTAGCCCTGACCCGCGGCCACCCAGTCCTCGAAGCTCGCCACGCAGTGCTGCATCTCGCGGCCCTCGCGGCGAAGCTCCTCCGACGTGGTGACCGGCTCGATCTTCGCCGTGCCGGGAATCGGCGGCAGGGGGAATGCGAGGGGTGGGCGCTCCGGTCGCGCAATCTCCTGGTTGACTCGGGTCACGAGGTCGTCGTGGAGCCGCCTCAGCCGCGCGATCGAGCGGACCTTGACTTCGGCCCCTTCGATCCATCGGATCATCCTCC
>JBLIHL010000525.1:0-4537 GCA_047635895.1 Paracoccaceae bacterium | reverse complement strand
TGTCTGAGGTGCTGTTCATCGCGACGGCTAACGTTGAGGACCGCATCCCTCATCCGCTCCACGATCGGATGGATGTGATTCGTCTCGCAGGCTACACCGAGGAGGAGAAGCTCAGCATCGCGCGTGAGCACCTCTTCGCGCGCCAGCGGTCAGAGGCTGGGCTCAAGGCGTCGCAGCTTCGGATCTCGGTGGCGGGCCTGAAGGAGATCATCTCCGGGTACACCCGCGAGGCCGGCGTGCGCGAGCTCGAGCGGAAGATCGCTGCGGTGTGCCGCTTTGCGGCGACGAAGTTCGCAGGTCGTCGGAAGAAGCTGATGTCGATTGGCCCGGAGGAAGTGCGTGAGATCCTCGGTCCGGAGCGTCGCGAGCATGAGGTGGTCGAGCGGACGTCCCAGCCAGGCGTGGCGACGGGCCTTGCGTGGACGTCCGTCGGCGGCGAGATCCTCTTCATCGAGGCTGCGGCTAGCCCGGGCAAGGGCGAGCTGCGCCTGACGGGCCAGCTCGGCGACGTGATGAAGGAGAGCGCGTATGCGGCGATGACGCTCATTCGGACGGGCGCCGAGGCGCTCGGTATCGATCTGGAGGCGCTGGCGAAGTCGGACGTGCACCTCCATATTCCCGCGGGCGCCGTCCCCAAGGACGGGCCGTCCGCTGGCGTGGCCATCACGGTGGCGCTCGTTTCCCTGTTCACGGGGCGACGCGTTCGTAGCACGGTCGCCATGACCGGTGAGATCAGCCTGCGCGGCAGGGTGCTGCCGGTGGGCGGCGTCAAGGAGAAGGTCCTGGCGGCGCTAAGGGCCGGTATCAAGACGGTGCTCCTGCCTGCCAAGAACATGCCGGACCTCATCGAGCTGCCTGAATCGGCGTCCTCCAAGCTGACGTTCAAACCCCTGGACACGATCGAGGAAGCGCTAGAGGAAGCGCTCGAACCCGTCAAGAAGTCCCGGGCGTCGAAGACGAAACGCCCATGAGCCTCTGCGTAGCGCTGGCTGCCATGGTCATGGGGGCCAGCGGTAGTGGTCCGGTGCCGACGGCCCTACCGCACGTCGGCTCCTATTCACTCTCTGAGCTCCACGTCCGACGGACGGCGGTGCAGCTTCAGCTGCGCTGCCAAGTGCTCTCGTTGGGGGAGGTGATCGGGCCCTTCGATCCCGACCTGGACGGGACCATGGAGCCAGGCGAGCTGGAAGCGCACCGGGACGCGATCGTCGAGTACATCGCCGCGCACTACCGGGTGGTGACGGGGGCCGAGGACGACGCGGCGGCAAGTGACGCTGAGCGCTCCCTGAGGGTGGCTTCCTCGCTGGTCGTTGAGGCCGAGCCAGGACTCGACCCTCTGAATGAGGTCTCTCAGTGGGTCGACGTGGTGCTCGACTACGAGGTGACGGCTCCGATCGGTTTCGGCTCGGTGGGCGTCCACGTCGATCTCTTCCACGATACGAGTCCCCAGCACAGTGACTCCTCCGCCGTGGTCTGGAACGGGCTGGAGCTGGCCGCATGGCGCTTCGCGGCAGGGTCGGAAGCGCACGTGTTCAGGGCCACAGAGGAGATGCTGGAGCGCAACGAGAGCGCCGTGACGCGCTATGCGCGGGCAGGTGCTAAGCGGGCTCCCAGGGCGCTAGATGCGGCGCTGCTGGTATTGCTCGTGGTGGCTGCGGCGAGGCGCGGGTCGCGCCGCTCGGCACTTGTGTCCGCTGGGCTACTCCTGGGCCTCGGCGGCGTGGGCATGCTGCTCGCTCCCAGGGCGGATCTTCTGCCGCAGCACGTCAGGTTTCTAGAGCTCACCGTTCCGCTGGCGCTCGCCTACGTCGGGCTTGACGACCTACTGCACAATCGCGGCAGAACTCGGCTGCTGGAGACCACGGTTTTCGGCGTGGCGCTGGGAGGGCGAGAGGCCACGCGACTCGCGCCCGAGCTGAGCCGTGAAGCCGGTACCCAGGAGCCGCTGCTCGGCTACGCCCTCGGCTTCGGCGTGGTGCTCTTCGGGCTTGCCGTGGCCGCGTCGCTTCTCCTGCGAGATCGCACGCCGATCGTGGCGGCTGAAAGTAGCGCCGGCGCAGAGGGCGAAGAAGCGCCCGCAGAGGGCGCCTTTTCCTGGCGCCCGCTGCGTGCGGCGCTGGACGTGGTCGCCATGGGCGCAGGTCTCTGGTACTTCTGGTCCGTCTTCACGGCATAAGGCGCAGCGCGACCACGTTCGTAGCCAGGTCGTACGGCTGGGCCAGGCCGACCACGTCGCACATCGTGGCGGCTACGAGTCCTCCTGCCCGGCCTCCTGGACTCGCAATGAACCACGAGGGATGACACGTTTAGGGAGCTCTTGACGCATGGAAACGGCGAACTGGATCACGATTGCAACCGTCTGCCTGGCTGGTGCGATGACACCCGGTCCAAGCCTGGCTGTTGTGGTGAAGAACACGGTTGCGGGTGGAAGAGCGCAAGGCGTCCTGACTGGAGTCGGCCATGGGCTCGGAGTGGGGATCTATGCTTTTTCCGCAGTCTGTGGCGTTGCAGCCCTTCTGGAAGCGGCTCCAGGCGTCAGTGTTGCCATTGAGATGCTCGGCGGGTTGTATTTGATCTGGATGGGGATCAGCGCACTCCGGCCCGCTGATGACACGGAGAAGAGCGAGCACGCGGCGTCACGGAGGACGGGGTTCGCCGAGGGGTTTGCCATCGCGTTCCTCAATCCGAAGATCGCGGTGTTCTTTCTCGCGCTACTGGGTTCATTCCTCCCGCCAGATGCCGCCCTCTTGGACAGCGCTGGCGTGGCACTCCTGGCCATGGCGATCGACGCAACCTGGTACGTCGTGGTGGCGCTTCTTCTTGTGGCTACGGGGGCGGCAGGCTGGCTTGCTGTGCGTGGCCGCGGGATGGAGCTGGTGCTGGGCGTCTTACTGATTGGGATCGGCGCCTTCCTTGCGATTGCCGCCGCTAGAGAATGGTCCCTTGGGTTGGCATAGCTAAAACGTCGCTCACCGATCAACCATGTCGACTACCAATCCCAAGAACCCCATCTTCAGCGCTGAAGAGCGGCGCCGCGCGTTGTTCGTCCTGCTCGCTATCACCGTTATCTGGGGCTGGACGTTCGTCTGGATGAAGCAGGCCATTAGCCAGGCTGAGCTCACACTCGGTCCAGGTGGCCAGGACGCTGCAAAGGGCGCCTTTCTGACCTTGCGCTTTGGTTCGGCCGCAGCCCTCTTGCCATTCCTGCTGCCGGCGAGCTGCAGGCGCAGCAACTGGTCCATGGGACTTGTGCTGCGAGGCGGAACGCTGGGAGTCTTGCTCCTGGTTGGCTTCCTCTTGCAAATGACCGCCCTTGCGGATCTGTCGCCTGGCGTGTCCGCGTTCCTGACCAGCCTGTACGTGATCTTCACGGCCTTCCTCTCGCTGTTCAATCCCAGGCACCGGCACATCTCGGGAGCGCTACTGGTCGGAGTCCTGCTGGCAACCCTTGGAGCGGCATTCATCTCCGGGCCGCCGCAGCTGGAGTTTGGGTTTGCGGAGTGGCTCACGGTGCTGAGCGCGTTCATCTTTGCGTGCAGTATCTTGGTGACGGACTCCGCCACCCGCAGGCACGCACCGGCTGCTGTCTCCCTGGTCTCGTTCATGACGGTCACGCTGGGCGCGGGGATCTATACGGCTTGGGTACTCTCCCAGGCCGGCGCGCCCGCCACGTCCGAGCTGACGGGCCTGCTCGGCGAGTACGACTTTTGGTGGCCCCTGGCGTGCTGCTCCATTCTCGCCACGCTCTTTGCGCTCTCAGCGCTGAACCACTTCCAGCGCATGCTCCCGCCGGTTCGCGCGGCAACGCTCTATGCCCTCGAACCCGTCTGGGGCGCGGTGATCTCGATTCTCTACGGCATGGAAGTCATCGACGGCTGGCTAGCGGTCGGCGCCGGCGCGCTGCTCTTGGGAAACATGATCGCAGAGTTGGGACCGACACGCTCCTAGGAGGCGCCCTGGCGCGCCCCCTCGCTACCCGGCGCCGCGTGGGGGGACTTGGGGGGGGGGGGCGTACAGGCTTCTCATCCGATAGGTGGCTTCAAAGGCCCATCCGCTTCGGCCCAGGAATGGGCCCTTGCGGTACCCTCGATTCCGACCTCTCTGCCGGCCGCCTTCCCGACGGTCAGCTTGGAGCTTCCCCACGTTCTACTTCGTACTCCGCGCTAAGCGGGCTCGCACTCACCCATGCTCATCTCTCTGCTCGCGACTTCTCTGTCGATGGCCCCTCCCCAGGCCGCGCAGCCCGTGACGCTTGAAGCGGCACCCGTCACCCGCTCCGCTCACTTCGGCGAGGCCATGGCCATCGACGGCCCGCTGGCGGTGATCAGTGCTCCGCTGGATCAGATCAGCGCCTCGGAGAGTGGCTCGGTTCGGATCTATCGAATGAACGGTGCCCATTGGGATCTCGAGCACGTCGTGCTGGCGACGGAGCCAAGGTGGCTTGGCTTTCAGGTGGATATCGATGGAGAGCGAGTGGCCATCCCCCGGTACTCGTCCAGCAGCTTTCATCCGGCCGATGAGGTCAAGATCTTCGACC
>JBLIHL010000524.1:0-4540 GCA_047635895.1 Paracoccaceae bacterium | reverse complement strand
CGACCCCGACGTTCTTGAGGAGCACCGGGCGACGCTGCGCGCACGCCTGCCGAAGTTCGCGGGACACCGGGTCTCCTTCAGCGGCGATCCCGAGGCCGCCGAGGGTTCGAAGCAGTTCGTTTCCTTCGAGCTGCGCGGCACGGACCCCGACAAGCTCGGGGATCTCGGTCAAGCGGCCGTGGCCATACTGGAGAAGGTGCCCGGCCTGACCGATGTGCGCACCGCCACGGAGGATGCGCCCGACCAGCTCCTGCTAGAGGTCGACGGCGACACCGCGTTCTCTTACGGCCTCAACTCCCAGTCCGCCCTCCGCAACGTCGGATGGGCGCTTCGTGGTGCACAGCTGCCCCGGTTCCAGGAACAGGACAAGGAGACGCCGCTCCTCATCGAATACGACACCACCGCCACCGCGGGACTTGACACGCTCAAGGACCTCTCCATCTTCGGCGAGAACGGCGCCGTCCCCCTGTCGACGTTCAGCACGATCCGCTTCGAGCCGTCGCCATCGAGCATCTCGCGGCGAAACGGCCAGATCAGCTTCCAGGTCACGGCGCGCCTCTCAGACCCAACGCGCCAGGCTGAGCTGGTGGAGGAAGGCTACGCGGCCCTCGACGGACTCGACATGCCGAGGGGCTACAGCCTCGGGCGCGACAACAGCGTGGTGGTCCAGGGCATGCAGGAAATGAAGGACCTGAAGAACGCGATGATCCTGTCCGTTGTCCTCGTGTTTCTCCTCATGGGGATTCTCTTCGAGTCGCTGCTGCTCCCCCTCAGCGTGCTGACGACGATTCCCTTTGCGATCCTCGGCGCCTTCTGGACGCTTTACATCACCGGCACACCGATGGACTCGATCGGCTGGATCGGCATCATCATCCTGGTCGGCGTCGTCGTGAACAACGGCATCGTCCTGATCGACAAGATCCACCGGCTCCGGGTCAACGAGGGCCTGCCGCGGGCCGAGGCCGTGGTCGAGGGTGCCGCCGCGCGGGTGCGTCCCATCCTGATGACCGCGCTCACGACGGTGGTCGGACTCCTCCCCATGGCCCTGGGTGACGCCCCCGCACAGGGCATCGACTACCGCGCGCTTTCCACGTGCGTGGCGGGCGGCCTGGCGATCTGCACCTTCTTCACCCTGTGGGTGGTGCCGCTCAGCTACACGCTGATTGACGACCTGTCCATTCACCTCACGTGGCTCGGAAAGCGTGCGTTCGGCGCCGGGACGCCTGAAGGTCAGGGCCCCGCCCCATCGTCACCCACCGGCGACCAGCCCGCCTCCGACCGGAAAGTTGACGATTGGACGGGACCGGGATCTCTCGCTGGCTCGATCGCTGGGTCTTGAGCCTGCCTCACGGAGCGCTTCGCGGATAGCCGCCTACTTCACGACTGCGAGTCAGGTGAGACCTCGAGGTCACCCACAAGCGCGCGGGCGAGATCGCAACGCGGGCGGCCATCGGCCCGGGCGCGATCCGCGAAGGTAGACGGGGCTGTACCGAGCGGAAGCGCACATCGGCGCTCCGATTCGAGCCTACCCGGCCGGGTACGGTCCTGACAGGGCCCCATGGTAAAGGCCCTGATGCGCCTCCCATGGCCCCGTAACGGGTCCATGGGCCCCAAGATTCAGGCTCCAGACGCAACCTGGCACGCGGGTTGCCTCCTGGTTCGTGACGCCTGCCTTTCCCGCCCCCTGACCCTGATCGTCATCATCATGGACCGTAACTTCGCATCGCACCCTGCCCGCGCCGCCTTCACCGGACTCGCCGCACTCGCCCTCTCGTCGCTCGCTAGCGCGCAGGGCCAAGACTTCATCGTCCCGAGCGGCAGCACGATTATCTACAACACGGCCGTCAACGGCCCCATCGACGTCAACCGCTTCATCATCGAGAGGAACGCCACGTTCGCGGTGGTCGGCGCGAGGCCACTGAAGATCTCGGCGGCCTCCGTGGAGATTGACGGCGTGCTGACTGCCAGCGGTCAGAACAGCCAGGGCGTCACCTCGCTGAACACCACGAACCAACCCGAGTTTGGAGCCCCCGGCAATGCAGGCGGAGGCGCAGGCGGCGTCGGTAGCTCGCTCATGGCGGAGTCCACGCCGGCGGGACTCAAGGGTGAAGAAGCCTACGGGCTCAACCTGATGGGCATCGCTCCGGGTGGCGGTCAGGGTGGAGAAACGGGCTACGCACCGTTCGGCCCGAACGCGAAAGAGAACCGGCGAGGAGCGGGCGGCGGCGGCGGCGCGCTCGCGTCCAACCAGCCGGTGACGGCGGACCCTTTTGCCGAGGAGAATTTGGGCCTGATCGCCCAGCCCGGCATGGGAGGCGGTCCCAACGGCACGGGCGCGCTCAGCGCGAATGCGCCCGCAGCGGGCGGGCTTCCCGGCCTGCCGTTCTTCCAAGACGGCACCTCTGACAACGACTTCTGGGGCACCAAGGTCACGCCAGCGGGAACCCTCATCGGTGAGGCCCGACGCCCACTGCCCGGACGTGGTGGCGGAGCCGGCGGCGACGCCGTTGCGTCAGCCACGTTCCCGCGCGACCCGTTCTCTATCTCCGGCGATGAGAAAGGAGCCGGCGGCGGCGGCGGCGGCGGCCTCGTCCTGATCGTGACTCGTTCGTTCCGGCTCGGCGATGAAGGTCGCCTCCTCGCCAACGGCGGAAGCGGCGGCGGTGGTGAGAACGTCATCTTCTTCGATCGCGTCGGCGGCGGTTCCGGCGGTGGCTCCGGTGGTTGGATCGTGCTTGAGTCGCCGATGATGGACCTCTCCAACGCGTCGGACAACTCCATCGTCGCGCTCGGCGGCCAAGGCGGCCAGGGTCGGGAGAACCGCTTCCCCGGCGGCCCGTTCGGCAACGATATCATCGGCGCAGGCGGCAACGGCGGACCGGGCGTGATCCAGCTGCACGTTCCGTCTGGTCTGGAATCGCAGATTCTCCTGCCGGCGAACAAGTCGGCGGCGGATCTGACCCAGCCTGACGCGCACGTCCTGCTGCCCGAGCTCATCCAGTAGTTGAGCGTTGTCTTCGCTACCGGTGGTCCCCCGCGTCCGCCGGTAGCTGATGGACGAATCCCCTCCCATGGAGAAACTCACGGCGGGGACGGTAGCGGTATGGTTCCGACAGGATCTTCGCGTGAGCGATCATCCGGCGCTGGTCGCCGCGGCCGACGAGGCTCGCCAGCGCGGAGTGGCCCTCGTCGGGGTCTACTGCTTCGAGGATCGAGAGTTCAGCTCCAGCCCGCTACTAGGGCTGCCTCGAACCGGCCCGGTCCGCGCCCGGTTCCTCCTGGAGTCCGTCACGGAGCTCCGCGAGTCACTACGGCGGCTCGGCTCTGAGTTGATCGTTCGCCGCGGGAATCCCGCGGAAGTCCTCGGCGCCCTCGCACGCGAGCAAGCCTGGCGGCGCCTCGACTTCCACCGACTTGTCGGCACCGAGGAGCGCGACGTCGAGCGCGAAGTGCGGACCGCACTCGAAGAGCTCAGCGTCCAGGTCGAGTCCCACTGGGATCGCACGCTGCACGACGACTATCCGTTCGCCCTGGACGATCTCCCGAGTGTGTTCACCTCCTTCCGCAAGGTCGTCGAGAAGAAGGCCAAGATCGTGGCGCCGCTCGACGCTCCAGCGTCGCTCCGCGAAGCGACAAAACCAGGCGACGGGCCCCCCACCCACACCTGGGACGCAGGCGAAATCCCTTCGCTACAGGACCTCGGAGCTGAAGCGGCCCTGGCCGACCCGAGGGCTGTCCTTGACTTCCGCGGCGGCGAGTCCTTCGCCCACGAGAGGCTTCGATCCTTCGTCTGGAACGGCTCTCTCGCCACGTACAAGATCACACGCAACGGACTCGTTGGCGCGGACTACTCCTCGAAGCTTTCACCGTGGCTGGCGCTCGGATGTGTGTCCTGTCGCACGATCCAGGCCGAGGTGAGCACGTTCGAAGCGGAGCGCGGCGCCAACGACTCGACCTACTGGATGACGTTTGAGCTGCTCTGGCGCGACTACTTCCAGCTCATCCTGCAGAAGCACGGCGCCACCGTCTTTCAGCCGGGAGGCCTCCAGCGGTTCCCCATCGAGTGGAAGCGCGACCCTGAGGCCTTCGAGGCCTGGCGGCTCGGTCAAACGGGCTACCCCTTCGTGGACGCCAACATGCGCGAGCTCCTCGCGACTGGCTATATGAGCAACCGCGGCAGGCAGAACGTCGGCAGCTTCCTGACCAAGAACCTCGGCCTGGACTGGCGCCTTGGCGCCGAGTGGTTCGAGTCGCAGCTGATCGACCACGACGTGGCCAGCAACTACGGCAACTGGAACTACGTGGCGGGCGTCGGCAACGACGCACGCGGCTTCCGCTACTTCTACATCCCCAAGCAGGCCGAGATGTACGACCCGGATGGGAAGCACGCCCGGCTCTGGATACCGGAGCTCGACCGCGGCTATCCGGCGCCGATCGTGGACCTCGAGGAAAGCCAGACCGAACAGCGCGCCGCCTGGCGGAAGGCCGCCGGACTACTGCCCCACAAGTCTGGGTGAATCGAGCCAGCGCTGAACCTCGA
>JBLIHL010000523.1:0-4568 GCA_047635895.1 Paracoccaceae bacterium | reverse complement strand
GCTCCGGGTGCGATGGCCACTCCGCCGATCGTGAGCTTCCCGCCGCTGATTTGAACCGGCAGTTCACTTCCGGATCGACAGGCAACGCGGTCCGCTGAGATGAGCTCCGTCAGGCCAAAGCTGCCGAGAAGCACGTGATCGTTGAGCAGCCCTCGCAGCGCTGGGCGCTGCTCGAGGCCGAGAAGCCGGGCCACGACCTCGGGCGAGATCCCGGAAAACGCCGAGTCCACCGGCGCCAGGAGCGTGAAGGGTGACCCCCCTGCTGCCAGCTCGGCGCGCAGCCCCGTCGCCTCCATCATGGCGAGGAACGTCTCCGCAGACCCGCGCTCCTCCAGCGCCTGGAATGGGTCGAGGGGCTCCTGGAATGAAGCAGGAAGGCTGGCCGCAAGAAGCGCCGCCACGGGGAGAAGAATGTGTATCGGCATGCTCTGTGCATCGCTCGGCGTCCTCGCCTGGACGCAACTTGACGGATTCCCTACACACACCGCGACTCATGGGGCGCAGGGCAGCCAGGGGATTCAGCGGACTCAGGGCCCAGGTAATCGCGCTTGGAGGCCAACCTCGCAGAGTCGCGGCCCGCCACCTATACTCTTCACGCAGCCTTAACCCCTCCCCGGGGCCCCCGAGCCAACGCGCCGGGCGACGCCCAGGGCAGGAATTCTTCCTCGATCGCCATCCAGAACGCCCTTGTCAAGCTCCGCAGGTAGACCCGCCTTGAGCCAAGAGACCGAGCCTCGCCTCGCCTACCTGGGCGCTCGCCCGGCGTTCGATGAGAAGCTGCACGTCGGCTTGCCCAACATCGGCGACAAGGCGCGCCTCATGGCCCGCATTGAGGACCTCATCGATCGCCGCTGGCTCACGAACAACGGTCCGTACGTCCAGGCCTTCGAACGACGCGTGGCCGAGAGAATCGGTGTACGCCACTGCATTGCGATGGCGAACGGAACGATCGGCCTGGAGATCATGATCCGGGCGGCCGGCCTGACCGGTGAAGTCATCGTGCCGTCCTTCACGTTCGTGGCCACCGCCCACGCGCTGCAGTGGCAGGAGATCCGACCCATCTTCGCGGACGTGGACCCGAACACCCACTGCCTGGACCCCGATCGCGTCGAAGAACTCATCACGCCGCAGACGACGGGCATCATCGGCGTGCACTGCTGGGGCCAGCCGGCCGCGGCCGCCAAGCTCCAGGAGATCGCGGACCGTCGCGGCCTCACGCTGCTGTTCGATGCTGCCCACGCGTTCGGATGCGCCGCCACGCCGGACCTTGATCGTCCGGCCAAGCGCGACGGACCGAAGGCCTCCACGCGGATGATCGGCAGCCTCGGCAACGCAGAGTGCTTCAGCTTCCACGCCACCAAGGTCATCAACTGCTTCGAAGGCGGCGCCGTCACGACCGACGACGACGAGCTTGCGGAGAGAATGCGCCTGATGCGCAACTTCGGCTTCAAGGGTAAGGACAAGGTCGTCTTCATCGGCAGCAACGGCAAGATGAGCGAGGTCTGCGCCGCGATGGGCCTCACGTCATTGGACGCCTACGAGGACTTCGTGGAGGTGAACCGGCGCAACTACGACGCCTACGCCGCCCACCTCAACCCGCTTCCCGGGATCAAAGTGTTCGAGCACGATGGATCCCGGCCCCACAACTTCCACTACCTCGTGGTAGAGGTCGACGCCGAGGTGGCCGGGCTATCGCGCGACGAACTCGTCGCCGTCCTGGAGGCCGAGAACGTCCTCGCGCGCCGCTACTTCTATCCGGGCGCCCACTGCATGGAGCCGTACCTTTCGGACCAGCCGATGGCGGGCCTTGTGCTCCCTCAAACGAACGACCTGTGCACCCGCGTGATGACGCTCCCCACCGGCGGCAACGTCGACGAGTCGTCCATCGCGATCATTGCAGCCATCGTGGAGCGCGCTCTGATCAACGCCGAAGACGTCCGGCGGCAGTACCTGGCCACCGGGACTTAGACGGCACGTGGCTGGCAGGTGACCGGCCAAGTGGCCGTCAGAAGCTCCATCCGAGGCCGATCGTCGTCCTGAGGTCGTCGGCCTCAGGACGGACACCATCACCGTCCAGCTGGGGGTCGTTGGCGCGGTCCCAGAGGATCGCGAAGTCAAGATGCAGATCGCCGGGCAGATCGACGGCCAGGCTGAGGAACATGTTGTGGTTGAACCGGTTGGTGTCCGGCACAGGAGCCGTTAGGTCGTAGTTGAACTCGAGATCGACGTGGTTTGTGATCGCCCAGCCGTAGCGGCTCGAGAAGACCACCGCCGCCGACGTTTGCACGGGATCTTCGCCCGGCTGCGCAGAGTCCGTTCGCTGGTAGCGGAACGCCGGGCCGAGACTGACCGAGCAGCTCTGCTTGTCGGTGTCGAGGACCTCGTAGCCAAGCGCTACGTAGGGCGTCAGCCGCAGCGCGATGTTCTGGAAGCGATCGCGATAGACGTCGACGCCGGGTGCCGTCAGGAACGCTCTCTTCGTCAGATAGATGTCGAACTGGCTGTTGACGCGGTGGTTGTTGGCCGTTTCCTCGTCGCTGACGTTGCTGATCGCGCCGATATACTTGTTGGTCCAGCGGGTCCGAGCCGTCTCGCGGCTCACCCGGAGCAGAGTGCTGTAGTCGACCTGATCCGTGTTGCCGCTCCGGAACGTCGCGCCGAGGCTGACCTTGTTCGACCAGTTCGAGACCCGCTCACCATTCAGCGCGAGAACAGAGAGCACCTCCGACCGCGGAAGCTGAACGGTCTTCTCCCCGTCGATCCAGAGGCTGTCCCCATCAGCGGTGACCACGCCCTGGAACAGGCGGCCATCCTCGGTCAGGACGACCTTCTTCCCCGCGGACACAACGCGCTGCACGTCCACCCAATCAAGCACCTGCTCATCGAGTTTGTCGCTGTCGAACGTCACTTTCCCCTTTCGGACACGGACAAGCTTGCCCCGGAGCCACTCTCCGGAGGCCAGCTCGATCCAGTCGGAATCGTCGTCCAGGGGCACCGAGGCGCCGTCCCTGGGTGGCGGGGTTGAAGCCTCTGGAGACTCCTCCATCGCGTCGTGATCGTTCCACTGGGGGACCACCTTGGGTAGACCCGTGGGAAGGCCAATGGGTAGACCCGTACAGGACGATCCGAAGAGTCCAGTAAGAGCCATGAGCAGCGCGCAGACAGGCCGCGGGCGCATTCGTGGGGATCGAGTCAAGGTTCCGTTTCAGGTGCTAGGGGGGCTTCTGGACCCGATAGCGTAACCAGAGCGAACGCCCTTATGGAACGATCTGTGCGCCTCTCGTTGGCTCCCCGCCGGCGAGCACGCTCAAGACGCCCTCGACCGTTGCAAGGCAGAGGTTGGCGAAGGCCTCCCGGGTGAGCGCAGCCACGTGCGGCGTCACGATCACGCCCGGATGACTCAGGAGTGGGTCCTCCCGCGGCGGCGGCTCAGGCTCGAAGCCGTCGACCGCGTACCTGGCGACCTGGCCAGACTCAAGCGCACTCAGCAGCGCCTGCCTGTCGACCAGGCCCGGACGTGCGGTGTTGATGACCGCGGCGCCTGTGGCCAGCCGGGACAGGCGGGCCGCGCCGAGGAAACCGCGCGTTTCCGGCGTGAGAGCCATGTGCAGCGAGACCACGTCGGCTCCGTCGAGCGCACTCTCCAGGTCTGGCTCGTAGGAGATGCCATTCCCAGCGCCTCCCTCCCCAGCGTCTCCCTCCCCTGTGCCTCCCTCCCCTGTGCCTGCGCGGGTCGTGCGGTTCCACGTGACGACGTCGGCACCGAGCGCGCCGAAGAGCTTAGCCGTCCTTTGTCCGATCGCGCCTAGCCCCAACACCGCAACTCGAGCGCCAGCGATGGAGGCGCCGGCATAGCGCTCGCGGGCGTCCCAGTCACCGGACCTGGCCGCTTGCGCGATCCGCGGGATATCGCGTCTCGCCGCCAGGGCGAGCGCCACCGCGTGCTCCGCCACCGTGACCGTTAGAGCGTTCGGTACGTTGAGCACCGGAATGCCGCGCGCGCGCGCGGCCTCAAGGTCAACGTTGTCCAGGCCGACGCCGGCGCGGGCAATCACCCTGAGGGAACCAAGGCGCGCGAGCAGCGCAGCGTCTACCCGGCCTCGCCCGCGTGTCACCAGAGCCTCGACGCGGCCCAGCGGAACGGCCTCCAGGGCGGCGTCCGGCGAGGTCAGCTCCACCACGGTCGCCGCTACCGCCAGCGCCGCGCGTGCCTCTGGGTGCAGCGGCTCAAGGAGAAGGACGAGCGGATGCGTCAACCCTTCTCATCCCCGTGATGGAGCGTGGCATCGGCCGACCCGAGGCCGCGGCCGTCCTCGCGCCCTGACTGATAAAGACCCGCCTCCGTGTCCACGAGGTCAGACTCGAAGAGCGCTGGATCAATGACCTCCTCCGGCCGACTCGCAAACTCCAGGAGGTTACCCGCGGGATCGCGAGCAAACATCTGCATGCCCCCATCCGGCAGGCGGCGCACGTTGCCCCACGGACGAACGTCCACGCACCCGGACGCGTCCAGACGGCGGAAGAGCGCGACGAAGTCCTCCACCACCATGCAGAAGTGCCCGCGGAAC
>JBLIHL010000522.1:0-4569 GCA_047635895.1 Paracoccaceae bacterium | reverse complement strand
CGCTCCGCGGATGCACTCTGGATGTTTCCATTTCATTCCCGCAGCTTTGGTTCCGGAACGGTACTGCGGGAATTCACGCGCCGTCAGCGCTCGACCCAGCGCCGGCCGGCTCGGTAGGCCTCGCGTCGCTCGACCATGGCACTCCGCAGGGCCTCGACGGACATGCCCGCGCCCAAGGTCATCGCGCCGAGTCGCTCGATTGCCTCGGTCTCGCGCTCGTCCGCCTCTCGGAAATTGCCCGCAGCGGCCGCGGCCGCGGCCGCTAGCGAAAGGAGTTCGGCGTCGTTCGGCTGGCCCCCCAGGAGCTCCCCCGCCAGCGTGAGGGCCGTGGGCCCATCCACCACGGCTTCATCGGGCGTCGTCGCCAAAAACCATGCGCGCCGCTGCTTCGCGCGTGCGCTTCCCGGGAAGCTGTCACACATGTCCTGGTACGCGTTGGCAGCCTCCGCGTGCTCCCCTAGCTTGGCGAGCGCCCGCGCGCGGTTCGAGTGCGCGTTCTCATTCGCAGGCTCGAGCTTCGCCGCCTGACCGAAGGACTCGGCTGACAGACGAAACTCACCGAGTCCACCGAGTGTGCGGCCCTGTAAGAAGTGCATCTGCCCCGTCGGGGCACCCGCGGCAAGGCAGCGATCCAGGACTTCCCGCGCTTCATGCCACTGCTCCGCATCCACCAGCGCCGTGGCGAGATTGACCTGTAGCACGTGTTCTGGTCCCAGCTCATCAACCGCGCTGCGCAGCAGTTCGAGTCCTCGACCCCTATCGTCCGTCATCAGCGCCGCCACGCCGCGGTAGCCCCGCGCTGCGGCGAGGTCCGGATCAAATGCCAGCGCCTCGTCCAGCTCACTCTTAGCCGCCTCCAGGTCGCCCCTCGCGAGCGAGTCGAGCCCCAGTCCGTAGGCAACCGACGCGCATTGCCCGCGGTCCGCTTCGTCGCCTCGGCCCCGGAGTGTGTCACGTGCTTCTTCCAGGGTGGCGCGCGCTTCACCACCTTGTCCCACGGCCCGAAGAGTGAGGGAGTGTCCAATCAGAACCGCGACGTCGCCCGGCTTACTAGCGCGCGCGCCCTGCCACAGCTTCAGAGCCGTCTTCACATCGCCGCGCGCGAGCGCATTGTCCGCCTGCACACCAATCCAGTTGGTGGTCACCCCGTGACTGCCGACCTGGGCACGGAGCGCATCCGGCAGCGGTTCACGGCGACCACCGTCGTCCACCTCGGCGAGTGATTGCGCTGCGGCCTCGTCGTCGCCGAGCCGCTGCTGCGCTAGAGCCAGGACGGCGTACGGTTCGTCCGAGCCCGGGCCGAGCTGTACGGCCTGCGCCGCGTGCGCTCGGGCCTCCTCGTCGCGGCCCTCGTCCAGCGCGACCTTGGCGAGCCCGAGATGAGCGGCCACTAGACGATCGTCGAGCTCGACGGCTCGCTCCAGATCGGCGCGTGCGCCAACGAGTTCCCCCACGGCGTGACGGCCCAAGCCACGGCGAGTGAAGAGAGGTGCGTAGTCGTCCCGAAGGCCCACCGCCTGGTCTAGCCACTCGAGTGCGGCGACCTGATCCGTGGCCGTTAGCACGGTCGCGTGGAGATAGGGCCAATCGAATCGCTCTGGATCGAGAGCCGCAGCCCGCTCGTACGACATCAGCGCTCGCTCCGGAAAAGCGTGAGCGTCATACGCAAGCGCCAGCTGGCCCCAGGCCTCGGCGCTCGCGGGCGAAGAGCGGACGCGCGCCGTCCGTCGGCTGAGCAGACGGGCCAGGTCAGGGTCACTGATCGCCGAAGGTGGAGCAGGGACATCAGTAACCGTCACGTCGCCGCCGCACCCAACGAAGGCCTGACCGAGACTCGCCCAGGCGAGCACTACAAGGAGTCGTTTCGTGGTTCTCATCGTTCGAGCAAATCTCCTTTGCCGTAGTACGCCGTCAGCACAGTGTTCCAGGGTCCCTCGAATCTCTCGCGCGTACCGTCGGGCCAATTCACCTCGATGCGAGCGCCGTCGCCAGGAGGCGGGCCGCCGAGTCCGAATCGCACCGCCGGCTCGGAACTGGAGAGGTAGCCGTGCGCCGGCTGAACGATGCGGCTCTGTGTCAGGTCGCCCACCTGGAGCGAGATCTTCGCGCCATACACGTCGCGCCCACCCAGCGAAGGGTCCATCGCGCGGACAGCCAGCCACCCCCCGGCGGGTGCACCGCGCGTCTCGTACAACCGTACCGTCCCACCCGCGTTCGTCACGAGCACATCGAGGTCGCCGTCCGCATCGATGTCACCGAGGGCGAGTCCGCGACTCGCTTCGACCGCGCGGTCGAACTCGCCAGCCGAGACACCGGCGAACCGCCCGCCCTCGGCGCGCAGGATGGCATTCGGCTCGGCGTAGGAGCGCCAGCGCGTCGCCCCGCTCGCGCCACTGACCTCAGGCCCGCGCAGGACACGCCCATGCGCGAGTACTAGCTCGAGAGCACCATCGAGGTCCACGTCGGCGAGGACCGCGCCAAAGCCCGTCATGTTGATGCTCGGTCGCGCGAGTCCCGACGCTAACGTCGAGTCGCGGAAGAGCCCGTTCTCGCCGCTGCGGTAGTAGGTATGCGTCTCCTGCACGAGGTGCGTCACAACGAGGTCCTCCCGGCCATCGCCGTCGACATCCCCATGTGCGATGCCCATCCCAGCCTCGGCGCGCCCCGATCCCGACACAGCGAGCCCCATCGCAAACGCGTTCTCCTGGAACCGGCCGTCCGCCTGCTGAATCCAGCAGTGGTTCGCCTCGCCATCATTCGCCACGTAGATGTCGACTCGCCCATCGCCATTCCAGTCGCCCGCGGCCACGCCGAGCCCGCGCCCCTGGGCCTCTGCGATGCCGACCTCCCGCGAAACGTCGTGGAACGTCCCATCACCCACTCCACGGTAGAGGCGGTCGGGTTGCCCTTGGTAGTTCCCAGGCGCTGGGTACTCGGGATCGCCGCGCCGATCACGGCTCTCTTCGTCCGGCGGGAAGTCGACGTAGTTGGCCACGAAGAGATCGAGTAAGCCGTCCGCGTCGTAGTCAAAGAAGCAGCAGGATGTCCCCCAGTCGGCCTGGCCGAGCCCGGCGGACTCCGTGGTATCCGTGAACTTCCCAGCCCCGTCGTTGAGCAAGAGACGGTCCGTGCCGTAGCAGCTCACGTACAGGTCGACATCACCGTCAGCATCCACATCGCCGACAGCGACCCCCATGCCGTAGTAGGGAGCCACCACGCCGGAATCGTGACTCACGTCGCCGTACCTGCCATCGTCGCCTCGCAAGAAGAGGCGGCCAAGCCCGTCGGGGGCCGGAGCTCCGTCCACCCAGCGTCCGTGGGCCAGGAAGATATCGAGGTCCCCATCACCATCAGCGTCTAGCAGCGCGCACCCACCCGTCATCGAGTCGGGCATGAAGTAGCGCCCATCCTGCGCCCTCGCGAGCGAGACGTCGAGCCCAGCACGGGCCGTGATATCCACAAGTGGGATCCCCCCCACCACGTCACCGCTTGAACTCGCGGGAGCAGTATCCCTCGCCGTGCCATCAGCGTCTTTGCCTCCGCAGCCGGCGACGATGAGCACTATGATCCCGACGCCAGCTCGTCCGTACGCAGTCATTGGTGAGATGGGGCTTACGGGGTAGAAGTTGGGACGGAGCATGGTAGGCGGCGACCGAACTTAGCACGGCCCCAAGAATCTGAGGAGGTCGTGCTCCTTGATTCCTGGGCGTATTCTCAGACCGCAGCTCCAAGGCAGAGGCTGCCCTGGCTGCCGCCCGCGCTGGTGACTAGATCATGTGCATCGGACACGACGAAGAACGCTAAGGCGTTCGCCTTCAACGTGCAGGTTGCGATCCGTCACTACGCGCGAACCGAGGGCGGGGCCGCCGCACTCAAGCAGGATTCAAGCTCAGCCCGAAGCGGCGCTGCGGCTGATGGCCGGCAAGTACCCCTACGGGGATCTCCACAATGAGCTTCAAAGGCCTTTCAATGTAGCGGGCTCGATGCCTGGCTACGTACCCTTATCCTCCCATGCAGCATCTAGCATTCCACGCCCTTGAGTACCGCGCCGACGATGGTTTCGACGACGTGGAGATGGTCTTCCGCGGCTCAACCGAGGAGGGCTTCGTCGTTGTACGAAACGGTGCCGAGTGGCTGCGCGTCGGGCCCGGCTATCGCGTGTTAGAGACGGTGGCGGCCGGTGTCTGCTCCACGGACCTCGACCGTCGGTTCCTCCCCTTTCCTCTCCCGCAGATCACGGGACACGAGGTGCTCGCGCGGGCGGCCGAGGATGGGCCGCGGTTCGCCATCGAGATCAACGCGTCGCGATTCGCCCGCGGCGCTAGTGACGCGTGCGCGGCCTGCCGCCCGCCTCTGGAGCGCCACTGCCCCCACCGCCTCGTGCTCGGCATCCACGACCTGCCGGGAGGCTTTGGCCCGTACGTCCTCGCGCCCGTCGATGCCCTCGTGGAGATTCCCGATGAGTTGCCCTTGGAGACAGCGGTCCTGATGGAGCCCCTCGCCGCCGCGCTGCGGGCCGCGGAGGTCGTCAGCCTTGCGCCGAAGGACCGCGTGGCCGTCATCGGTCCC
>JBLIHL010000521.1:0-4569 GCA_047635895.1 Paracoccaceae bacterium | reverse complement strand
CAGCGGGTCGGCGCCGGGAAGTCGGTACCGGTCACGTCGGTACCGGTCACGACCGCTACCAAGGCACTGAATGCCGAACCGCCCGATGGCTGAGACACCGCGCTGTATTTATGCGCCCATCGCCTGACGGCGCTGGAGCGATTATGTCTCTGGCGCTCGCCGCGCAGGCGTCCTCGCCGGACGGGCGTGCTGCCGCACGGGCCTCCTCGCCGGAGGGGCCGCGAGGGCGAGCCTCGCGCCGGGCCGCACGAGCCCTACGGGCACGCGCTGTGGCCCGGGCGTCCTTCGGACGCTTGGGACGGCATCCGGGCAACGCGGCAACGCGGCAACGCGGCAACGCGGCAGCGCCCCGCCGTCCTACCCCTGGAACCCCGACTGGAACGCTCCCCGCAGCTCGTCGATCCCAACATCCACCAGAGGCCTGCCCGTCACGCTCTTGATCGTCACGCGATTCTTCTTGGAGAAGCGGCCGATCGGCGTCGCCGCGATACCCATCATCTTGGTCTGGAAGTTGAACTTCTTGCCCTGCTCGATCTCCACGAGGAAACGCGTGCAGGACTCAGAGAAGAGCAGCGTCGAGTCGATGTCGTAGCCCTCAGGGAAGTCATCGTGATCGATGGCACCCAGGTCGATATCAGCACCGATATTACCCGCCATGCACATCTCCGCGAGCGCGACCGCGAGGCCGCCTTCGGAAAGGTCATGGCACGAACGGACCTGCTTGAGCTTCATCGCCGCGTGCATCTTCTCGAAGGTCTTGGGCGCCTTCTTGAGGTTGGGACGCGGGACCGAACCGCCGTCTTCGCCGATCATCGCCAGATACTCAGAGCCGCCGAGTTCCGCCTTTGTCACGCCGACGAGCAGGATCAAATTACCGGCCGACTTCGCGTCCATCGTGACCGCGTTGTTGACGTTTTCCACGCGCGACAGCGCCGTAATTAAGAGCGTCGGCGGAATTGACAGAGTCTCGTCGCCGACGCGGTATTCGTTGTTGAGCGAATCCTTGCCGGACACGAAAGGGGTCCTGTACGCCATCGCCGCGTCGTAGCAGCCACGGCTCGCGTGCACGAGCGCTCCCAGGCGGTCGGGCTTGTCGCAGTTGCCCCAGGAGAAGTTATCGAGGATCGCGGTGTGGTCGGGGTTGCCGCCCACGGCCACGACGTTGCGCAGCGCCTCGTCGATCACGGCCTCGGCCATCGCGTGGGGATCGAGCACGCCGTAGCGCGGGTTGGCGCCGCAGCCGATGGCGACGCCCTTCTTGGACTCCGGGAGCGGCCTGAGGACTACGCCGTCGGAAGGGCCGTCCGCCTCGACGCCCGTGAGCGGCTTGACGACGCTCATGCCCTGGACCTCGTGGTCATACTGACGGATGATCCACTCCTTGCTGGCCACGTTCGGACGTCCCATCAGGGCGAGTACCGCCGCTCCGAAGGGGCTGTCACTCGTGTTCAGAGTGTCCACGTTGAGGGGGCTTGGGGCGCCCGGATCCGCGAAGTTTGGTGCGGTCCACTCGGCGCGCCTCGTCGGACGCGGCGTGCCCTCATGGAGGAAGTGCATCGACATGTCGCCGACGGTCTCGCCCCGGTAACGCAGCAGCAGGCGGCCGGTGTCGGTGAACGTGCCGATGTTCGTCGCCTCGACCTCTTCCGATTCGAACATGGCGATCAGTTCGTCCACCTTGGACGGATCAACGGCGAACACCATGCGCTCCTGGGCCTCGCTGATCCAGATCTCCTCGGGGGTCAGGCCTGGGTACTTGAGGGGGACCAGCTCGAGGTCGACCTCGGCGCCGCACTCGGCGCCCATCTCACCGACGGCGGACGACAGCCCGCCCGCACCGCAGTCTGTCACGGCACGGAACAGCTCGGCGTCGCGGGCTCGCAGGAGTCCGTCGAGCACGCGCTTCTCCGTGATGGGGTCTCCAATCTGCACCGCGGCCGCCGAGACCATCTCGCTCTCCTCGGAGAGCTCAATGGAAGAGAACGTCGCGCCGTGGATTCCGTCGCGTCCCGTTCGCCCACCGACGCTGACGATTGCATCGCCCGGCAGGACCTTCTTGAACGCGGTATCCCGCGGCATCAGACCGATCGTGCCCGCGTAGACCAGCGGGTTGGCCACGTAGCCCTCGTCGAACCACACGCCGCCAGCCACCGTCGGAATACCCATACGGTTGCCGTAGTCGCGCACTCCATCCACGACGCCGCGGAGGATTCGCCGCGGGTGCATCGTGCCCTTCGGTACGTCCTCGTCCGGAAGATCCGACGGGCCGACGAAGAAGGCATCCGTGTTGGCGATCGGCTTGGCGCCGAGGCCGACGCCGAGGATGTCGCGGATCACGCCGCCAATGCCCGTTCCCGCGCCGCCGTAGGGGTCGATCGCGCTCGGGTGGTTGTGCGTTTCTACCTTAATGGCGAGGCACCAGCCGCCGCGGTCGGCGTCGACCTCGGTGTCGAACTCAATGATGCCCGCGTTGTCGTCGAACACGGAGACGCACCAGTCTCGATCGAGCTCGTGGGTGGCCTTGGCGATCGTGGACTTCAGGAGGTTGTCGATCGTCTCACCCTCCATCTCGATGACGCCGCGGAAGGTCTTGTGCTGGCAGTGCTCGCTCCACGTCTGGGCGATGGTCTCAAGCTCACACAGGCTAGGCTCGCGGCCTTGCTCCTTGTAGTGGTTCTGGACCTCGAGCATCTCGATCAGGTTGAGCGAGAGGGCGCCCTCCGTGGAGAGCTTCATGAGTCCGTCATGACCGAGCTCGAGGATGGGCACCTCGACGCGACCGTGGTCCGTGCGCACGGCCGGCGCGCCGAAGTGCAGGGCTTCGGAGCCGACACCAATGTCCTCGATGACCTCGTTGGCGAGCGCGGTCCGCACGGCCTTGTCGATGTCGGCGCCGCTCAGGTCGCCAAAGATCTCCCATGCCTGGAACGTCGCGACGCGCGTGGCCGCGCTCGCCGCCAGGTCGATGGGCGGGTGCATGCGATCGAGCGCCTTGTCGAGGGTGGTCGCCGTCGAATCCATGACGCCAGGCTTCTTGGCGACGATGACGCGACGCGCGCCGGCCGCGGTCTCGGGCTCCGCAGCCGGCTCGGTGGTGCGGACTGCGTCGACTACGGGGTCGCGCAGGAGCTCGGCGGTGATGCGTTCAACGGTCGCACGGTCAAGGGTAGGCGGCAAAAGGTAGCCCCGCCCGAGGCGCACACGCTCAAGCCCCGTCAATCCGAGCTCCACGAGCGCGGCGCACGCGTGAACTCCTTCGGGATCATCCACGCCCTCCTGGCGGAAGACCTCGATCCTCCAGGCGTGGGGTAGGGATGCCGTTGCGGCCGTTGTGCCGTCAGAGTGCGGTGCGGTGGAGGTCATGTTGGATCGGTGGTCGAGGGGCCAGCGCTCAGAGGCGCGCGCCGGGTGCCCCAAGAGTCTATCGAGGGTGCTCTGCGCAAGGAACAAGCGGACCCTCCTTGCTCAAGCGCCCCAAGGAGACGACGATGGGGGGGCGTAGCCTCCTCGAAGAGTCCCTACGACCCTCAGATATGGCCAACGACGACAAGAAGCCCGACGTGGACGCGACCCCGACCCCCAAGATCGAGGGCAAGGCACCCAAGGTGGCTGTCCCAGGCGGTGGCCCAACGACGGCCTCGGTGGGGGAGTCGCGCGCGCCCGACGTCATCCCGGCGGGGCTCCCATTCGAACGCGACATTCAGGAGATGGAGCGGAAGCTCGCCGACCTGGAGTACCAGGCCGGAGACGACCTCGACATCTCTGCCGAAGTCGAGGCGCTGCGTTCCAAGCTGCGCAAGCGGCTCGCCGACACCTACGAGGGTCTCTCCGCATGGGATCAGGTGACGGTCGCCCGCCATCCGGATCGCCCCGTGACGGGCGACTACATCCGCGAGGCTCTCGATGACTTCGTCGAACTCCACGGGGACAAGGCCTACGGCGATGACCCCGCGATCGTGACGGGCCTCGGACGGATTGGCGACCGGCGATTCATGCTCGTGGGGCACCGTAAGGGCCGTACGACCAAGGAAAGGCTCAAGTGCAACTTTGGCTGTGCCCACCCGGAGGGCTACCGCAAGGCGCTCCGCAAGATGCAGCTCGCCGAGCGCATGGGCCTGCCGATTGTGACGATG
Source organism: Paracoccaceae bacterium (assembly GCA_047635895.1). Lineage (GTDB taxonomy): Bacteria > Planctomycetota > UBA1135 > UBA1135 > Saltatorellus. The sequence continues at coordinate 436 of JBLIHL010000521.1, read as the reverse complement.
ATCAACACGCCGGGCGCCTATCCAGGCATCGGTGCTGAGGAGCGCGGCCAGGCCTCGGCGATCGCAGAGAACATCCTCCGCATGTTCGAGTTCAAGGTTCCTATCGTCGCCTACGTCATTGGCGAAGGCGGTTCTGGAGGAGCCCTCGGCATCGGCATTGCTGACAGGGTGCTGATGCTCCAGTACTCGTACTACTCCGTGATCTCGCCGGAGGGCTGCGCTGCGATCCTCTGGAAGGACGGCTCGCGTAGTCCCGAGGCCGCGGAGGCGCTGGGCCTGACCGCCGGCATTCTCAGCAAGATCGGTCTGATCGACGGCGTGGTGGCAGAGCCACTCGGGGGCGCCCATCGGGACCGCCCATGGATGATTCGGGCCATGCGCGAGTCCATCGTCGAGCAGCTGACTGCGCTCGACGCCGTACCCAAGGGCGATCTGG
>JBLIHL010000520.1:0-4581 GCA_047635895.1 Paracoccaceae bacterium | reverse complement strand
AGTGGCGGAATCGTTCCTGGTACCGTACCGCCACTTTCATTCCCGCAGCTTTGGTTCCGGAACGGTACTGCGGGAACTACATCGCCGTCATGCGCGCGCGCACCCGCGCCAGGAAACGGCGCCAGTCGAACGCCGGGCCTGGATCGATTTTCCGGCTCGAGACGTGGTAGTGACCGAGGATTCCGCCGAAGTCTAGCTCGGCCGCTTCGTCCATGCGTACCGTCGAGACGCGGCCGTCCGCGTCGCGCGGCGCATCGGCTTCCATCTTCGGGAAGTGATGGCACAGGGTCGCCGCCAGCTTCACCAACGAGTCGTACTGCTCGGGCGTGTAGTCGTACTGCTGGAGCGCGCCGCCCTGAATGCGACCTAGCACCTTCTGATCACGGGCTGGGCGACCCTGGAAGCCCGAGGTCAAAACACCCAGTTCGCCGGGGGGCTTTGGCAGCGTCAAGCGCGTTCCGTCCGGCCCTTCTTCGTACCAGCGCGCGAGCGTCGCATCGCCCTTCTCATTCCGCGGGTAGGCGCCAATTTGGGCGATCTCCACGCCCACGGAACGGTAGTTGGTCTGGCTCGCATGCCACGCCGTATCCCGCATGTCTAGCGTCTGGTAGATCGTCCCATCGACGTCGATCATGAACTGAACTGAAAGACCGCGGCGGTCATGCAGCACCTTGAAGCAGGTCTGGCTCACGCCGCAAACGTCGTAGTGCACGACGAACAGGTCTAGCGCTCGCTTGAGGTCATCCAGCGTTCCGTGCTCCGGCTCGACGAGCACCTCTCCGGTCTGCCGATTCGTGCGGCCCGGCTTGTAGCGGAGCTCACCGCTCGCGGGACGATCCGTCCCCACAGACGGGCGAGCGAAGTGGAGTTCGGTCTCGTAGGCGCTGTACCCAAGCGGATCGGTCCAGAGCACCACGGGGGCGCCGACGAAAAGCTTCTGCCCGCAGGCGACGATCGACTCGTTGATGGCCTTGGGAATAATCTCTGGCGCGAGCTCGTTATTAGGAGAAGAACAGGCCGTCGCCAGAATGAGGGCCGCGGCCGCCAGGGCACGTGGGAGACCCAGCGTACGCGAGAGGTGGAGTGCAGCAGCGAGTGATTCAGGGTGTTGAGCAGCGATCATAGGGCCACAGGATACCCGCCACGCAGCCATGACGCAGGGCCCTGGCCCTCTAAGTCGTCGCCCCGCCACAGCTGGAGCCCGCCCCGGCCGTGCAGCCGAAGCAGTGCCGCCCCACCACGATCTGGCGCTCCGCCAGGCTCTCCAGAGCAAAGTCACGAACATGACGTGGTGCGGCCGCGTCCACCTCAAGATCCAGCATCTGGTTGAAGTCACAGTCGAAGAGCCGCCCGTCCCAGCCTACCGAGAGGGTGTTCCGACACATGACGCCGGCCACCGACGCGGGATTGAACGCCTCGACGAGCTGATGCAGATAGGCCTCGGTTTTCCCGCCCGCCTCCAGCCACTCCAGATAGCGGCTGATCGGCATGTTGGTGATCGCGTACAGCGCGTTGAAATCGACGCCGTGCAGCCGCTTCATCTCGCGCTTCCACTCACCCTCCAGCGACGCCTGCCCAGCGGGCAAGTAGGAGCCCACCGGGTTCGTGACCAGCACCAGGCGCAGCGCTGGGTCGACGCCATAGCCCACCGCGTTAAGGCGCTGGAGCGCTTCGATCGAAGCGTCGAAGACGCCGTCACCGCGCTGGCGGTCCGTGCTCTGGCCGCGGTAGTGCGGGAGCGATGCGACGACCTCTACCTGGTGCTCGGCGAGGAAGTCCACGAGATGCGCGTAGGGCTTCGTCAGAAGGATCGAGAGGTTGCAGCGATCCAGGACGTGACGGCCCAGCGCACGGGCTCCGCGCACGAGGTACTCGAACTGTGATGACATCTCAGGCGCACCGCCGGTGATGTCCACCGTCGGGATGTCGGTTCTCGCCAGCGCAGCGAGGCATTCATCCGCGACTTCCCGCGACATGTCCTCCTTACGATCCGGCCCTGCGTCCACGTGGCAATGGAGGCACGTCTGGTTGCACTTACGGCCAAGGTTCAGCTGGAGCACGTCGATGCCGCTCGCACGCAGCGGGCCGCCCATGGCCTCAGCCGCACGAACGCCGAATTCGGCGCTCTCTGGGGCACTGGCGAAGTCGACTGCGTCGAGCACGCGAATCTGGTGCTCCGGCGACGCCAGCGGCGACCGCGTTCGATGCAGCGTGGGTCGGATCTTGATCGCGGGTCCGCCGTCCGTATTGGATTCGATCGACACGCCCTACATCCCCATATCGTCGGCCACGTTGCGCATTTGCACGCCGTGCACAAGCGCGGCCCCGCCCTTGATCGCGGCCGCCACGTGGACCACCTCCGTGAGCTGCTCCACGTCGCAGCCCTTCTCCAGCGAGCCCTTCGTGTATGCGTCGATGCAGTAAGGACACTGCACCGCATGGGCCACGCCGAGCGCGATCAAGCTCTTCTCGCGAGCGGTCAGGGCCCCGTCCTCGAACACGGCGCCGTACCACTCAAAGAACTTCTTCCCAAGCTCGGGCGCGTGCTCCGCGATCTTGGGGAAGTTGGCGAGGTCTTTTGGGTCGTAGTAGGAATCGCTCATGGTGCTGTGTGTGAAGGGTCGCGCTTTGCGGCGTTCGGCGCAAGAAAGAGCCTGTGACAGTGAGACGGGGCTGTAACCCGGAAAGCTCCAGTTCAGTCCCCGATGCATGAAGACTACTCGCGTGCACGGAGCCTCCCTGGAGGGCACCAGCGCCCTTATCGTGACCATCGAGGCGCGCTTCTCCTCCGACAAGGAGGGCAACGCCACCGAAATCCAGCTGACCGGGCTACCGGATTCCGTGCTTCGGGAGAGCCGCGGGCGGCTCCTATGTGTCCTTGGCTCCACCAGCCTCAGGCTTGGGCCGGGGCGGCTCTACCTGAACCTCACACCCGCCGCCCGGAAGAAGTCCGGCGAGGCGCTCGACCTCGCGCTCGTCCTCGCCGCGGCGACCGCAGGCGGACACCTGGCTCAGAAGCACGTCGAGGGGACCGTGTTCATCGGCGAGGTAGGCCTGGACGGACGCCTGCACGCCATTCCGGGTGGACTGGCGGCCGCGGTCGCCGCGCGCAAGCTGGGTATCAAGCGGCTCGTGGCGCCGCCGGAAACCGCCGCAGAGGCGGCGGCTATCGGGGACATCGAGGCGTTTGCCGCGACCTCGGTACGCGAGGTGCTTCGGATCCTGACGTGTGACCCCGGCGAACCCGGCGCCCCCGTGCGAGTAGCGCCGACCCCATTGGATCCGCGTGACGCGCGCGACCCCGGTGCGCTCGACGAGGTCCGTGGCCAGGAGGAAGGCAAGCTCGCGCTCCAGGTGGCGGCAGCTGGCGGCCACGGCCTGCTCCTCGTGGGGCCACCGGGCGCCGGCAAGTCGATGCTTGCCCGGCGGCTTGTGGATCTGCTGCCCCCCATGACGCTCGACGAGCGCATCGAGGTCACGACCATCATGTCGGCGACCGGGCGCTGGCCCCGCGGGCTCGCGAGCCGAAGACCGTTTCGCGCCCCCCACCACACGACGAGCTTCGCGGGACTCGTCGGCGGTGGCAGCCCCATCGCTCCGGGCGAGATCACACTTGCCCACCGCGGCGTCCTCTTCCTCGACGAGCTCCCGGAGTTCGGTCGCGAGACGCTGGAGGGCCTGCGCCAGCCACTGGAAGAAGGCAAAGTCCATATTGCCCGCGCGGCGCGGCGGACGACGCTACCGGCGAATTTCCAGCTCGTGGCCGCCATGAACCCCTGCCCCTGCGGCTACCACGGTCATCCCAGGATCCCCTGCCACTGCGCTCCGGCCACGGTGCGCCGCTACCAGCAGCGGATCTCGGGCCCGCTGCTCGATCGCATCGACCTGCGCATCAGCCTCCAGCCGGCGCCTGTGGAGGTACTGGTGGGCGGCGTGGGTGGAGCGTCGACCGCCGGCTCTGGGTCCAAGGCGAGCGGAGCGGAGCTGAGCCTCGCGGTTCAGCGCGTCCGCGGCCGGGCCGCCAGAGGCTGCGGGCCCGTGAGCGGCGTGAACGCTGCCCTCGGGGCAGAAGAGCTCGACCGCCTCGCTCCGCTTTGCACCGAGGCCCGAGATCTGCTTCAGCGCGCCGCCGAGACCCAGGCTCTTTCAGCGCGGGCCATTCAATCGGTGCGTCGCGTGGCGATGACCGTGTCTCAGCTGGGGGGGTCCGGAGATCCCGAGATCGCTGCTGCTTCGGTCGCCATGGCGCTCGGACTTCGGGGGGGGCTCTGACGTCAAGAGGGCGGCTGACCATTGGCGGCTATGGCGGCGTGACGCTGCTCGCCCGAATGGGCGAGTGTTGCGGGCTGCGCTGTTGTGCCGGTGTCTCTTGCGCTGCTGTGTCTTGCGCTGCTGTGTCTTGCGCTGCTGTGTCTTGCGCTGCTGTGTCTTGCCCGGCAACGCCCCGCGCGTCCGCAGGACGCCCGGGCCATAGCACGTGCCCGTAGGGCTCGTGCGGCCCGGCGCGAGGCTCGCCCTCGCGGCCCCTCCGGCGAGGAGGCCCGTGCGGCAGCACGCCCGTCCGGCGAGGACGCCTGCGCG
>JBLIHL010000519.1:0-4600 GCA_047635895.1 Paracoccaceae bacterium | reverse complement strand
TTGAGCTCGACCTCGCCACATCGCAGCTCTCGCCGATGGGTCAGTTCGTCTTCAACTTCGACATGGCGATCGACGACGCGGCAGGCTTCGGCTACATCAGCGCAGCCTCGGGTGCCTTCGGCCTCAACTCCGTCCACCGCATCAACCTCACCACGTTCGCGGCCACGGAAGTCGTGAGCCTCCTCGGCTTCTCAGGCCCCGTCACCCTGGACGCCACCGGCGACCTCCTCGTCGGCCGCCTGCCCGACACCTTCCCGTTCCCCACAGGCTCGGTCAGCGTCCTGCGCTTCGTCGCCGCGGACCTCGCCGCCGGCGCCCTCCTTCTGGAAGCCGACGCCACGGTGGAAGTCGCCAACCTCGACGGCCTCTCGTCGATGGTCTACGACGCCAGCGCCGACCAGCTCATCCTGATGGAGACCAACGCCGGCACCACCGGCTTCGACACGGTCCTCTGGAAGCACCGCACGGGCGGCGCCCTCGAGCCCATCGCCGAAACCGCAGGCTTCGCGGGCGGCATCGAGATCCACAACACCCCGATCGGAACCCACTTCGGCCCTTATCAGCCGAACTACGCCGGCATCAGCTTCATCGAGAGCGACTGCTTCGGCTCGGGCACCCTCAACCGCGCAGAGATCCGCGGCCTCCGCCCGACTTCCAGCTTCAGCGGCCCCTCGATCGGAGGCTCCGGCGCTGCCAGCTTCAACCTCTCGGGAGGCCCAGCCCAAGGCTTCGCATCTCTCTGGATCGCCCGCTCGGGCGGCCTCTCCACCAACGACGTCGTGGTAGACCTCGGCGGCACTTACCCAATCGCCCTCCGAGCGACGCAGTCTAGCTTCGGCCGGCGCTTCCCGATGATCCCCTTGAGTGCGACAGGTGACCTCAGCCTGCCGTTCTTCCAGGACTCATCGATCGAAGGCGCGATGATGGCGCAGTTCCTGGTGTTCGATGCAAGCGGAGCGCTCCTGACGAGCTCGAACTTCACGATCAACCGATCGAACTTCTGAGCGGAGCTTCAACCGGCCGTGCCTTGGGCTCCAGTGAGCTCGCAAGGTTTGTGCGGCGGGGGTATTGGGGCGGCCTTGCAGGAAAGCCTAGGCTGGTGGGATTCGAATACGCGAGTGCGCCGGCGGGCGGGGAATCGTCCTGCCCGGCAGAGCGCAACCGTCCACTCAATACGCCATGCATCGTCTCACTTTCGTCGCGCTCGCGCTGCTTGCCGCCTGTTCCACGACCCGCGGTTCCGACGACCAGAAGCTCTCGGGGTTCCTCTCGGACTATTCCCGCATGGAGCGCAAGGAATCAGGGAAAGCAACTTTCTGGGCGAACCAGGAGTTCCGCGTTTCGGACTACGACGCGATGCTCATTCAGGAAGTGGAGATCTGGGCCGCCAACCGACGGGACAGTGAGGGCTTGGTGGACGAGGACGCCGAGCGTCTTGCGGTCATGTTCCACGAGAAGACGGTGGAGGAGCTCGAGAAGCAAGGCTGGCTCATTGCCACCGAGCCAGGCCCGCGCGTGGCCCACCTCCGACTGGCTCTTACCGAGCTGGACGGTGCGAACCGATTCGGAAGCATTCTGACCAGTATTCCATACATGACCACGCCGGCTATCAGGCTGGCGTCTGCGGCCACGGATGTTCACGTCTTCGTGGGCGAGGCGTCCGCAGAGCTCCGGCTCACGGACTCAACAACCGGGATCGTTCTGGCAGAAGCCTACGACCGGCGCGTCGGTAGCCACCGCCTCCGCAATATCGGATCGACCTGGGGCGATGTCGAAGACGCCCTCGATGTATTCGCGTCTCGCATCGCTAAGGGCCTGGCACGTGAGCCGGGGCGCTAGGCCGCGCCACTCCACGCCCCGGTCTCAAGCAAACTCCCAACGACCCGACACTCCGTTCTGATGATGACAAGCTCTCGCCTCCCTGACCTCCTGGTGTCCTCGCTGAGGCAGACCGGCGGCATCCTTTCTCTGGCACTCCTCGGACTCGCCGCGGCTAGCTGTTCCAGCGAGCCGGAGGAGGCACCGCCAGCGATCCCCACTGTTCGAGTACTCACCGTGGGCAAGACCGCAGACGGGCAGATTCGTAGGGTCTCAGGCCGAGTCGAGGCGGTGGACCAGTCCACGCTGAGCTTTGGGGTCTCAGGCAAGGTGGTCGCGATCGAGGTTCTGGAGGGGCAGGAAGTCATCAAGGGCCAGCTCATCGCCCGGCTCGATGACGCCACCCTGACCCTCGCCGTCAACGAGGCCAATACGTCGCTCACGCTGGCGCGGGCCGCGCTCGTCGAGGCGAAGGCAGCCTACGATCGGACGAAGGCTCTCACGCAGTCTGGCGGCGCCTCGCAGCAAGAGCTTGACTCGGCCACGGCCACGCTGGCCAACGCCGACGCTGCGGTGGCCAACGCAGAGACCGCCGTCGCACGCGCCCAGATCGACCTGAAGCGGACCAAGCTCTTCGCGCCGTTCCATGGGAAGATCGTCAGCCTTAACCCTGACCTCTTTCAGGAGGTCGGCGCGTCCGAGACCATGGCGGTCATCCAGAGCGATGGCGCTCTGATGGTCGAGGTGCTTGTGCCCGAGACCCTCATCCGCGACGTCGACTTCGGCCAGGTCGTCAAGGTCTCGTCCCCGACGCTGCCGGACGAGACCTTCCAAGCCACCGTCACTCGGATCGGAGCGGAGTCCGCCGAGGGCAACGCCTACCCGGTGACCGTAAGGCTCGCGGATGGTGCTGAGGGGCTCCGCCCCGGGATGACCGCCGGGGTGACGTTCCAGTTCGATGCCTATCTCGAAGGCAAGACAGCGTACCTGATTCCACTGTCCTGCCTCGCGGTGGACGCACTGGCGGGAACGGGCGATCGCGACGAAAAGGCGCCAGTCTTCATCCTGGATCCGACCACTGAAAAGGTGACGCAGATCATGGTCCAGGTGGGCAATCTGCGGGGCAACGAGATCGAAGTCTATGAAGGGCTTGAGCCGGGCGACCTGATCGTCAGTGCGGGCGTCGCGTTCCTTCGCGACGGCATGAGCGCCACCGCCTGGACCCCTCGCCGCTAAGCCCGATGGATAAGCTCGTTCAATCAGCCATCAAGTCGGCGCGCTTCACATGGCTCGTGATCTTTGCGGTCACGCTTGGAGGCATTTCTGTCTTCATGACTCAGCCAAGGCAGGAGGACCCCGAGATCGTGGTCCGCTCAGCGCAGATCGTGACTCGAGCCCCGGGCCTCTCGCCCGAACGGATCGAGCAGCTCATCACTCGGCCCCTTGAGGAGAAGATCAAGACGATCGCCGAGATCAAGGAGATCAAGTCCGTCTCGATGACGGGCCTCTCGATCATCGTCCCTGAGGCAGACGATCAGTATTCGGATATGACTCCGATCTGGGCCAATCTCCGGAACAAGATGGATGATATGGCTGGGTCCCTGCCCAGCGTCGCCAGTCCGCCCCTCGTCAACGATGACTATGGGCGGGTGTCGGTCGTCACACTCGCGCTGACCGGAGAGGAGTACTCCCTTGCCGAGCTGTATTCGGCGGCGCGTTCCATTCGGGATTCCCTGAATACGCTGCCTCTGGTGGCGCGCGTTGATCTCTTCGGCGTCCAGGATGAACGCATCTGGGTCGAGTTCGATCCGATCTATCTGGCGCAGTTCGACATCAGTCCCGCCCAGGTCGTGCAGTCCCTTCAGCAGCAGAACGTGGTGCAGCCGGGCGGTACGGTGGATGCCGGCGGCAACAACGTCGTGATCGAACCGAGCGGCGACTTCCAGTCACTCGACGACATCCGGAACGTCTCCATTCGGACCGAGGGCGACCGCTTCGTGTACCTCGAGGATATCGCCCACATCCGTCGCGGCTACGCCGATCCCCCGAGTGCCCCCGCCTATTTCAATCGCAAGCCAGCGATCGTGTTCGGGCTGTCGATGGTCCCCAAGTCGAACGTGGTGGAGCTTGGCGACCAGGTCACGGCGGAGCTGGCGGAGCTTCAGCCGACGCTGCCTCTGGGCATGGATCTGGACGTCGCGATCTTCCAGCCAGACCTCGTAGCCGAATCGGTGGCGTCTGCGACCACCAACCTGGCCCAGACGATTGTCGTGGTTCTCGTGGTCGTCATGCTCGTTCTCGGGCTGAAGACCGGGCTGATCGTCGGCGCGATGGTTCCGCTTACGATGATGATCACGCTCATCGGCATGGCCCTGATGGGGATCGAGCTTCACAGGATCTCGATCGCCGCGATCATCGTCGCGCTCGGCCTTTTGGTCGACAACGGCGTGGTGATCGCGGAGGACATCAAGAAGCGCCTCGACGCGGGCGTCGAGCGGATGGCGGCGGTGACGGAGACGTCGAGGTCGCTGGCGGTCCCGCTCCTCACGAGCTCGTTGACGACCGTGGCGGCTTTCATGCCGCTCGCGCTGATCTCCGGCGGCTCCGGTGAGTTCCTCAAGTCCCTGGGCCAGGTCTTGGCCCTCGCGCTTCTGTCTTCGTGGTTGATCGCGATCGTGATCATTCCTGCGTTCTGCTACTGGTTCATGCCCGCCGCCAAGACAGTCGCGGGTCAGGCCCCGGCTGTGGAGAGCTATGACGGCAAGGCGTATCGAATCTACCG
>JBLIHL010000518.1:0-4637 GCA_047635895.1 Paracoccaceae bacterium | reverse complement strand
ACGAGCCTCTCGCCCACTACGCCGAGTCCGTCCCGGTCCGCGCGTTTCGCCCCGTCGCGGTCAAGTGAGCCGGGCGGTGCCATCCGAGGCGCCGCCGTTCCCTTTATCCCATGACTTCGGACGGAGTTGCATCGCGGGCTTCGAGAGGTCGAACTCTCTCTCGTTGTTCCTCGCGCGCTTCTCTTCTGGAAGCGTCCGCGCGTCGACGACTTCGCCCTCGTGGTAGATCCAGATCGGGAAGTTGTGCTTCTCGAGCCACTCCACTTCCTCGCGAACCGCGCGGGATCCCTCACGGAACATGCGGATCTGGATCTCCAGCTCGCGCCGATCCCCGTCCGTCATCACCCAGTCTTCCAGGGGCACTTCGGTGTACTCAGAGAGAGAGGGCTCGGGCTCCGAGGACATTGAATTGTTTCCAGTGGGCTGAGTCATGAACCTTTACCGTTTGATCGTATCGCTGACTCGCTACGGGGAAGAGTCGCTCGCTTCATGCAGCCAGCTTAGCCACGAACCCCCTCGCCAAAGACGAGAGCCCGTGGAGGCGCTCAATCAGTTGCCTTCCGCGCCCTTCAGCTCGTCCGCGATGCGCTTCGCACCGTAGACCTGCTCCAGCGCGCCCATGATGCCGCGGCTGTCCACCGACACCGAACGAGCCACCTTGTCCGAGTAGGCGTAGTTGCCAATGAGGCTCTGGATGTTGCCGTCGAAGATCAGGCCGACGACTTCGCCCTTCTTGTTGATGACGGGCGAGCCGGAGTTGCCGCCGATGATGTCGTGGGTCGTGACGAGGTTGAACTTAGTGGTCGGGTCAATGGCCTCGGCCTTCTCGGTCCAAGAGCCGGGCAGCGTGTACCAGGCCTCGCCTGCGCGCTCTTCCGCCTTCTCGTAGAGACCCGCGAAGTCGGTGAACGGCGGAACGGCGCGGTCACCGTCCTGGTAGCCCTTGACGGCGCCGTAGGACAGGCGAAGCGTGAACGTAGCGTCCGGGTAGACGTTCTCACCAAAGACGGCGAAGCGTGCGGCCGCGATCTTGGCATAGGCCGCGCGCTCGACCGACTGCACGTTGTCCTCATAGGCCCTGCGCTGCTCGCGGCTGAACGAGTCCAGCACCTGCACGAGTCCGATCAGCGGATCGTTCGCCGCCGCGAGCGCCTCGGCGCCTCCCTCGGCGAGCGCCTTGCGCACGTCGATGTCCATGAGCTTCGTCCCAAGAATGCACTCAGCCGCACGCGCGCGCGGCGACTTGCCCGCCAGCGCCAAGAGCACCATCAGGTCCTCGGCACCAAGCGTCTCAGCCATCAGTGAAAGAGCGCTCTCCAACCGCATGATCTCGAACTCCTGGTAGATCGGAGCGGGCGAGTAGAGGCCCTGGTAAAGGCGCGGAAGGCTCGCGTCGCCGTACTCGCGCAGGCGGTCGGTGCTAGCCTTCGGCAGTTCGTCCGCCAGGCGCGCGACCGTGGTCGCGTAGGAAGCCAGCTGGGAGCCGAGTCGGAGGCCTGGACCGCCCGACACGTTGTAGCGGATGGTAATTCCGCGCGCGGCCTTCTGGGCGGCTGCCACTTCATCCCAAGCGCTCCCCCACTGCTCCGCCCATTCAGGGCGGCTCGCGACGGCTTCGCGCAGGAGCTTCTCCTCAGTGCGCTTCGCTTCGAAGACCGCCGGGTCCAACAGCCCAGCCACGCGGCCGACGTAGACCTTGCGGCTGTTCTGCACGCCGAAGAGATCGCCCTCAGCCACGCGGCGATGCTCCTCGCTCCTGCCGGAGTAGATGTTCAGGAGCACTTCCTGGCGCATCAGTCGATGCATTGCACCGGGCACTGCGACGTCGCGGAGGTACTCAAGGTGCGCGACAGTATTAAGTCGCTGGGTGCTCCCGGGGTGTCCGGCCACGAAGGAGAGTTCTCCGTCCACGGCGCCCGCATCGCTCCAGCGAAGGAAGTGCTCAGGCTGGTAAGGCTTGCCGTCCTCGTAGATCCGCAGGAACGTCACGTCCAGGCAGTAGCGCGGGTACTCGAAGTTGTCGTTATCGCCGCCGTAGAACGCGATGCTCTTCTCGGGCGCGAACACGAGGCGGATGTCGTCGAAGCGCTTGTAGAGGTACAGGTGATAGCGCCCACCCTGGTAGAGCGTGACGACCTCGGCGTGCATGCCGCTCGCCTTCTTGGCGGCGTCTTCGATCTCGGTCAGCGCCTTGCGACGCGCGGTCCCGGCGGCCGCTGCATCGAGACCCTGGGCGGGCGCATCCACGCGCTCCGTGACGTCTTCGATGCTCCAAAGAACATCGAGATGCACATCGGGGCAAACGACCTCGTGCTCCAGCGTCTCGGCGTGAAAGCCGTGCTCAAGCAGATCGCTGTCCGCCGTGGAAAGGCGCTCAAGGATGTCGGCGGCCACGTGATGGTTCGTCATCACGAGCCCGCTGTTCGACACGATCGACCCGGAGCCTCCCGTGGAAACGCGTACCGCTGACTTCTGGATGTGCTCGAGCCACTCCGCTGTGACGTCGAAACCGTAGCGCTCCTTGAGCTGCTCGGTGGGAGGATTATTGAAGAGCCACATGCCCTCGTCTGCCGGCGCAGTGACGGACACGGCGGCCCGGGACGACGTTGCGGCAAGAGCGATCAGGGCGCCAGTCAGGCTGGCCTTGAGAATGAATGAAGACATAGATATTTGCGCTGGAAGAGCGGGTTCACGTGCCACGTTTTACCCCGCAGCGAGTTGCACATGTGGACCGTCCATCGAGAACCGACGGGGACGGCAAGACGTGGTGGCTCCAAGCTTGGTAGCGGGACGCCAACCCGGGCGTCACGAGTCACTTCCCTGGCGCCGTGGGCATCACGCTCCGTTGAACGTTCCGCCAAGCGTGCCGCTCAGGCGGCTTCGTGGAACGACTTAAGCACGCCGAGGTGACCGGCCTCACAGGAACGGAGGAACGCGCCGAGCGCGCCTTCGCTTCCCTCCAATCGGACCAGGAACACGTCCGACCCGTTGTCCGTGTGACTTTCGAAGAGTCGCGACAGGCGCATCCCATGCACGACGCTGAGCGCGGCGATGTCCGGGCGCGGGAGCTTGTCGCCGTGGGTCCAGACGAGCGTGAGCGCCCAGCCCCCCTTGTGATTGAACTGATCCGAAAAGCCGCGCAGGAGGTCCATGACGGTGACGATCCCGACGAGGTGCCCCTGGTCCATGACGGGCATACAGCCGATCTTCGCCTCCTCCATCCGGAGCGCGACCGCGTCGATTGGATCGTTCAGGCCGCAGGTCAGAGGTTCCCTGGCCATGACGGTCCCGATCAAGGTTCCGAAGGCCTCGTCGGCTGGCATGTCGAGGTCGGCGATCGTGAACGGGAGCGCCCGCGTCAGGTCGCGTTCAGACACGACACCGATGAGCTCGCCGTCCTCCATCACAGGCGCGTGGCGAATGCAACTTCCCTGAAACATCTCGAAGACGTCCGAGCCCGGCTACCGCCGCAGCTGCGCCTCGTTGTCCATCTACCTCACAGGCCGCATGCGCGCCGTCGGCTTCGCCACGCGCACGATCCTCTGTATCCCCATCACCGATGGCCGCGCTGCGTCCGACAGCACTCTCCATTGTCGTAGTAGGCACGCAAGATCTCGACCGCCCGGCGCGGCATGTCCATGCCACCGATTACGACAGCGCCGTAGAATCGCGCGCCAATGTGCGTAGTTCGTGCGCGGGTGCGCACATCAAGACGCTCAACTCGCTCAAGGCAACGCACCGAACGAGCTTCCCTGTTCTCACCTGGAAGATGATCCTCGTCGGTCAAAACCGGCATGAGATCGAGGCGGCGCGAGCGAAGGCACTCAAACTTGGAATGTCGTTTCGCACCGAGATCAACACAAGCGGGTCTGCCTGGGAGCTCGCGGACGAGGACGCCGCCAGGAAGGCCAGCGGACTCGACGTTGTCTCACAGGAAAAGCACGTCGAAGTACGAGGTACCACGTTCTCCAAACGACTCTGCCACCAGCTCTGGAATGCGCCGCAAATCAACTGGAACGGCAGGATCCTCGGCTGCTGCATGAATACGTGGTCCGACTTTGGCAGCGAAGCGATCAGGGGCTTCAGTCGGAGCGCGTGTGCTCACGTGGGCGTCTGCGGTAGGTCGCTGAACATGACCGCGGCCGCGGCCGACCCGCTCCGTACCGCCCGCGGAGCCACGCTTCCACTGGCACCGTACCGGCTACTTCAGCTGATACTTACAGGTCGTCGTTTGCTCGGCGATCACGCGGCAGGTCACGCGAAGCTCCTCGTAGGCGGGATGGGTCACCCTCAGCTCATAGTCCCCAGGCGGATGGCCTGGAGTGATCGCCACCTCGCCGTTGACCGGGAATCGTTCCTGGCGCATACGCGGCCGGTGCCCCCGCCTCTTTCCCGCGACTCCCTTTGCCATCCAGAATACCAGAGGCACCCATGCGCTCTCTTCGCCGGAGATCGGTCGCCTGCGGATGTGAACGAGCGCGGGTCTGGATTCTTCGACGCCTGGCGGCGGACGCAGTTCCACCCGAAGGCTTCCGCCCACAACGACGTCCATGTCGATGGTGGTAACGCGCTCCGGCACCACCTCGATGCGGTGGGTTTCTTTGCCGAGGCTCAACGTCCCACCCGACTGCAAATAG
>JBLIHL010000517.1:0-4643 GCA_047635895.1 Paracoccaceae bacterium | reverse complement strand
CGCAGGGCCAAAAAGATCGACGCCGAGGTGAACGGTGCGGGGCTCGGGCCCGTCTTCGCGCGCTTCGGTGAAGCCGTCGGTCTCGTAGAGAAGTCGCGTCTCGTCGTGGTAGCCGGCGGCGGCGATGGCGCCGGCGGCACGGCGGATCGCTTCCACGCGGCCGCCCCATTCGGCCATGGAGACATCGAGTACGCCGCTGCCTGGCTCAGCCAGCAGCACGCCTGAGTCGATCGAGAGGTCGACGCGGGGCGCATCCCCGAGGGGCTTGCCGAGCACGGGGGCGAAGCTGGCGCGGTGCGCCTCGGCCCAGCTTCGGAAGGCCTCGGTCGCGGGACCGAGTGGAGCCAGGCCGGCCGCCTCCCTGAAGACCGCGGTGGCGTAGCGGGGGTGGACGCGTTCGAGCTGTTCGAGGACGCGCCAGGCCGGGGCGGCGCTGACGAGGTGGTAGGGGTCCACGTCCTTGGCGGCTGCGCGCTCGCTGGAGACGGCGACGCTCATAGCAAGCCGCAGGCGCGCGAGGTCGAAGACGCAGGCGAACTCCTCGTCTGTGAGGGGGGACTCGGCGTGGAAGGCAGCGATGAGCTGAGCCATCGCGGTCAGGGGGTCGGCCTTGGCAAACGCGATGTAGGCCGCGGCGATGGCGGGTTCGCAGACTAGCGCGGTGTGGCAGGCGTCGCCAAAGTCGATCAGGCCGGTCACGCGGGCGCCCGCCGGGGTCGCCTCCACGAGCAGGTTATTCTCGTTCGCGTCCTGGTGAATGACGGAGCGCCGCAGGGTGGAGACGATCGGTTCGACGACGTCCACGTGGCGGTCCAGAATCGACTCGACGAGCCCCCGGCGGCGTCGGTCCCCGATGAATTGGAGGCGAGGGCGGATCTCTGCTGGGGCATCGAGGAGCGTCCAGCTTGGGCCGCCGTCTGGGTCCAGGGCGCTGCTGGGCGAGGGCCGAGCCTCGAAGTCCCCGAAGTCCCCGAAGTCATCGAGGGCTCTGGCCAGCTGCCCGAGCGTCCGGCCGAAGTCCCGGATGAGCTCCGGGGAGTGGGGGTGAACGTCGGCCAGGAGCTGGCCCGGCAGGAACGTCAGGAGGCATGCGTCCACCCGACGGCCTTCCCATTCCACGGACTCGATGCGCTCGCCCTCGCCGACGAAGCGTTGGAGGCGGGCGCTCAGCTCGGCCCCTCCCCGGGACGCTTCGTCCCGGCAGGCGTGGTCCGTGAGGTCCCGCAGGAACGCGATCTCCTCCCTGGGCATCCCCGACACATAGAGGCGCAGGAGGTAGGTCTGGCCGCCGGCGGCCTGGACGCGAAAGTTGCGCTCCTGGTCGCCGGGGAGGCGTTGGACGCTTCCCGGGCCCTCTGCGACGTCCAGTCCAAAGGCCGTGCGCGCAATGCCTGATGCGTCCATGGCGTCCCTTTCCGTGCCCCTGGTGGTCTCCATGGCGGAGAAGGGTAGCCCGTCAGGATCGGCCCCTGGGGACCTCTCCGGGCGTTATCCAAAGGGTTTCTGGCCCATGGGTCGATAACCGCTTCGGACCACCGCCTCCCGCGCCGCGCCCGAATGATATGAGCGACTCTGCAACCCCCCAGGCCACGCCTGATTCGAACGCTACGGGCCCTGCGGCCCTCGACATAGCCTGCGCGGTCACTGCCACCGGACAGGCCGTCTCAGAGGTCGCCATGGAGGCGCTCGGCGTACTTCGCGAGCGCGTCCGGTCCGTGGTCTCCGTTTCCGACGACGTCCTCGAGCCCATCCTCGTGGCCCTGGTCGCCGGCGGCCACTGCCTGATCGAGGGGATCCCGGGCACCGGCAAGACGCTCCTCTCCAGGACGCTGGCCCGCTGCCTCGACTGCACGTTCACGCGCATCCAGTTCACGAACGACCTGATGCCCAGCGACATCGTCGGCTCGTCCGTCTGGCGCGCGGGCGAGGAGAGGTTTGAGTTCCTCCCCGGGCCGCTCTTCTCCAACATCGTCCTCGCGGACGAGGTCAACCGCACCAGTTCGCGCACGCTCTCCTGCCTCCTCGAGGCGATGGAGGAAGGCGCGGTCTCCGTGGACGGCACGACGATGAGCCTCGGCACGCCGTTCTCGATCCTCGCAACGCGCAACCCGGTCGAGTTCCACGGAACGTTCCCGATCCCGGAGGCAGCGCTCGACCGATTCCTGGTGCACGTCGAGCTCGGCTATCCCGACGCCGAAGCCGAGCGCGGCCTCTACCGGGCACAGGCGAGTGAGACGTCCCTCGACGCCCTTGAGCCAGCGGTCACGCGCGAGCAGCTCGTGCTCCTGCAGGCGACCGTGCCTACGATCGAGGTGTCTAAACCTGTCGCAGAGTACGCCTACAACGTCGTCCAGGAAACGCGCAACGATGAGTCCGTCGCACTGGGCGTCAGCCCGCGCGCCGGCGTCTCGTGGCTGTTTGCTGCGCGCGCACGAGCGCTCATCCACGGTCGCGACTACGTGCTTCCTGATGACCTCAAGGCGCTTGCCATTCCGGTCCTCAGTCACCGCGTGTTCCTCAAGGGCGGCGGCAGCGCACTCCGCGTCATCGAGGGGGCTCTTGAACGCGTTCCCGTGGCCCTCTGAGCCTGGCGGCACCTTTCGTGAAGCTCACGCTGTTCGGAGTTCGCTCGCTCGTGTTCTACGTGGCCGTAGTGGTCGCGTACGTCTCGGCGCCGTACGTGAATCTGTTCTTCCTACTGCTTGCGTTCCTGACGCTGCACTGGATCCTGGCGTTCGTGTGGACGGCGGGCAGCCTGCGCGGGCTCACCGTTCAGATCGATAAGCTCCCGGCCGTTGTCGCGGACACGCCCGCGAAAGTGCCGGCCCGGTTTCATGCCGAGCGTGGCCGGCTCTTCGACATCAACGCGTCGCTCCTTCTCGACGTGCCGGGATGCAAGCGTCCGCTTCGGGCAAGCGGTGGCGTTCCCGTTCTCAAGGGTCGCGCGCAGTCCAGCGTGGCCGTTCCTGGGCTTCCCCGCGGTATCTACTCGGTCCTGCGGGCCGAGGCCTGGTCTAGCTATCCGTTTGGACTGCTCAAGCGCCGCCTGCTCATCGAGGATGCGCCGGCGGAGGTCGTCGTTTTTCCAAGGCCCACCTCGGTCTCGGACGCTTCAGGCGGCCGGACCGCCGAGGACTTCATCCGTGACATGCTCGGCTCGAACGTGAGCGGCGAGGGCGACATGCAGCCTTCCGGTCTCCGCGATCGACGCGAGGGCGACAGCCTGCGCTCCGTTCACTGGCGGGCTAGCGCGCGCCGCGGAAAGCTCGTGGTGCTCGAGTGGGAGGGCGGCGGAGGCGAAGGCCTGGAGGTCGTCCTCGATCGCCGCTGCTCGGCGGAGGACCTGGACGAAGCGCTGGGTGATCTGTCGGCTCTCGTGCAGTTCGCCCGCGACGGCAAGGAGGTGCTCGCGGTCCGCAGTCAGGACCTCAGCATGACCTTCGGCGAGGGGCACGAGGCCTTCGACCGCGCGCTGTACTTCCTGGCGGGTGCGGGCCCCGTGCCGTCTGACGGCCCCGCGCCGCCCGCGGTCTCGCCGACGGTCCTGCGCCTTCCACGGAGGTCCGTCAGTGCTTGAGCGCCTCAGGAAAGGGGCCCCTGAGGGCCATGGCGTCGAGTCCGAGCGCGCCATTCCGAGCCCGTCCCTGCACGGGTGCATGGTAGGCCTGGTGCTCTTGAACCTCGTCTTCGTTCAGCTCACCGAGGCAGCGAGCCTCGTTTGGCTCGCGCCGCTCTACGTTCTCACGCTGACGTCATCGCTCTTCGCACGGTTCAAGGAGCTCTTTGTCTACCGCGCGCTCTGGAACCTGGGCGTGCTCGGTTTCTTCGCCCTGCTGCTGCGGCATGCGATGTCGGCGGACCTCGCATACGTGCTCCAGGATGGCCTGACGCTGGCGGCGCTGTGTCAGGTGCACCTTCTGAACAACCTGCACCGAGACCAGCGGCCTGACCTGCTCTTCCTGAACTCGTATCTGATCGCGATCATCACCGGCTACATCACGGTGGATCTCGGCTTCGCAGGCGCGTTCCTCGCGTACGTGCCCTTCTACGTCCTTGGGCTGCAGTTTCTTGCGATCTTCCGGCCCGGCGCTCGACTCACGCGCGCGGAGGCCCGGGCCGTGGCGTTCGATGGGGCGAAGCGGTCGATGGTGTTGCTTGGCCTCGCCCTCGCAGTCTTCGTGTTCTGGCCCCGCGACTTCCAGCGGGAAGCGCTCCTGTCCAAGTACTTCGAGTTCAGCCCCAACGATGCCCAGGCCAAGGTCGACTTCTCGGAGTCACTTGATCTTGGCCAGCGCGGCGGCGGTGACGCGGACCTCGGGCGCGTGGTCATGACGATCTCCCCTGCGGGGACACCGCTGGAGAGTGTGCCTGCGCTCTGGCGCGGCACGACGCTGGGTCAGCATCTGCGCGATGGGTCCTGGGCGAAGCTCAAGGGACCCGCGGCGAAGCTCACCACCGGGGACGCAGTCTGGGAACGTGGACCCGTGGAGCGGTCGGTGACGCGTTCCGTGCCAGAGACGGACGAGGACGTACTTGAGCCGGTTCGCCTGCGCGTGACGCGCATGGGTGGTCCGACCCGAGTGCTGTTCATGCCCCGCAGGACGTCGATGGTGCAGCTCGGGCAGCAGCACGCGCAGGGTGAC
>JBLIHL010000516.1:0-4655 GCA_047635895.1 Paracoccaceae bacterium | reverse complement strand
CCCGCCTCTGGATACCGGACCTCGGCCGCGGCTATCCGGCGCCGATCGTGGACCTCGAGGAAAGCCAGACCGAACAGCGCGCCGCCTGGCGGAAGGCCGCCGGACTACTGCCCCACAAGTCTGGGTGAATCGAGCCAGCGCTGAACCTCGATGTGGACCGGCGCCGCGCCTGGGATCTCGTTTCCGGGTTCGCTGAGGCCCCCAATGGGCAGCCCTACGTCCAGGCTCAGTGGATCCCCCACGAGGTCGTCGTACGACGCGTCGACGCGCCTCTCGAGCTCGGTCCAGCCCGCTTCCATCAGCGTCACAGCTTCGGCGTATCGATAGAGACGGGCGCGCCCCATCCTGTCCGGTCGTGACTCGAGCACGAGCCCCACCGAGCCGACCTTCGGATCGTAGGGGGTCGAGCCATCCGGCCGGGCGTCAAGGGGATCGATCAGCCGGTGAATCGCCGCGTTCGCCGCGGGCACGGGCCACTCTCCGCTCAACGCATCCACGCGGCTCCAGCCGAGCGAAGGCACCCAGACGTCCACAAAGTAGTGTTCGTCGATCGCACCGTCGCGCGCAGTACCCACCATCAAACGGGCCGGCACGCCCCTGGCACGCAGCACTGACGCGAGAGTGTTCGCGTACCCGGCAGGCCCTGCTTCTCCAGACTCGAGACAAGTGCCGACGCGTTCGTCCGGCGCCACCTCTGCTTCGAGGCCTTCCGCAGGCAGAGCTCTTGGCTTCAGGCTCGACTGGACGAAGGCGTTCGCCCCTTCGAGAAGGCCTGGCAGGTCGTTGCCCTTGATCTCGGCGACAGCGTCCTGAATGCGAACGTGCTTCGGGTCGATACCGGGGGCCGCTTCGAGATACCGGAGCGGCTCGCCCTTGATCTGTGCGGGGCGCGGCAGACGCACGAGGCCCTCAGGCGCCCTATCACGCGCGTCGATCATGACAAGCGTATCCAGCCGCAGCTTGACCTCATCACCGGGGAACATCTCCTTGAGGCTAACCTCGAGCATCCGATTCTTCCCCTGGCGGAAGATCCCGAGCGAGGCGACCTTCTCTTCCGGCCGCGTGTTGACTCGGAACGCAACGGGGCGCTGCTGCTCCGAGGCCAAGGGCAGAGGGATGCGCACGAACGGTTCGGCCATGGGCGTCGTCGCGTTAGCAGGCAGCCGCACCGTGTAGTCGCTCGACACCGAGCCAAAGACGGCTTCCAGGGACTCGTCGGAACTCGCGGTGACCAGAACATCGTCGAAGGAAGCCACGCAGGGCCCGACCACACCGCAACGCACCTCCATCGACTTGGTGCCCTCCGGGATCGATGCCTCGATGGAAAGCCGCGTCCAGTCGGCCACTCCATAGATCAGCCGCGACTCCGTGCTGACACGGCCGCCTGGCAGGTCGGGTCCGACAAAGCTGAGCTTGAGCAGCGCGCCTCCCTCGTAGGTCACGCGGTCCAACCGGGCCCGCGCTTCCATGTGAATCGACTTGGCCCGCGGCGGCATGCGCAGCACCTGGGTGTACGCCGTCAGCCCGCCGCGGTAGTCGGCCCGGATGCTCCCCGAGCGTTTGCCTTCGAAGGGTTCTACGTCCGAAGTGGTGAAGCGAGGCTTCACGGTAGCTTCCGCAAGCGGCACGTTCTGTACCCAGAAGTCGACCGCTTTCCCCCCCTTCTCAAATCCGGGGTTCTTCACAAGGTTGCCAGCGCTCGCCGCCAGCACAGGCGCGGCATGGGCCGGTCTCTGGAGCCACACACCAGCGGCGAGTAGCACGGCGACGAAGACGGCGGACGTGACCTGATGAGCGCGGGAAGCTTGCATGGGCCCTATTGTGCCAGACGACCCGGGACCTGGTCGCCTGTCTCCCCGCGCCCCGGTTATCCTGGCCCCATGATCCACGTCGCCATCATAACCGCTGGACTCAGCGCTGGACTCAGTGCGGGGCTAGCACCACAGGAGCCACTGCCCAAACCGAACGTCCTGATCGTCCTGATGGACGACGTGGGGCGCGACAAGATCGGGCTCTACGGAGTCGGGACCGATCCGCCCCCCACGCCCCACCTCGATGAGCTGGCCGCAAAGGGCGTCATCTTTCAGCGAGCCTGGTCCTATCAGGCGTGCAGCCCAACCCGTGCCGCACTACTGTCGGGACGCTACTCCGACCGCACGCGCATCGGCGGCATCATCAAGCCTGGCGACGGCCGTGACACGCCGCTTGCTCTCGAGGAGCATCTGATTCCCGAAGACCTGCCCGGGTACACCGCGACCCACGTGGGTAAGTGGCACCTCGGCGACGAGGCGGCTCCTCTCAACCACCCGATTCTCTCTGGCTTCGATGCTTCGTTCGGCTGGGACGGCCCCAATGACTACTTCCGCTGGACAGAGTGCATTGACGGCGAGCGGGCCCCCGGGAAAGGCTACTTCCCCGAGGCCATGGCGGCCCACGTCAGCCGCACCGTTAAGGATCCTGAGTCGCCGTACTTCGTGTACTACTGCCCAAAGCTAGCCCACATCCCGTTCCACGATCCACCGGTGGCCCTCCACTCCCAGGGCGAGGCGCCGGCGTACCCACTGCGCCAGCACAAGGCCATGGTCGAGTCGATCGACACGCTCCTCGGCCGCATCCTGGAGCAGGTGGACCTCACCAAGACCTTCGTGTTCGTCCTGGGTGACAACGGATCGCCCGGACACACGGTAGCGCCGCCCTTCACGATGAAGAAGAACAAGGGGTCGCTCTACGAGGGCAGCCTCAACGTCCCATTGATCGTGGCGGGCCCCGGCGTCGCCGCCGGGACCACCTGCGACGAGCTGGTCCACGTGACCGACATCTTCGCCACCGTGCGCGAACTCTGCGGCTTCGAACCACCGAGCCGCGCCGCCGAGGACTCGGTTTCCTTCGCGAAGCTGCTGCGGGACCCGGAGGCACCGGGCCCGCGCGAGTACCTGTACGTCCACCGCTTTCCCCACAAAGGAGCGCGCGGCCCGGATCACCGGACGATTCGAACGAAGCGCTGGAAGCTGATCGAGGACGTGCGCGCTTCGACGTTTGAGCTCTACGACCTGACCGCGGACCCATTCGAATCCAGCGAACGGCTCGCGGGTTCAGCCGAAGGCTCGCCGGAGCACAAGGAGGCCGTCGAGGCCAAGGCTCGCCTCGCGGCCCTCTTCCCCGAGTTCCCGGACTGAGCGCGAACGGAAGGTGGCTCCAGAATTCGGGTCCCGGGTCGCCAGCGTTCGCACAGAGGACACGTCCTCCGTCACTGACTACGGACAGTTCGCGCTACAACGGGTCGGCCTTTGTGGCGAACCCCGCAGGCAGCGCGGGGAGTCTCTGCCTTGGCAGTGCTTCCGACAAGGCCCTGAACGGCTGCCAGCCCTGAGGGAGTTCTTTACCAGGCGAGTTTTCGGAGATGCCCGTATGCTCCGATCTTCACCCAGCCGTTGACCCTCCTCCCCCCATGGAGGCCCGTTGCCATGAAGCGTACCGACCCGCTCGCCCTTGTCCTGACCTGCATCACACTGCAAGCCGCCGCCTCGGCCGACCTCATCACCTGGGGCCCGGTCCAGACCATTGCCTCTTCGGCCGAAGTCAGCACGAGCGGAACGAGCGTGGCTGCCTACAACACTTGGGCCAACACGCTGACCTCGCCCACCGTGAACGGCATCTTCTTCAGCGCCTACGCGCCGCCTGGCTGGAACAACGGCGGCTGGTCGCTTCTCGCGGGCTCCACGACCGGTGACGGCGAGTACGACGACCTGCTCGATTCAGCGCGTGCGACCAGCGAGTCGTCGATCACCAACCCGACCGGCTGGGGTGGGATCCGCCTGGATTCGATTGCAACGCTCGCGGCCGGCAATGTGTATGAGATCCAGGTCTGGTATTCCGATCAGCGCCCGGGATCGGCGACCAACGTTCTCCCGGACCGCGTGATGAACCTGAGCTCCGCGACCGGCGCGGCCGCTCTCGCCACAGGCATCGTCACCAACCTCACGTCCCTGACTCAGGGTGCCGTGTCGGGCGGTCTCGAAGCCGACCCGAACAACATGTCCGGCGCAGGCGACACCGCGATCGGTTCCTATGCAATCGGCACCTTCACTCGGACGACGAGCGAAGAACTCTGGCTGCTGATCCAGGGCACCCACCCCGTCGCAGCCAACGTCCTTCGGCCGCACATCAACGCCTTCCAGATCCGCGATGTGACCAACGCGGGATCCGGGATCAACTACTGCACTGCGAACGTGAACTCGTCCGGTCAAGCGAGCGTCATGTCCGGCATGGGCTCCACCACGGCCAGCAACAACGACGTCACGCTTGTGGCGTCACAGATGCCAAACTCCGTGTTCGGCTTCTTCATCACGAGCCAGACCCAGGGGTTCGTCCAGAACCCGGGCGGTAGCGCGGGCAACCTCTGCGTGAGCGGCGCCGTCGGCCGTTACGTCGGCCCGGGCCAGGTTCAGAACTCGGGTGGCGCCGGCATGATTCAGCTCGCCCTGGATCTCACATCGACCCCGACGCCTACCGGCTTCGTCAGCATCATGTCCGGCGAAACCTGGAACTTCCAGGCATGGCACCGTGACTCAATCGGTGGCACCCCCACGTCAAACTTCACGGACGGTCTGTCGGTAGCGTTCAACTGATGTGACCGGACCCGCCAAGCCACCTGG
>JBLIHL010000515.1:0-4665 GCA_047635895.1 Paracoccaceae bacterium | reverse complement strand
TACCGCGACCTCAAGTCACGCGCGCTCATGAGCCCATTCTCCAGCAACCTCGCGCGCGAGAAGTTGAACTGGAAGCCCGTAGAGGACAAGCAAGAGTTCCTCGACAAGGCGATCCGGATCTACGGCAGACAGGACGCCTGAATCCCGTGACGCAAGCGCCGCGCCCGCCGCATCTACTGCACGTCTTCCCCACCTTCTGCCCCGCGGGGCCGCAGGTTCGGACCGTCACGCTGATGCACGGGTGGGGCGCTAGCTACCGCCATACCATCGTCGCCTGCGATAACCGAACAGAGGCGTCCGAGCTCGTCAGTGTGGCTGGTGGGACTGGTGGAGCCGGGGGCGTCGAAGTGACGTACCGGCGGTTCGCGCCTGGCTCCGGGCCGATGTCGGCGGTCCGGTTCTTCCGTGACCTCATCACGGAGGTGAAACCGGACGTGCTTGCGACCTACAACTGGGGCGCGATGGACGCCGTCCTGGCCGCCAAGTCCATGGGCTTTGGCGCCCACGTTCACCACGAAGATGGGTTCAACGCGGACGAAACGAAGGGCCTTAAGGGACGAAGGAACTGGACGCGGAGAATCAGCCTTCGCTCTTCAGAGATCATCGTGCCGAGCGCAAAGCTCGAGGGTATCGCGCTCAAGACGTGGCGCCTCCCGCGCGTGCACTTGATCCCCAACGGCGTCGACGCCGAGCTATTCGCCAGGGACGGAGCGAAAGGCACCGCGTTCCGCGAGCGCTTCGACATCCCGCGCGATGCCTTCGTGATTGGAACGGTCGGACACCTGCGCCCGGTCAAGAATTTCGGCAGGCTCATCCGCGCAGCGGCGCGCGCGAAGTTTCCCGACGGCCTGCGCCCCCACGTCGTCATCGTGGGAGACGGGGCGGAACGCGCGCGGCTGGAAGCGGTCGCTTCAGAGTGCGCAGACCGCATCCGAGTCACGTTCACAGGCCACACGTCGGACCTCGTGCCGGCCTACTCAGCGTTCGACGTGTTCTCCCTCTCCAGTGACTCCGAGCAGCAGCCCGTGTCGCTTCTCGAGGCGATGGCGGCCGAGGTCCCGGTGGCGTCCACCAACGTCGGCGACATCGCTCGCACGCTTCCGTCGGAAGCCCGGGTGCACGTGGTCCCCCTGGGGACCAGCGTAGAAACGGCGCTGGGCGACGCCTTTTCGGCCCTGGCAGCGTCCAAGCCGAAGCGCACGGAACTCGCCCGCCTCGGCCTCGAGCGCGTCCGTGAGGAGTACTCGCACGGCGCGATGATCGACGCCTACGGCGAGGTTTTCTCGTCCGTCCTGGGCAGCTAACCTGCCCAAGCCGATTCAGCCGACTAAGCCTCTGGGCGTAGCGCGGTGACCTCGATCTCGATCTTCATCTCGGTGTTGGCCAGTCCGCACTCGATCATGGTCGCGGCGGGTCATGCCGCCAGCTTATCGACTCGGTGCGGGAGGGCTTTGCGGTGGCTTCATGCCAGGCAATCAACCACCGCCAAGCAGAAGCCACCTCAGGGGCAGAACGGCACGCGAATCGCGCGCGTCAGATTCCCAGCCGTTCCCCCACCCGCAGGATCGCGATACACCGCCTGGAAATTCCAGGTCGATCCCGCCGTGATCACGCCGATAGGAGCCTGGAGCTGCGTGAGATCAATCGGCAGCGTCGCCTGGCCGAAGATGTCCGCCGACGTCACACCCAGCCGAAGAAGCGGCCCGTTGAGGCAAAGGAAGCCCTCAAAAAGCGGCTGCTCGATCATGGCCTGGCCATAGATAAAGAAGCACGTTTGCTGCTGCGGCACCTGGAAGGCTCGCAGCTGGACGTTGTTCGCAGACACGCTGGCCGAGCCCACGAGAGCGATCTGCCCGACGGCTCCCGTCGAGTTCATTGTACCCGTGCAGTACACCTCTTGGAACGGTCCGTCGAGCTCCACGTCGAGCGCGAAAGGCACACCCGCCGACACCGTCACGGTGCGCTGCGCGGTCTGAAATCCGGCGGCCGAGAACTCCAAGGTGTAGGTGCCCGGTGGCACGTTGGCATGCCACCGGCCGAACTCTCCGCCGCTGCGGTTCTCCTCACCCGGTGGCAACACCTGGCCGAGCAGTTCGATGTTCACCTCAAGGGGCTCGCCGCCGCAGGCAGACGTGACGTGACCGCTCAGCGGAAGAGGGCGGTCGAGCATCCACTCGATGCCCCCCAGGACCTGCGCCGCTTCCGACAACGCCTCGCTGTACGAGGGCTGGAATGACGTAGCCGCTTCGACCAGCACCGCCATCGCCCCGCGCTTGCCGCTGTGCCACTGCTGATGCTCGCCATCGGCCGAAGGGCGGCGTTCACTCCCCCCGTAGCCCGCCGCAACCGAGAGCGCGATCGCCTCCGCCTGGTAGTACGCGTCGAATGGATGATTGAAGCAATCGTAGCCCCAGAGGACCTCCCGTCCCGACGAGTGAAAGTCGATCACCTTGGCGAAACGACGGGACTCCGCGAGGGCCAAAATGGCCTGAACCTCCGGCTCCGACGCCGAAAAGGGCCCCTTGTAGACATTGGACGACACGAGCGTCGAGCCGGAGCAGGCACTGTCCCAGCCCTGGGGGTAGTTGCGGTTTAGATCCACCCCCACGCCGCCGCTGAGAACGCGACGGTTCTTGCGCCAGTTGTTGTCTGCGTTGAAGACATGCTCATACCCGTCCGGGTTGCACACAGGGATGATCCAGATCTCATGATCGTCAACGGCCTGGGTGATGGAGCTAATGGCTCCGTACCCATCGGTCAGTCGCTCGATGGCTTCCAGCGCGATGACTGGGGTCACAAGTTCGCGGCAATGGTGAGCGCTGGCCACGAGCATGGCTGGCTCGTCTTCGTCTAGCGCGACCTGATCGCTGATCTTGAGGGCCATAAGGGAGCGCCCTTCAAACGTCAGCGGTGCGCCGAACGCAGCTGAGAGGTCCACGACCTGGCAGATGGAGGGATGGTCAAGCTCGGCTTGCTGCATGGCGGCATGGATGCCCGCCAGGTCCTGATACCCGGACGGGACCCCACGCTGCGCGCTCTCCTCCGCAAGGATCTCCCGTAGCGGCCGGCCCGAAATTGGCTTCGAGTGGGCAAGGCCGCGGCGCTCCAGCCCCGCGAAATCATCCGCCCCCCCAAACACCAACAGGCCGCCGGCGTCCAGAACCACATCGAACCCATCCGCTGCCAGCTCCGCGCGCAGGGCCTTGGGTGTTTCGCTCTTCAAATGAACGCGCTGAAGCGTCTGGGCGTCGACGAGCCCGGTGAGCGAAAAGAGAGCCGAGAGGAGTACGAGTCGTTGCATGGTGGGGATTCAATCAGAGGCAGGGCGAGATCCCAGGATACACCGAGACGAGATCCTCCTCAAAGGCGTCTCAAAACCGTCGCCGATGGCCGGTAGGCGCCGCTCTCCCTCGGTCATGACCGCACTCCAACCGCTTTTCGTGGGCCTGCTCGCTTTGGCCTCGGCATCCAATCCCCTGGACCGACCGGCCAAGCCGATCCCCGCGGGAGTCGACTCGCCCCTCGGCTGGGCCCGCGGCGGGGCTCTCGGCTGGGCCAGCTGCGTCGAACAGCTATCCAGCGGCGACCTACTCGTAACCTTCGGGTCCGGAGGCGTCGCTGTGCTGGATCCAGAAACAGGAGCCACTGTGGGCGAGTACGCCGACTTTGAAGACTGCGTACCCAGCTTCTGGCTGACGCCCGACCAGCGCCACATCGCGATCGGGGTCAAGGGGGACCAGCTTGAGATCCGGCCCTTCGATGGCACCGCACTCACGGACGCTTCTGCGGACCCGGCGAAGGCTCCCGCAAGGTCGAGCTCCCCGGCGCGTTCACCGCCATCGACTATTCGCCGAATGGGACCAAGATCGCCGTGGGCGGCACCTCAGCGCTCATCCAAGAGAAAGGCCGGCTCCACGGGTATGAAGACCGAGAGGCCACGATCACCATTCTCGACGCGGAATCCACCGCGATCCTGAGCCAGGCCCGACCCCACACCCGCGGCCTCGTCGCCAAAGAGTGGCTCCAGCGCCTGAGCTGGAGTCCCGGCGGCGAACACATAGGGTTCAGCGCCGGCAAGGGCTACGTGGGCGGCGTCCTTCGGGTGAAGGACATGAAGACGTCATTGTGCGCCACCGAAGCGGCATCGCCCGCGTGACTCCGTCGTCGATGAAGACACGCTGGTCGAGATAGACCGCCATCCCAACGGCCTGCGTCCCACGGGATCGCGGTATAGGCCAAGGCGTACTCCAGGAACGACGTTTACTGTCAGGCACGCCCACTGTCGCCGCGCTCCACCAGTGCCCATCGGCCAGGCGCATCCAGCGGAGTGTAGAGGAGCGGTTCGAAGCGCGAGATGTGCGAGACTTAAGGCGAGATGCGTGCCGCGAGCGCGCGAGCTCGCGGCCCGCATTTCTGTCCCAACCGTTCACCGCGGAACCGATGGATCCTGGACTAGAACGGATCAAACCTCAGCGTCACCGTGTTCGTCATGGTGATGGCGCCCGTCACCGCGTCCACGGTCAGCCCCTGGGCGAAGAACGTCGAGCCAGCCAGCGCTGGCGACACCGGCAGGGAGAGAACACCCGACCCCGCTCCATCGAGGATGACGGTGATGAGTCCACCCGGCGGCAGATTGACCTCCAGTGTCTGGCCGAAGAGCGGTGC
>JBLIHL010000514.1:0-4688 GCA_047635895.1 Paracoccaceae bacterium | reverse complement strand
CCCAAGAGGCCTTATCAAACTCAAATGACTTGCTCGCCTTGGGAGATGCGGCGGCGGCGTGGATGACAACATCGCCGAAGGGATTGCTGCGCCAAGCCCGTGGGGACGGCGACCCCCAGACCTTCAAATTCCGAAACGCGCCCGCGTCGTCGAAGGATCCGAACCCGATCTGCCCGCCGGCGGGCCGGCCCAGGTCGCGCTCGAAGTGCGGCGTCTCCATGTCGTCCATGAAGACGCGCACGTGACCGAGGCCATCGCACTCGACGCGCAGCTGGTGCCACACGCCGCGGCCCCACTGGATCTGCTTCGTGCCGATTTCGCCAACGCGCCGGCGCGGCGCTTCATTGACCTCGAAGACGTTGCTGGAGGTCGCGTCCGGCACCATGCCCAGGTGGGCGTAGAAGTACTGCTCGGGGGATTGGAAGCCAAAGAACAGCACGAGGTCCCGGTGCGCCGTTTGGACCCCTGTTTGCATGGCCTCGACCTCGAAGGCGTAGGGGCCCTCGAACTCGTGGCCACGCAGGATCGCGACGCTGTGCGGGCTGCGTACCCGTGGCTTGTAGCCCTGCGTACTCTTGAAGGTCAGGCACGGGCCCGAATCAGCCGCCGGGCTCCCGATGCCGTCGTCCTTCACGCTCTCCACGAAGTCCCACTCCGCACGTTGGCTGTACCAGAACCGCTCATCACCGAGGGGGTGATCCGCGTCCGGCGTGAGCAGGTCGCTGTAGATCAGCCTCAGGGCGGACGGGTCGAGCTTGGGCGGCTCGACCTGGGGGCTAAGGGTCAGTACGGCAAGCGCGAGGAGTGCGGTCATGAGATCTCAGGAACTTCGAAGCCTTCGGCGTACGTGCCGCGCATATAAGCATTCGCGGCGTCGTTGTCCAGGTAGCGGCCGCTCTTCACGTCGAAGGCGAGGGACGCGCCGAACGTCAGAGGGGTCGATCCAACATCGATGCCATTGAGATCCAGGTGCGCCATCATGCGATCGAAGGCGTGCGCGAGGGCGGGCTTGGTCGCGACGGCGCGCTCGATCTCGTCGCGCGTAGCGGTCTTGCCCATCGCGAGGGAGTCGTTGCCCATGTGGCAGAGTCCTGCGGAGACGTGGCCGTCATGAACGTTCGCGTGGATGAGGCTCGCGTCGCCCTTGCGCACGGCGTCGATGAAGTTCGCGAAGTGGTTCTCCGATCCCTTCCACTGCTTGATCTCTTTCCCGGTGTGATCAAAGGCGCGTGCCGTCGAGTAGTTGTTTGTGAGCTGCAGGTAGCCGCGCTCGGCGTGGATCATCGCGCCGATGGACGCGCCGAGCCGGCGGTCCATGCCCTTGCGCCATGAGCCGCCGTCAGCCTGGGCCGCCTTGTCGTGGGGCATACCCCGGACTTCGAAGATCAGCGGCGCGGGCTGGTAGTCGTAGAAGGTCACGACC
Organism: Paracoccaceae bacterium; assembly: GCA_047635895.1. GTDB lineage: Bacteria > Planctomycetota > UBA1135 > UBA1135 > Saltatorellus. The sequence continues at coordinate 3,265 of JBLIHL010000514.1, read as the reverse complement.
GTGTTCGGCGTATCGCCGTCATCGTCGTAGCCAAAACGTCCGCCGATGGAGAGGACGGCCGGCGGCAGGTCGCTCTCCCCGAGACCCCAGCGCGCCTGGTCGACCTGGTGGATGCCCTGGTTCCCGAGGTCGCCGTTACCCGTGGCCTGCTGCCAGTGCCAGTCGTAGTGCAGCTGCCCGCGTGTCAGGGGCTCTTCGCCAATGGGCCCCTGGTAGAGCTTCCAGTCGATCGTGCTCGGGATCGGCTGCGGTCCATCGACCTTGCCGATGGACATGCGCGGCTTGAAGCAGGTACCCCAGGCGTGGGTCTTCTCGCCCAGTTCCCCGGAGTCCAGCCAAGCGATCGCGTCTCTGATTGAGGAACTCGATCGCGCCTGGGTGCCGGTCTGCACGATCCGCCCGTACTTGGCGGCCGCCGCGACAATCTGCTGGCCTTCCCACACGCTGTGCGAAATAGGCTTCTCGACGTAGACGTCCTTGCCCGCGGCCAACGACCAGATGGTCTGCAGCGCGTGCAGGTGATTCGGCGTAGCGATGGAGACGATATCGATGTCGCCTTTCGCCAGCATCTCGCGCAGGTCGGTGAAGGTCGCTACCTGTCGACCGGTCCTCTCGTTCAGCTGACGCGCGCTCTTCTCAAGCACCTTGGAGTCGACGTCGCAAAGGGCCGTGATCTGCACGCCCTCGAGCGACTCGAAGCCGTTGATATGGCTGCCACCGCGCCCCCGTACACCGACGACGCCCACGCGCAATTCATCGGACGAGCGCCGTCCCATGCGGATGGAGGGAGCGGCAAAGACCGCGGCGCTGGCGGCGGAGTGACGTAGGAACTGTCGGCGGCTGGAGGGCTGCATAAACACGTACTGGAGTGAGGCTTCTCGGAACGGGCGAACCTGGGACCACGCCAGCGTAGCGCGCCGCAGTCCGATCCGCTTGGGCCCGAGAGGGGTCCTGCCTCGCTGAGTTCATGAGCCCGTCCGATGCCGGGCATTTCGGGTCAGCGCTGCGGGCGAGAGCCGTCACGTTCCGGTACGGATCGGCCGCTCGGCAGTCGAAACTACCGAGCGGCCGTAGGGGGCCTCGACCCATTGAACCGAGCCGTCAATAGAACCGGAAGGTGGCGCCGTTCGTGAAGCTCGAGGTCGTCGAACCGCTTGGGATGACGTCACGGTGCCAGGTACGAATCCGCCACGTCCCGTACCGATTCAGGGGCTACTTCTTGGAGGCCAGCTTGGCCACCAGCTCTTCAGCGATCGCTGTCGCCTCGTGCCCGTCGTGCCCGCGGTAGTGGATCTTGCCTTCCTCGTCGAGGATGACGATCGTTGGCCAACCGCTGATGTACCACTCGTCCGAGTGATCCGTCCGGCCCTCGCCCTTGTCTTGGAAGCTGCGCCAGTTGAGCTTCTCGCGTACGACGGCGGCGTTCGCCTTCTCGACGGTGTCCGAGTTCACGCCAATGAGCGCGAACGGCTTGTCCTTCATTTCCTTAACGAGCGACCGCTCGTGTGGGTACATGGCCCGGCAGGGCGGTCACCAGTCTCCCCAGAAGTCCAGGAACACAACTTTGCCGCGGTAGTCAGAGAGACTGAACGTTTCGCCGCCGATGTCGGGGCCCTTGATGTCGGGCGCGACCATGCCGATGCTGAACTTCTTGCGGACGCCGATGGCGCGGCCGGTGGTCGTCTTCAGGCGGTCATCGTCCAGGTCCTTGAGTGCCGCCATGATGGCGGCCTCGGCCGTGGTGAACTCCTTGGAGTCGATGGCCGCGGTGTTGATGGTGGGGGAGTGGATACCAAACGTTGCCCAGGCCTTCACGCGTGGATCAGGGTTCTCCTCGGCGATCGTCTGCAGGTACCCGAGGGCTTCGTCGACGTTATCGCCGACGTAGCGCTCCAAGCTCCCGAAACTCGAAGCCATGGACTCCAGCTGCGGGCTCTTGCCGTGGTCACGAAGGAGAGTCATGTATGACTCGTCGGCGAAGTTCGTCTTGACGGCGCACCACCACAGGAAGGGCACAGCGCCCTCGGTGCCGGCGAGCTCCTTGGCAGCGGCGGCGAAGCGCGGGACGAACGCCTTGTTCGGGTTCGCCTCATCGAATGCCTCACCGGCTTCACGAGCCGCGCGAGCGCGCAGGCTCCAGGCGCTGCGTGCGTCCGCTGCTTCTTTCTCTAGCGCGTCGAAACGAGCCTGGGGAGTCACGTCGGCATCTTGTGACAGAGGGGCCCATGGGGTCAGGCCCGGGACGTTGGCATTCAATGCCATGGTTGATGCACCCAGCCCAGTGGCGAGGGTGCAGGCAAGTATCCACGATTGTCGCATGTTCTTAGGTGGCCTTCCTGGGCCATAGAGCAAGAGGTCCATGTGCAACCTAGCGGATGAAGTGTGATCTCGATACACAGCATCCCGCCCCCCCGGTCGACCAGGAGCGTGTCGCGCATAGCTGAATCCGCGTAGCACGCTGCCTGAGTCGCTGCGCTGCGTTGCCCGAACCCGCACGTAGCTACGGTTACGAAGCGGGTTAGGAACTCCTTGCTCAGCGACCCAGGCAGCGCACTGCGCGAATCCATCTATGCGCGACACGCTCCTAGGCCTGAAATGAGCGCTCCAGGTACCTGGAGCGCTCATTTCAGGCCTAGCACGTCATTCGCAGAACTCGATGTTCAGTGCGTCCGAGAAGTTGAAGCCCGAGGGTGTGGTTTGGCGATACCAGAAGGAGAAGTTCCAGGTCTGGCCCACCAGGATCTGGCCCATGGGGTCGGCGAGGTTCGTCAGGTCGAGCGCGAAGTTCGCGGTGCCGAAGAGGGACGCTTGAACAGGGGGCAGTCGGTAGAACGGGTTGTTGAGGCAGAGCGTTCCGTCGCCGACGGGCGCGCTCGTCTGGCTCTGGCCATAGAAGAAGAGACCGAACGTTGAGCTCGGCAGACCGGTGCTGAACAGGAACAGGTCATTGGCGGCGACGCTCGTCGAGCCAACGGCGTCCATGGACGCAGCGATTCCTGTCGGGTTAGCGATCGCGGTGCAGTAGCGGCTGATGCCGCCGCACGCCGGGACGTGCTCAAGCTGGGCGACGTGCGTCACCCAGGAGTTGCTCTGGTTGCGCGTGCGTTCCTGGATGGTCCAGAACGAACCGTCCACCGGGTCGAGGCTGGTCTGGCTGTAGTCACCCCAGCGGTTGCGGCCTGCGCCGTCCGTGATGGTGTAGGAAGCCAGGCCGGCGGCATAGAGGGTGGCGGTCGCCATCTCTCCGGTTGGGTCTGTGGCAAGT
>JBLIHL010000513.1:0-4698 GCA_047635895.1 Paracoccaceae bacterium | reverse complement strand
AAGCACTTGAGCTCGGTGAGGAATTCGCCGAGCGCATCGTCGCCCACCTCAGCCGCTAAGGGCCCCCCGATGAGCACCCATGGCGACGCTGCGCCCGCAGATAGCGGCAGAAGCGACGGACTCGATGAGTCCCCAGGCGGATCCCCAGGCGGATCCCCAGATGAAAGCTCACAGGATGGCATCACGACGCTGCTCCAGCTTTCCCTGGACGAGCTGAAAGAGCGAGTGCAGGCCATGGGCGGCAAGCCGTTCCAGGCGAAGATCATCCGGCGCAACGTGCTTGAGAAGGGCCGCTTGGACTACGCCGGGATGACCGACCTCCCGATCACCCTCCGCGATCGACTCGAAGTCGAGCTGCCGATCTTCTCGAGCACGCTCGTGGATGAAGTGCGCGCGCGCGATGGCACCACGAAGATCCTGCTCTCGTTTCCGCTGGGCAAGGCCCGCGGCGGCGGTGCCACCTCCCGGGACCTTTCGGTAGAGACGGTTCACATGCCGCCGCTGCCCCACGTCCGGGAGGACGCGGAGGGCAACGAGCGCGGGGCCACCCTGTGTGTTTCCAGCCAGGCTGGCTGCCCCGTGGGCTGTCCATTCTGCGCCTCGGGCCTTCTAGGGCTCGCCCGGAACCTCGAGGCCCACGAGATCGTGGAGCAGTACGTCCGCGGCCGTGCCATCGGACCCCTGCGCCGTTCGGTCGTCATGGGCATCGGGGAGCCTCTCCTGAACTACGAGAACCTCAACGCCGCCCTCACCGTGGTCCGCGACGAGATGGGCCTCGGCGGGCGCAAGCTCACCGTCTCCACGGTCGGCTTCCCGGACCGCCTGCGGAAGATCGCCCTCCAGGACCCCAAGTTCCAGCTGGCCATCAGCCTCCACACCCCGGATCAGGACCAGCGCGACCACCTCGTTCCGGCGATGCGCGGCGTCCCCATCGAGGAGATTCTCGCGGCGGGCGACTTCTGGTTCGAAACGACCGGCCGCGAGATCACCTACGAGTACGTGCTGCTGGGCGGCGACAACGACTCCCTTGGCCACGCCCAGAGGCTCGCCGAGCGCCTCCACGGGCGCCGCTGCAGCGTCAACATCATCCCCTACAACCCGACGCCCGACCTCCCGTTCGGCAGGCCGGATACCGGCCGCGCGGAGGCCTTCCGCGACGCGCTCATCGAGGGTGGACTGATCGCGACCATCCGCTGGTCCCGCGGCCTCGACAGCGCGGCGGCCTGCGGCCAGCTACGCCTTTCGAGGTAGAGCCGCGTCGATCACAGCGCGGGCGAAGCGCCCCGGCGCCAGAGCATCCGCACGCAGAAAAAGCTCGGGCTCGATGAGCTCGAGCTCCATCAGTAGAGCCTCCCCCGTCACGGAGTCCTCCACGAGATCCACGCGCGCATACGGCAGCGGCTGGTCCAGGCCAAGGAGCCTCATCAATCCGGAGAGCACTCGCTCGCCTGCCACCTTCAGCCCCTCCGGCACAGGCTCGAAGTGCACGGTCCCGCCGTGGTCATCCTGCACGCGAAAATCGCCGGGCCTGGCCTTCTTGAGCACAGCGTGCGAGAACACGCCGCCGAAGTACACGAGCGACCATTCCCCGGCCTGCTCGACGGTCGCGACGAATGCCTGAGCCAGGTACGCCCCGGACTCCCATGCCTCCCAGGCGAGCGGTGAGTCCAGCGAGATGACCCGCGTACCGTGCGCTCCACCGGAGACCACGGGCTTGACCACCGCGCGGCGAGTCCCGAGCTCCTCGAGCATCTCAGCGGTCTCGCCGCCCCGTGACCCAGCCTCAAGCCGGATCGTGCGCGGGATCTTCGCGTAGCCGCCTAGATCCAGCTCGAAGAGGTAACGCTTGTCGTGATTCCATCGCAGGACGCGCTCGGGATTCAGCACGGGGATCTCGAGATCTCCGATCCACGCCAGGAACGGCAGCGGCCGCAGGAAGTAGTCCCAGGGCGTCCGAATCACGGCCAAGTCGAAGGCCCCAGGGTCCACGCGGTCGCCCCATGGAATCGGGCGCGCGCTCGCGCCTTCGCTAGCAAACGCCTCGGTCAACCCGACGTCATCGGGACGAAGCCCTGGATGCTCGGGGTCCGTGATGAGTGCCACGCGGAGCGGCGCTCCTGGCTGATCCAGCCGAGCATGTCGGACCGCCGGCTTCCCGATCACGACCGAACCTCCCCGCGCATCAGCAGAACGACGCCGAGCGTCCGGGCAGCGCCAGCGGTGCGCATGCGCTCTTCACCGTTGGTAAAGACCATGCCGTACGGCTTGCCGTCCTCCTGCGCTTCGCGTCGCTCGAAGATCAGCGTGGCCCCCTCGTCCAGTCCGAGTCGCTTGGCGTGAGGAAGAAGTGCACTGGGCTCTGGCCGGTCGAGGACCCAGAAGGGGGGATCAAAGCACGGATCGGACTCGACTTCATCCAGGCGCTTGAGGAGCGCCTCCGACACCGCCGAGAAGCTCTGTGCCGGAATGCGCACTCGATTCACCGCCGCGCATGAGAAGCCGCCCAGCACGAGAGGGCCGAAGGCACGCGCCACGATCTCGCTGGCCGCGCTATCCGCATCAAGCCCCGCATCAGACGTCGACTCAAGGGCCAAGACCTCGGAGGTCATCGCCCGAATCCGAACCGGGGCCAGCGGCGCCGCCACCACCCCGGAGCCGAACCACCCGGCGCGCTCGCGCTCCAACGCCTCGGCGGCCGCTCGGGCCGCGTGGATACCTTCAAGATCCGCGCGTATCTTCCGCACGGAAACAACGCCGGGGAGCAGGCCAGCGTCGGGCTCCGCCCAATCGATCGCCACATCCGGCTGGCCCGCGGCGTGCCGGAGCACGTCGAGTCCGTCCTCGTGAAGAAGCCACAGCGAAGGGCCGGAAACGCACTCTGCGAGACGCTCGAAGAGCGCCTCCGCCAGCATGGGCAGCGTGGGATCTGAGAGTAGGATGACCGGACAGCCCGAGGCCAGGAGGCCCACCACCGCGTGGCAGAAGTCCGCAAAGGGCTGAGCCAGACTCCAACGAACCACCACGGCCTTGACCTCGATTCCCATGGTGGGGATCTCCAGACCTCGAACCAGCGCTCCGGCTGGCGGTGGCGCGAAATGAGCGGCTGCCTCGGCCCCGCGGCCCTCCTCTTCGAAGGGTCCAAGAACCTCCGCCATCCAATCGCCCTCCGAGCCATTCCCAAGGGAAGGCCAGACGCTGAAAGGCGCTTCTGTACGCCGCCTGCCCGAAAGCTCGCGGGCTTGGTAGAGGATCTTGTCCAGGTCCAGCGCATTCGCCCGGCTCCAGGTCCGCCCGAGGGCACAGCTGAACGTCGTAGGCCTCCTGGGGCGCCCCCCCGCGCTGGATTCGTGGCCGGACCCCGATTCGCGGTGCCCACTCGCGGCCTCCCCGGACGCAGGAAAGGACCCAGGAGATTCACTAGGGTCAACTCCCGCGCCAAATGGCCTTGGACCGGCGAGATTTACCTTCCCCGCTGGCTGACCGACTGGCTTCGTCTCCGGTTCCTGGCTGGTTTCCTTCATGGGTTGGTGAAGCATGGCTTGAGAGCGGGCAAAATGGCAGGCCTTCGATGCCTTCTCGCCTCCGATTTCCAAGACCGTTCCACCTGCGACGAACCCGCGACTTTAGTCACGTGTACCGCCGGGGTCAGCGGGCCAAGGGTTCTATCCTGATGCTCGTGGGAGTCCCCAACGGCCTTGGGCACCCGAGACTCGGCCTGTCCGTATCCAAGAAGATCTGGAAACTCGCCGTGAAGCGGAACCGCGTCCGCCGCGTGTTCCGGGAAGCGTTCCGACTGGCCGCCCCAGAGCTCCCCGCCTACGACTTCGTGCTGATCCCGGCCGAGCCGCGACTCGAGCCAAATACGCGCGACACCCTCCAGGAACTCACGCGACTTGCGACCAAGATCGCAGGGCGCGCGGAGAAACCCCATCGGGCGAAGACCTCTCACTCTGAGGTCGCCGACCGTGGTGGCGCACCCGGGGGGGGCCAATGAGCCCGCCCGTAGAGGACCCGACGCTGCATGATCTTCCGCTGCAGGATCTTCCGCTGCAGGATTCCCTGCAGGAGGGCCCAGCCATGCAGCGCGTCCTGCTCGCCGCGATCGGAGGCCTTACCGAGGCGTTCTCAGCCGGCACCCGAACGCTGCTGCTGCTGCCCATCCGCTTCTATCGCGTCTTCCTTTCACGGCTCAAGCCCGTCCAGACGTGCCGCTTCTCTCCGACGTGCAGCGCCTACGCTGAGGAAGCCCTCCGAACCCATGGCGTCCTGCACGCGAGCGGCCTGATCGCCTGGCGCCTCTTGCGCTGCCAGCCCTTTGCGAAAGCAGGCTACGATCCTGTCCCCCCGCCTTCCGGCTCCTCGTCCACCCATCGTCACTGACCGCCCCCTACTTGCTCCATGCTGCACCTGGCCCCCACCTTTTCGTCTCTGGTCTCGAACGCTGTTTCGAGCCATCCGCGGACGTCGCCCTTCCGGACTCTCTCCGCCTGGTCGGTTCCCGTGGTGCTCGCGGTTTCCTCCTGTGCGTACAACGGTGAGTCGGGCAAGGCCATCGACACTGCCCCTGCGGTCGCGCCCGTCCCGGGCTGCACCCTGGTCAACGAGCTAATCCTTCCCGAGGAGGTTCGCTTCAAGAACCTCTGGCAGGTCACCTTCGGCGGGCAGAACGCCGAGGCGTATTGGAGTCACTCCGACGAT